>CANCLK010000001.1 GCA_947378785.1 Comamonadaceae bacterium
TGGTTGCCTTCAATCAGACCACGGGCCAAGACATACTGTTGGTCAATGATGCGGCGCACTTCGGAGTCGACCTTTTGCATGGTCTGCTCGCTCATGTTGGTGGTCTTGGTCACCGAACGGCCCAAGAACACTTCGCCCTCGTTATCGGCGTAGACCATCGGGCCCAAGGCCTCGGTCATGCCGTAGCGGGTCACCATGTCACGGGCAATAGAGGTGGCGCGTTCGAAGTCGTTGCTGGCACCGGTGGTCATCTGGTTCATGAAGACTTCTTCGGCAATCCGGCCACCGAACAGCATGCTGATCTGGCTCAGCATGTACTCGCGGTCGTAGCTGTAACGGTCTTGGGCCGGCAAGCTCATGGTCACACCAAGGGCGCGGCCACGCGGGATGATGGTGACCTTGTGAACAGGGTCACACTTAGGCAGCAGCTTGCCCAGCAAAGCGTGGCCCGACTCGTGATAAGCCGTGTTGCGACGCTCTTCTTCAGGCATGACCATGCTCTTACGCTCAGGGCCCATCAGGATCTTGTCCTTGGCCTTTTCGAAGTCGACCATCTCAACCACACGGGCACTGCGCCGGGCAGCCATCAAAGCGGCTTCGTTGCAAAGGTTGGCCAAGTCAGCCCCCGACATGCCGGGCGTACCGCGGGCAATGATGCTGGCGTTGACGTCTTGACCCAACGGGACTTTGCGCATGTGCACATTCAGGATTTGTTCACGGCCACGAATGTCGGGCAGCGTCACGTAGACCTGACGGTCAAAACGACCTGGGCGCAGCAAGGCCGCATCCAAGATGTCAGGGCGGTTGGTGGCAGCCACCACGATCACGCCCACGTTGGTTTCAAAACCGTCCATCTCAACCAGCATCTGGTTCAGGGTTTGCTCACGCTCGTCATTGCCACCGCCCAAGCCTGCGCCGCGCTGGCGACCCACGGCGTCGATCTCGTCAATGAAAATAATGCAGGGTGCGTTTTTCTTCGCGTTCTCGAACATGTCACGGACGCGGGAAGCACCCACGCCAACGAACATTTCAACGAAGTCCGAACCTGAAATTGAGAAGAAGGGAACCTTGGCTTCGCCGGCGATGCCTTTGGCAAGCAGGGTTTTACCGGTACCCGGAGGGCCGACCAGCAACAAGCCGCGCGGAATACGGCCGCCGAGCTTCTGGAATTTGGCCGGGTCTTTCAAGAAATCGACCACTTCTTTGACTTCTTCCTTGGCCTCGTCGCAACCGGCAACGTCAGCAAAGGTCACGGTGTTGTTGGCCTCGTCCGTCAAGCGGGCTTTGCTTTTACCAAAGCTGAAAGCCCCACCCTTGCCGCCGCCCTGCATCTGGCGCATGAAATACACCCAGACACCGATTAGCAACAGCATCGGGCCCCAGCTGACGAGCAGTGTCATCAGCAGTGAGCTTTCTTCGCGTGGTTTGACATCGAACTTGACGTCGTTGGCGATCAGGTCACCGATCAGCCCGCGATCCAAGTAAGTCGCGGTGGTGCGAATACGGCGGTCGTCAGTGGTCACAGCTGCGATCTCTGTGCCGCCCTGACCCTCCGCGATGGTCGCCGTTTTGATTCGCTTGCCTCGAACCTCTTCAAGGAAATCGGAGTAACCGAGGTAGTTTGAGCTGGCGCCTCCACGCGTGTCAAATTGCTTGAACACGGTGAACAGCACCATGGCAATCACCAGCCAAACCGCAATTTTCGAAAACCACTGATTGTTCAAGGAGTACTCCGTTGTAAGAACAGTAATGCAGATGCGCACTATTTTAGGGGTTTCAAGAGCCCCGCTCGCTTGAGCAGAACACTTCAGCCCCTTGGCGAAAGCGGGTTTCTCTGGATTTTGCGCCGGATCAGGCGTCCAAAGGCAATTGCGCTGAAGATTCCTTCAGGCCCATGCCAATCAAAAAAGTCTCTGAAGAGCCCGGCCGGGAGGCCTTGGGCTTGATCGGTTTGACGACCCGAAAGACCGACTTAAAGAGTTTCACCAACTCACTGTAACCATCACCGTGGAACAACTTGACCACCAACGCGCCGTCAGATTTCAGGTGTTTTTGTGAAAATTCGACCGCCAGTTCCACCAGATGCGAGATTCGGGCGGCGTCCGCAGCACCAATGCCAGACAGATTGGGCGCCATGTCTGAAATCACCACATCCACCTTGCGGGTCTGGTCCAGCGCTTGCTCCAACTGGATGAGCACCGCGTCTTCCCTAAAGTCGCCTTGAATAAAGACCACACCCTCGACCGGCTCCATCGGCAGCAGGTCCAGTGCAATGATGCGGCCATTCAGCGCCCCCACCGCAGCACCCACCGGAGACAGCTTGCGCCTGACGTACTGGCTCCACGCACCCGGCGTGCTCCCCAGGTCGACCACGCAATAGCCGGGTTTGATGAGCCCGAGGGTGTCGTCAATCTCCTTGATCTTGTAGGCCGCCCGGGCGCGATAGCCCTCTTGTTTGGCGAGTTTCACATAGGTGTCGTTGACATGGTCGTTCAACCACGCCTTGTTCACCTTCTTGCTTTGAGTCTTGACTTTCATGGCTCTATTGTCCCTCGCCGATGGGTCCCGCGCCACGGCCATGGCCGTTGCGTCGATAATTGGTGCATGGCCAAAATAATCCTCACTCCTGCCCAGCGCAAAGAACACCGCGCTGATGCGCATCACCTCAACCCTGTAGTCATGATTGGTTCCGACGGTCTGACCGACGGCGTCAAGAAAGAAATCGATGGCGCGCTCAATGCCCACGGCCTGATCAAAATTCGTGTTTTGTCAGACGACCGACCTGGCCGCGAGAACATGTTCCAGACCTTGGCGGATGAACTCAATGCAGCCCCTATCCAGCACATCGGCAAGTTGTTGGTGCTCTTTCGCACGGCTATTCCGAAAGAAAAGAAAGTCAGCGAAGACCGCATGGCCGGCCCGCGCGATGTCAAAGTGCTGAAGAACAGCAGCCGCTACGGCCAGCGCCCGGAAGTCAAAACCCTGCGCGTTCTGGGTAATCAGCGCCTGACGCCCGGCGGCAACGTTCGTCGCGCCAAAAAACCAAAACAGCGCAGCGCCAAGAAGTCCGCCCAAGACTGACCAGGCCTTCAGGTCCCTTTTGCTCCTTCGGGGGCTTTAGTTTGAGTGAATCGCCCATAGCTAAGTTTTATGACCAATCCACTGCTCGCTAACTCCCCTCTTCCTCTTTTTGACAAAATCCTGCCTGAGCACGTCAGCCCGGCCATGGATGAATTACTGGCCCGAACGGAAGCAGCGCTGGCCGAAGTGACGCAAGATGCGTTTCCGGCCAGCTGGCCCGAGATCGCCCGGGTGCTTGACGTTGCAACTGAAAAGCTCAGCAGCGCTTGGGGCGCGGTGAGTCACCTCAACAGCGTGGCCGACACGCCCGAGCTGCGTGCAGCTTACAACGCCGACCTGCCGCGCGTGACCGAGTTCTGGACACGACTGGGTGCAGACGAACGCCTCTACGCCAAGTACAAAGCCATCGACGTCAACGCCCTGAACCCAGAGCAACGCCAAGCGCACAAAAATGCAGTCCGCAACTTTGTGTTGTCAGGTGCAGAGCTTGAAGGCAAGGACCGCGTGCGCTTTGCACAAATTCAAGAACGACAAGCCGAGCTGAGCCAAAAGTTCAGTGAAAACGCACTCGACTCGACCGAGGCTTTTTCCTATTACGCTGGCGCAGAAGAGCTTGACGGCGTACCGGCCGACGTACAAGAATCAGCCCGCGCTCAAGCACTGGCCGAAGGCAAAGACGGCTACAAACTGACGCTGAAAATGCCGAGCTATTTGCCGGTGATGCAGTTTGCCAAGAGCAGCGCCCTGCGCGAAAAACTCTACCGCGCCTACAACACGCGCGCCAGTGACCAGGCACCCGCCGAACACAGCGGCTTCGACAACAGCGCCATCATGAAAGAAATTCTGGCCTTGCGGCTCGAAGAGTCTCAGCTGTTGGGTTACCGTAATTTTGGTGAAGTCTCGGTCGTCCCCAAAATGGCCGAGTCGCCAACGCAAGTCATCACCTTCTTGCGCGACCTCGCCCAGCGTGCTCGCCCTTACGCCGAAAAAGATGTGGCTGACCTGCGCGCTTTTGCCGCTGAACACTTGAGCCTCAACAACCCGCAACCTTGGGACTACGCCTACATCGGCGAGAAACTCAAGGAAGAGCGCTACGCCTTCAGCGAACAAGAAGTCAAACAATACTTCACCGCGCCCAAGGTGCTGGACGGCCTGTTCAAGATTGTTGAAACCCTCTTTGAAGTCAGTCTGTCTAAAGACACAGCACCGGTGTGGAAACCGGGCGTCGAGTTCTACCGCATTGAGCGTGCCGGCCAACTCGTCGGCCAGTTTTACTTGGACCAACCGGCCCGTACCGGCAAACGCGGCGGTGCTTGGATGGACGACGTGCGCGCCCGCTGGCTGCGCCCTGACAACGGCCAACTGCAAACCCCGGTGGCGCACTTGGTCTGCAACTTTGCAGACGGCGTAGCTGGCAAACCTGCCCTGCTCACGCATGACGACGTGACCACGCTGTTCCACGAATTCGGCCACGGCTTGCACCACATGCTGACGCAGGTGAACGAGCGCGATGTCTCGGGCATCAGCGGTGTTGAATGGGACGCGGTGGAATTGCCCAGCCAGTTCATGGAAAACTTTTGCTGGGAGTGGGATGTGCTCAAGCACATGACCGCCCACGTCGACACCGGCGAGCCGCTACCACGCGCCCTGTTCGACAAGATGACGGCGGCGAAAAACTTCCAAAGCGGCATGCAGACGCTGCGCCAAGTGGAGTTCTCGCTGTTCGACATGCTGCTGCACACCGAAGAAAACCCGAGCAAAGATGTCATGTCGCTGCTGGCCGACGTGCGCGCCGAAGTCGCCGTGATCCAGGCCCCGCCCTACAGCCGCCCAGCGCACACCTTCAGCCATATTTTTTCAGGTGGCTATGCCGCCGGCTACTACAGCTACAAGTGGGCCGAAGTGCTGTCGGCGGATGCGTACGCAGCGTTTGAGGAATCAGCCGCTGGTGATGCCGCAAAAGGCACCGTCAACGTCGAGACCGGCCGCAAATACCGCGAAGCTATTTTGGAAGCCGGCGGCAGCCGCCCAGCGATGGAATCATTCAAAGCCTTCCGCGGCCGAGAGCCGTCCATTGACGCCCTGCTCCGGCACCAAGGGATGGCTTAATACCCGTCACTGCGAGCGCAGCGCGGCAGTCCATACCTTCTCGTCACTGCGAGCGCAGCGCGGCAGTCCACACCTTCCCGTCACTGCGAGCGCAGCGCGGCAGTCCACACCTTCTCGTCACTGCGAGCGCAGCGCGGCAGTCCACATCTTCCCGTCACTGCGAGCGCAGCGCGGCAGTCCATGAGCCTTGGATTGCCGCGCTGCGCTCGCAATGACGAGAATATGCGCTCGCAATGACGGTAGTGGATTGCCGCGCTGCGCTCGCAATGACGAGACGAGACTAGGCGAGATGAGTCTGTACGCGGTCGGGGCTACCAGCTGTGCGTGGACTTGGAGATTCGGTGCGCAAAGGGGCATTCCCTCTTCACACCACCGCGTTGCCTTCGAGGATCTTTCCGATCTCTTTCAACCGTGCCACGATCAACTCGCGTTGCTGGCTGATCACGTCTTGCGGGCCGCCCAATCCAATCGCCAACTCCGGCTGGCCGGGTATGGGGGGCAAACCCATCGCAACCACGTTGCGGCCAGCCACGACGCTGCCGTGGCTCTCGGCCCATCCACGCTTGCGGCACTCCTCGATGTCGTCGAGCAGCTGAGGCACTGAAACGCGGCGTTCTGGGTCAGCTTCTTGTGCATTGGCACGCCGAGCAATCAGCGCGATTTCTGTATTTCGCTTGCGCGCCAAGAGTATCTTGCCGACTGCAGCCCGACAAATCGGGCGCAGGGTGCCGGTGGCAAATGGTGGCAAGCCGGTTGTGTCGGAGCAGAGGGTGACAACGTAGCGGACGTGGATGCCTTGCTGCATGCCGACCAACACCGAATGCCCGAACTCCTGACGCAGATTTTCGAGCAGGGAGATCACGCTGCCATGGCCAAAGATCTCGTCATGAACCCATGACCCCAGCAGCATGACCCGCAAAGTGGGCCGATAGCTGCGGGTCGCCGCCTCGTAGCGCAGATAGCCCAGCGTCAGCAGGCTGGTGAGCAACTTGGATGTGCTGGATTGCGGGTAACCCAATTGCTGCGACAGCTCCTTGACGGTGGCAGGGGCACGGGTTTCGGCAAAGAACTCGAAGATTTCGAGCACCCTCCTCGCAGATTTAACAGTTCCCTCCATGGCGCAGCGTTTCCTCTGAAGCACTGGCGTCGAGCCAGTCGCGGGCTATTTGTCGGTCGGTGTGGCGGGCCTGACCCAAGGACGCGCATTGCCCTCATAGACCGAGGGACCCAAGCGGAAATGCTGCGCTTCGTCAAAAGTGAACACCGCCGGTACATTTTTATCGTACAGCTTAGAACCCTTGGGCAAGGCCCCATTTCGTGAGACTTGTGAGTGCAAAGGGCGCTTCAGAATGTCGGACAAGCGGACCGAGACTTCGATCAGTTTGTCCAGATCGATACCGGTCTCAATCCCCAGCGTCTCGAGCAACTGCACGAACTCTTCGGTCGGGATCATGCCGGTGGCCTGACCATTCCCACAATACGGGCAACCGCCAATGCCGCCGACCGTCGTATCGGCGATCAGCGTGTCGGTGGCATCTAGCACTTTGAGCGCCTCGTAGATCGACAGCAACGCCATGCCGCGTGCGTTGTGCAGGTGCAGGTGGAACAATTTGATGGTTGGGAAACGCTGCTTGATCTCGCGCAAGTCTTCCTCGACCTCGGCCGGGGTGTTCCATGCCATCGGGTCGGCCAAGTCGATGCGCGTGACGTCGATCCCTGCTTCGTTCCAGGCGTCGTATTGCCGCTGCAGATGTTCCATGCGCGATTGACGCGTGAATGCACCGCTCCAGTTAGAACCCCAACCCGCGCTCAGCCCAATGGCCGCCTGCTTGACGCCTGCCTCCTGCGCTTTTTTGATTGGCATGCGCCAGGTTTGCTCTTGCTCTTCTAGCAAGCGATTGGTGTTGCGCTGTACGAAGACGCCGCACATGTGCAGATGGGTGGCCGGCAGGGACTCCACGCTGAGGGGGGGCGAGTGCCGGTTGCGCTCCTCGCGGCCACGGTCATTCAGCGCCAAGGCAAAAAACTTCACCCCCTTCACCGGCTTCAGGCGGCCGACCACCTCCAGCGTATCGGCCATCTGCGGGCTCCACTTGGGATTGACAAAGGCACCGACTACCGTGCGCTTGATGCCTGCATCGACCATCATGCCGAGCAACTCCATTTTTTCGTCGACAGTGACGCCCTCGCGCTCGATCTGCAGACCGTCGCGCAATGTTTCGTCGGTGATGAGGACAGTAGGCCAATTCTTTTTCATGGGGGCTCTCTTCAATAAATCAGCAGTTACGCCAGACAGGTTTGCGTTTCTCAAGCCGGGCACGAATGCCCTCTTTGCGATCATCGCTCAAGTAGGGGTTCACGCCGGGGTCTTGGCGCAAGGCGACCGCCACTGGCATGTCCATCCCGCGCAAGGCGACGGCCTTGACACGGCGCACTGAGATCGGTGCGTTGGCAGCAATCTTATGGGCCAGCGCCAGACAGTGGGGCAGCACCTCATCGCGGCCAACCACCCGGTTGAGCAGACCAAGGCGATACGCCTCTGCGGCATCGATGTAGTCGCCGGTGTAGAGTATCTCAAGGGCTAAACCCGGTGCGATGCGGCGCGGCAAGAGGACCGATCCGAAATTGGCGCCCATGCCGATCTTGGTCTCCGGCAACCCGAACTGCGCGGCAGCATGAGAAATCCGCAGGTCGCAGGCCAGCGACAACTCGAACCCGCCAGCCACGGCACTCCCATTGAGCGCGGCGATGGTTGGTTTTTTTGCCTCCAGCACGACTTCGAACACCGAACGATCGACCCGGCTCATCGGCGCACGGTAGCGTGTCCCCGATGCGTCGTTGCCACTCATTTCCTTCAGATCGGCACCGGCGCAAAAAGCTGCGTCGCCAGTTCCGGTGAGGACGATCACGCGGACATCTGGGTCTTCGTCCGCGTCCAGCACGGCCGCTGAAATGGCCGCCATCAGGGAGCGCGTCATGGCGTTCCGCCGGTCAGGCCGGTTCAAGCGCAGTAGACGCACATGGCCGTCAGTCGTGACGACCAGTTCGGGCTCGGCAGTTGCCATGGGCTTGTCCATCAGTTGTTCTCCTGTCGTGCATCAAATACAAATCGCCCTTGTGCGGCCTTCTGGATCGACGGCTCATCGAAGCCGCACTCGCGCATCACCGCGAACGTGTCCTCGCCCAATCTGGGGGCGGGTTTGATGCTGCTGCGGTTGCCGCCAGAAAAGCGGTTGGTCAGACCGATCTCACGGATTTCGCCCTCAGAGGGGTGTTCACTGCGGGAGATAAAGCCAACGTCCTCAAGGTGGGGATCGTCGAGCAAGGTTTCCAACGAGTTGTAGCGCATGGATGGCACGTCAATGCGCTCGAAAATCTCAACCCACTCTGCGGTGGTCTTGCCTTTCAGTGAACTGGCGCGGAGGGCAAAATAATCATTGCTGTTGGCGGTACGCGCCGACACGCTGCTAAAGCGTGGGTCCGTTTTAAGCTCGGGCTGTCCGATGGCCTCAAAAAATGCAAACGCCTGTGCATTCGTATTGGGGGAAATCGCGATGTAGCCATCTTGGGTGGGCACAGGCCGGTTGTCTGGATTCAGGATGCGAGCATCTCCGGAAGGGCCCAACGGCGGCTCGAAAGTCATGCTGCCCATGTGCTCGCGCAAGACAAAGGCGGCCATGGTCTCGAACATGGGGACTTCGATAGATTCGCCGACACCGGTGCGGGTCCGTCGATACAGCGCAAACCCAATCGCCTGCGCCGTGACAAGGCCGGTGATGTGATCGCTCATGACCAAGGGCACGAATCGGGGGGTGCCACCAGATTTTTCGAACGTGCCCGCAACACCTGACGCGCACTGGATGACGGTGTCGTAGGCCGGACGTTCGCAGTAGCGCCCGCCGCGGCCAAAGCCCAGCACCAGGCAGTGGATCAGCCGTGGGTTGAGTGCCTGCAGCTCGGGCCAGCTCAGGTTCAGTTTGTCGAGCGCACCTGGCCGCATATTGGTGACGAAGACGTCTGCGGTTTCAATCAACCGGAACAGAATCGCCCTGCCCTCATCGGTTTTCAAGTCAATGCACACGGACCGCTTGTTGCGGTTGAAGTTCATGAACTTTCCGGTCATACCCGGGTTGCGTGCGCCGCCGCCAAGTTGACGCATCAGGTCACCATCGGGCGACTCGATCTTGATCACCTCGGCGCCATGGTCAGCCAGCGTCAGCGAGCAAACCGGCCCGACGACCACGGTAGACAAATCAACCACACGCACACCGGCGAGTGGACCTTCGGAAGGCGGTTGGATGTCGTTCATAGGGTCATCATTCTTTCTTGAGGCCGATGTCATTGACGAGCTTGCCCCACTTGGCGATATCGGCGGCTAAAAAGACGTCGAACTCGGCAGGTGTTCCCCCCACCAGGTCAGAACCGTCCGAGGTCAAACGCTTGCGGACGTCCGGCTGCTTGAGCACCTCGACAATGCCGCGATTGATTTTTTCAACGATCTCGCGCGGTGTCTTGCCGGGGGCAACGACGCCAAACCAGTTAAGAAATTCGTAGTCCTTGATGCCCAACTCCTGCACGGTGGGGACGTCTGGCATGGCGGGCGAACGCTTGGTGCTGGTGACAGCGATTGGCCTCAGCTTGCCCGCGGCTGTCAGCTCCTTGGCCGTGATCTGCGCCACAAATGCGAAGTCAATGTCGCCACCCGCCAGGGCGGCCGCAGCGGGCGCGGCACCTCTGTACGGCACGTGCTGTGCGCTCATGCCGGTCGCGAGTCTGAGCATCTCGCCGGTCAGGTGACCACCACTGCCGATGCCTGCAGATCCGAAGTTGAGTGAGCGCTTCTTGGACATCGCCACCAGATCTGGGATCCCCTTGACCGGGGAGGCGCTGTTGACGACCAAGGCCAAAGGCGACGTCACCACTAGGGAAACCCCTGCGACATCCTTGAGGGAGTCGTACTTAAGATCCTTGTAAAGATGCGGTGCGAGCGTATAGGAGGTGTAAATGAACTGCAGCGTGTAGCCGTCCGCCGGCGAGTTAAGCATGGTGTTGGTGGCGATGATGCCGCTGGCGCCAGTCCGGTTTTCGATCAGCACGCTTTGCCCGAGCCACTTGCCCAAGGCTTCCGCGATGATCCTCGCGTAAGTGTCGGTGGAGGCGCCCGGCGGCGACCCGACCAACAGTTTGAGTGGTCGGGTTGGAAAATCTGCGGCGCTTGCTGTGCCGGCAATCAACAACGGCAGACCCAGGACCCAGCTGCGCAGTGCGCTCTTCAGCATGTCTTCTCCTTATTTCGGTTCGGTGTGCATGTCAGAACCGGTTGCTGATCGTCGCAAGAATAGGGGTCATCATAGAAACGCTTTCAGAAAGGAACAATAGAAAGTAGCGCCACCCAATCATCCATCACATATGTGATGGATCAGACCATCATCCCATGATTCTAAAAATAGATTCAACTGGCAGGCATTTCTCGGTGCAACATCGGGACGCAGCCAAAAACAAGTCAATACACGGAGACAACAATGCCCCATCTCTTAGACCGCCGCACACTGCTGAACACGCTTCTCGGCTTGTCAGCAGCCCACCTGCTCACTGAATCCGCACTGGCCGCTGACTATCCTGATAAGCCGATCAAGTTCATCGTTCCCTTCAGTGCCGGCGGTAATGCTGACAGCGTGGGGCGGCTGATGGCCACCGCCATGGGGCCTTTTTTGAATCAATCAGTTGTGGTGGAAAACCGGGCTGGCGCAGGGGGAAGTTTGGGTGCTGGCATGGTGGCTCAAGGGACTCCCGACGGCTACACCTTGTTGATCGGATCGAATGGGCCCCTGACCGTTAACCCGTTTGTGCAAGCCAAGATTGCCTATGACTCGCTGAAGGATTTCGCCACCATCGCCTTGGTGGGTTACGTGCCTCACGTCCTGATGGTGAAGCAAGACCTGCCGCCCAAAACACTTCAAGAGTTGGTCGCGTATTCCAAGCGGGAGGCTGTCGGTTGCGGCTCTGCAGGGGTGGGTAGCGCGACGCATTTGACGCTGGAACGGTTCAACGCCCAGACGGGCTCACGCTTGATGCACGTGCCTTATCGCGGGGGTAGTTCCATGGTGCCTGACCTTCTGGGCGGAACAGTCCCGGTGGCATGCATTGAGTTCTCCACAGCGCTACCGCTGCACAAGTCGGGCAAGGCCAGGATTTTGGGTCTAGCGGGTACGCGGCGCAGTTCAATGGCGACAGATGTTCCGACCTTCATTGAAGGCGGTGTGAGCGACTTTACCGCGCATAGTTATGTGGGTTTGTTGGCACCCGCTCGCACACCAGAAGCCGCTTTGCGCAAGCTAGAAGCCGCCGCCGCCGCCGTGCTGGCAACCTCAGAAATAGCCGACAGTCTGCGAAGCCTGGGCATGGAAGTCGCTACCCAGTCGGAGCGTCTGCCCGCAGGCTTTGCTGAATTTTTGCGTGCCGACTACGCACGTTCGCGCGCCGCTGTGCAACTGGCGGGTATCAAGCCCAATTGAACGGCAGATCAAACCCGCAACAAACAGAGCGTTCAATGGCCATTCCCAGCGAACAGCAACGCACAGAGCGCATACCCGTCACGATATTGACGGGCTTTCTGGGTGCAGGAAAGACCACCCTGCTCAATCGAATCCTGACCGAACAACACGGCCGGCGAATTGCAGTCATTGAGAACGAGTTGGGTCCTCAGTCGATCGACAGCGAGATCCTCGTCCGTGACAACAAGGAAGAAATAGTCGAGCTCAGCAATGGCTGCGTCTGCTGCTCGGTGCGCGGCGATGTCACGCGGGTACTGGCTGAGTTGCATGCCAAAAGAGCCAAGCAAGAGATCGCCTTTTCGCATGTGGTGATTGAAACAACGGGCATGGCGGATCCGGGTCCGGTGGCCCAGACATTCTTTCTTGTGCCAGAGGTTGTTGAGCACTACAAACTGGACGCCGTCATCGTGGTGGTGGATGCCGTGAACGGTGCACCGACGCTTGAAGACCACCCCGAGGCGCGAGCCCAAGTGGGTTATGCCGACAGGCTGTTGATCACCAAAGTAGACCTCGTCAACCCGCAGGTGGTGGACGACTTACGGCTCAGGCTGGCCGCCATCAACCACCGAGGGGCCATCAGCACGGCCGAACTAAAGAGCATGTCTATTGGCGATTTTCTGGACGTGGGTGGCTTTGATCTGGAATCGACGCTGCAGAGCGAGCCTGATTTTTTGACGGCTCCAACAGCGCCGCCTACCGGCCCAACCAGCGCACACGCGAGCGACATCCATTCCTTTTCTTTTGTCACGGAAGGAACATTCGATGCGGCCAAGCTAGAGCAGTTCTTGGCCGTGTTGGTCGAGGGTGTGGGGGTCGACCTGTTCCGCTGCAAAGGCATTATTTCAGTGGCCGGTATGCCACAACGGGTCGTGTTGCAAGGCGTCCAAATGCTGATGGGTGCCGATAAAGGCAAGCACTGGGCCGAGGGCGAGGCACGCATCAGTCGGCTTGTGTTCATCGGCCGAGATCTGCCAGAAAGTGACATTTTGGACAGCCTCTCACGTTGCCTGATTTCCCCTGTGGACTTGCCCCGCACGACTGCATGCATGTCGCCTCACTGCCAATGCGGCGGCCACGCCCTTTTTAACGTGAACAACCGCCAACCGGCGGTCGAGACAAACTGAGACCTACCCATGAACGAGTACCAGACCGCATTGCGTGAAAAATTTGTAGCCGGCCCTTTTGATTTGAAGGGAGCGATTGACCTGCACGTGCATTCGGCACCTTGCCTTTTCCCTCGCATGGGCGATGACTTACAGGTGGCGACCATGGCGCGAGACGAAGGCATGCGCGCCATCGCACTCAAGAGTCACCACGAAAACACCGTGTCACGCGCGTATCACACGGAGATGCAAGTAGAAGACATCCGCATCATCGGCGGCATCGTGCTGAACCAATGCACAGGCGGCATCAACCCTGTCGCGGTTGAAACCACCTTGATGATGGGCGGCAAGATTGTCTGGGGACCGACAGGCCACTCGTGTTACCACGGCATGGTGGCGGGTAAGTTTGGTGTGTGGGGTGGGCCGGGACGGGTGCTGCCCGGCAAGGAGAGCGAAGCCATCACCGTGCTGGATTCAAAGGGTAACTTGAGTGGCAATGCGATTGAGATTCTTGACCTCATCAAGAAATATGACGCGCTGTTTTGCACGGCACATTTGAGCCCGGATGAGATCGTCAAAGTCGTGGCTTATTGCAAAAAAATCAAGGCCAAGGTGATGGTCAACCACATCTACTTTTTTCCTCGCGTTGGCATCGACTTTGCCCAAGAGATCGTCAAACAAGGGGCTTACATTGAAATGTGTTCGACCTTGGTGATTCCTTCCCGGCACCGTCAAGGCTATCGCTACGACTATGAGTTGCTCTCAGAAACCATCAAACTGGTGGGCGCAGAGCACTGCGTCATGTCGACAGATGCCGGCATGCTTGTTGGCAGCCTTTACCCGCATGAGCAGTTTCGGATGTTCGGCGAGCGCATGCAGGGTTACGACATTTCCCGCCAAGAGGTAGAAACCATGATGTGTAAAACCCCCGCGACCTTGGTTGGGCTATGAACAATATGCTGCGCACAGAAGTCTATGAAGGCATCCGGATTGATTGGGATGTGCCGATTCAGGTCAGTGACGGACTGACCTTGCGTTGCGACGTTTTTCGCCCAGATGACGACAGACAATACCCTGTGATTCTGGGAGCCACACCGTACGGGAAATGGCTCTCATTTCAGGACGAGGTCTGGGGCGGCCAATGGAAAATGCTGACCCGCCATGAGCCGGCCATCAACAAGTTATCGACAAATCGCCTGCAAAACTATGAGTTTCCAGACCCGGAGCGCTTTGTTCATGACGGTTATGTGCTCGTTCGTGTCGACGTTCGCGGCACCGGCCGCTCACCAGGTCTGATGGACCTGCTGTCGGTGCGCGAGACACAGGACTATGCCGATTGCATTGAGTGGGCCGCAACCCAAGCGTGGTCCAACGGCAAGGTCGGTTTGTCAGGCGTTTCGTATTTGGCCATGAACCAGTGGCAGGTGGCGGCATTACAGCCGCCACACTTATCGGCCCTGTGTATTTGGGAGGGCTGCTCTGATTTTTACCGTGAGTTCACACGCCACGGTGGCATTCTCTCGCTGTTCAGTGACCTGTGGTTCGACAAGTATGTGCTGCCCGTTCAGCATGGACTCGGCGAGCGTGGTTGGAAGAGTCACATCAACGGCGAGTGGGTCTCAGGTTCACAGACCTGCGACGAGCAGGAGCTTGCTCTAATGCGCAAAGACTGGCGCCAAGACGTGAGAACGCACACCTTGAGCAAGGCTGAATTCTGGCAATCCCGCCTTCCGGACTTTTCCAACATCAAGGCCCCCCTGTTGTCAGCGGGTAATTGGGGTGGGCAGGGCCTGCACCTGCGCGGAAATATTGAGGGGTACGTGCAGGCGGCATCGCCGCAAAAGTGGCTCAACTTTCATTGCTTTGAACACTGGACGGAGTACTACACGCAAACGGGTATTGCCCTGCAAAAGAAGTTCCTTGCGCACTTTCTGAAGGGTGAAGACAACGGCTGGGGTGCCGAGCCTCGGGTACAGATGTTGGTGAGGCGGCCGGGCCAGGAATTCAGTGCTAGGCAGGATGAACATTGGCCACTGAGCGGCACGGACTGGACGAGCCTTTACTTGAACGCTGACGCCAGCTTGCACACAGACCGGCCGAGCGAGACGACTCAACTGACTTACGATGCTGCCGGAGAAGGCCTGACTTTCCTCAGCGCTCCCCTCACGAAAGATCTCCATGTGATCGGCCCCGCTGCTGCAAGCTTGCGCATTTCTTCATCGACGACCGATGCTGATTTGTTCTTGGTGCTGCGGCTGTTCACGCCGGACCTCAAGGAGGTCACTTATGCAGGCACCAACGATCCGCACACGCCGATGTCGCATGGCTGGCTGCGGGCGTCAATGCGAAAGCTGGACCTCAAGCGCAGCCTGCCGTACCGGCCGTACCACGCACTTGATGAAGCGCAGCCTCTGTCGCCTGGCCAGCCATACGATGTTCAGATCGAAATCGTGCCCACCTGCTTTGTTGCGCCGGCGGGATACCGCATTGGACTCAGTCTGCGTGGTAAGGACTACGAATACCCCGGAGATCTGTCAGGCGTCAATGCGACTATCGGCCAGCCTTTCACCGGGGTCGGTCCCTTCCGCCACACAGACTCGGCAGACCGTCCAGCAGCCATTTTTGAAAACCGAGTGACGCTGCACATTGATCCAGTCCATCCACCTTGCCTGTTATTGCCGGTGGTGCCGGCACAGGCGCCTATCTGAAACTTGGGCTGAACTGGCCTGAGTGGGGAAGCGGCTCAGTGCAAGAGCACTGTCGCAATTGACGGCACCAAGATGATGAGCAGTAAAACCAGCACCATGGCCAAGGCAAACGGCGCAGCGCCGCGAAAGATGTCGCCCAGCGTGATGCGGTCATCCGCCAGCGTGCTCTTGATCACGAAAACAGACAAACCAAACGGGGGTGTGAGCAGACCCACTTCCACCGCAATCACCGTGACGATGCCAAACCAGATCAGGTCAACGCTGTGTGGCGCCAGCAATGGCAGGAACATGGGCACCATGATGAGCATGATGGAAATACCATCCAGGATGGTCCCCATGATGAGAATCAGAATGGCGTAGATCAGCAGCAACGCCACCAAGCCTAGGTTGGCCGCGACAACCGATTCGTTGATGACATTGGGCAGGCCCGACAGAGCGATCAAGCGCGTGTAAATATTGGCCGCGATGATGACAAAGAGGATCGACACCGTGACTTGGCCGGTCTCGACCAAGACTTTCCAGATACCACTCCACGTCAGCCTGCGTCGGCTAGCCGCTAGGATCAAGGCCCCCATAGCGCCGATGGCTCCCGACTCTGTGGCAGTGAACCAGCCCGCGTAAATACCCCCAATGACCCCACCAGCCAGCAAGCCCAATGGCAGCAGCAACCACAAAGCTTGCACCGTGCTCAGCGAGGAGGACTGTTCGCCCTGCGCATCGCGGTCGTAGACCATGTGCGGCTTAAACACGGCCATGAAAACAATCATGGCGGCAAACACCGCGGCCAGCAGCAGGCCAGGGACGATCCCGGCAATAAACAGGTCACCGATGGACTGCTGCGCCAGCAAGCCATAGATGATGAGCAACAAGCTTGGCGGTATGAGCATGCCCAGCACGGAGCTGCCCGCCACGACGCCGACAGCAAAGCGCGGCTTGTACCCCAAGCGAATCATTTCAGGCACGGCCACCTTGGTGAAGACGGCGGCCGAAGCAATCGACACGCCGGTGACAGCGGCGAACACCGCATTGGCCGCGACAGTCGCAACCCCTAAGCCACCTTTGAGCCGCCCCAGTAAGGCATTGGCCGCCAAGAATGCATCTCTCCCGAGGTCGGCGACGCTGACGAGCAGGCCCATCAGCACAAACAGCGGTATCACGCCAAAGTCGTAACCCGAGACAGCGTCAGCCGCGGCCATAGCCAACAACGACGAAGCTTGCTGATAGCTGCCCTTGATGGCCCAGACACCGACGAGGGACACCAGGCAGAAGGCCACAGGCACATGCAAGCCGCTGTAGACCAGCACAAGGATGGCCAAGATCGACAAAAGGGCAATTTCAGTACCGGTCATCAACGATTCTCCTGACCCATCAGGCCTGCGGGGGGCTCATGACCGAACGCCCGACTCACATCATGCAAGGCAAACATCAGGTACTGCAATGTCGATCCGACGCAGCCAATCAGCATGAACAGCCGAATTGGCCACGTCGGGTACGTGACATACCCCTCAACGCCCACGTAGTCGTTGCTCGTCCAGGCCTGCACAAACAACGGTTGCAAAGCAACATACAAAGCGACGAAGAGACCTGCACCGAGCAGTGAGAAAAGGCCTTGCAAAGCGAAGTTCAATCGCGGCACACGCACCTTGAGCCAGTCGCTGAAAGTTTCAACGCGTGTGATTCGCCCTGAGCGCAGTGCGTGCGCAATTTGCAAAAACACAATGCCGACGATAGACAGGCTCACCAGCTCAGGCACGCCGGGCAGCGGCTGGCTGAAGAGGGTCCGACCGATCACGTCAGTGACGATGATCAGCATCAGCAGAAAAATCCAAACGGTCCCCGCCGAATTGAGCACCAGCAGCACCTTGGTATAGGCGAGGAGAAGTTTGTTCATCGGCACTTTAGTTTTTATCCCAGTCGCGTACCAACTGCACGTTGTTGTCACGCAGCTTCTTCATGTAAGCGGTTAGCACTTTCGGAGCCGGCAGGTTGCGCTTGGCGTTGGTGTCAGCCCAATTCTTCGCAATGTTGGGCATGGTGGTCGCCCACTTACGACGCTCTTCATCAGGCAGCTTGGTGAACTTGGCGCCCTCGTCTTTCATCTTCTTCTCAAAGTCGCCGGCCAAGCTCTGAAGTTGCTCAGCGATCCGCACGTTGTACTCCTTACCGACATCCTTGATGATCTTACGGACGTCGGGCGGTAGACGATCATGAAAGGCCTTGTTGATCGTCACCGCACCAATCATCATGGAGCCCAGATCAACACGCGTTGCGTACGGCGCCACTTGATGCAGTTTGGGTGGATACATCCCGGTTGTAAACGCGATCAGGCCGTCATAGACGCCCGTCTTGATGTTATTGAAATGGGTTGCAAAGTCACCATGAACGGGCACTGCGTTGATGCCATTGACCCACAGGGCGAGGGAGCCCGCAGCACCGATTTTTTTGCCTTTGAGGTCGGCAATACTGTTGACGGGGAAGTTAGTCAACAAGTAGTCGGTGTCGGTAGAGAGCGCAGCTAAAAATATCTGGTTGTGACGGGTCCATTGGCTGGCCATTTCCGGCATCTCATCATTCATCTCGTACATGATTTTATTCAGCACACGGGGGTCATCGCTGCCAAAAGGTGCCATGAAACTCACCGCAAGAAGCGGCAATTTAGCCGGTTCAAAGATGGTGTAAACAAACCCCATTTCAGCCACACCACTGCCAACCGCATCTAACTCACCACCGACCTTGGCCAAGGTTCCACCGAAGGCCTCGTTCCAGACGATGTTGTGCTTACCGCCAGCGGCAAGCCGCTTATCAATCTCCGGGATCATGAAGTTCTTGATCATTCCGATCCACGGCAGCTGCGGCCCGTGAGCAGCGCTGATGGTGACTTTGAAAGTCTCGGCATTCACAGCAGGACTGAGCGCCGACAGGCAGGCGATAACGCCAGCAGCGGTCAAGGTTCGGATATTAAGTTTCATGGGTTGACTCCTTGAAAAACGTCATCAATTGGGAATGACAATTCGGCTGGACAGGGGCTTGATTTAATGAGCGTGACTGGCCGCTATAGGCGCAGCAAGCGTTTGGCGTTACCTTCAAAGATGCTGTCGCGGTCTGCAGCCGCCAGGTTGAGTGAGTTGATGGCATCGATGGTGCCGCCAATGAGGTTGCGTCCACCGCGCGAGTCAAAGGGTGCATCCGTTGCGAAGAGGCAATGATCGGCTTGGAAAAAATCGAGTCCGCAGCGCGCGGCGGATGCCGAACCATTGGTTGCCGTGTCGGCATACAGCATGCGGTAGTAATCGAGCAAAGGCTTTTTCAAACCCGCACGCTCAGCGGTCGGGTTGCGGTCTGTCTGACCGTCAAAAATCTGGTTGAAGCCCAAGTTGATCTTCTGCGAGAAGAAAGGAATCATGCCGCCCATGTGGTGCGTGATGATTTTCAAGTCGGGCAACTTGTCAAACAAGCCGGAGTAAATCAGCCGCGTCATGCAGGCACTGGTTTCGTAAGGCCAGCCAAAAGTGAACCAGATTTCATCTTCCGAGGCTTTCTCTGTGGCGTAGTCTGCAAAGTTAGGGCCGCGCATCGGGTGAACCCAAACCGGCAGGTCGTGCTGGCTCATGGTCTCGAACAACGGATAAAACTCCGGAGCGCTCAAAGGCTTACCCAGCACGTTCGTGAAGACTTGTATGCCACGGGCATCCAGTTCATTGATGGCGCGATTGGCCTCCTTGACCGCCGCATCAGGGTTGTTCATCGGCATGGAGGCAATGAAAGCAGGAAACCGGTCGGGGTGTTTTTTGCAGATTGCAGCCAAGCCATCATTGGCCAGCCGCGCCAGTTCGGGCGTGATGTCGGGACCACCGAGCAGTTCAATGGGCGGGTTAGACAGTGCCAGCACTTGCTGGTAATCGTCGTAGCCATCCATCAGCGTCAGATGCGCGTCAATGTCCCACAGCTCGGGCAAATTGTTGAAGTCGTGCAGGATGGGAATTTGGGGAGCCGCTTCACGCATACGCTCAAACACTTGCTTGGGCAGGATGTGGTTAAAAATATCAATCTTCATTCATCGCTCCTTGAATCGAAATCGCCAAAAATTAAGCACCAAAAACCATCTGCATATTAAGTAGCGATTAAATGTACGGGACAAGCCCTCATAGAAAATATGGTTTTTTTCTATATGATCCATAGAAGAAAACCATATTTAGCTGCACCCGGAACAATGAATATTTTCAATGGCATCAAACTGCGGCAGCTGCAGTACTTTCTGGCCGTCGCTGACAAAATGCATTTTTCTAAGGCTGCAGAAAAAGTTTTTGTGACGCAGCCGACCTTGTCACACCAGATCGCAGAACTTGAATCCCACGTTGGCACACCCTTGTTTGACCGCTCTGGAAAGGTCGTCAGACTGACGGAAGCGGGACGTCTTTTCGCCATCCACGCGACGAAGGCCCTGCAAGAACTGGATTCAGGCTGCACGGCTTTACGCGAACTTGAAGGACTCCAAAGGGGCACCCTCAACATCGGTGCCAGCCAGTCCTTCGTGCGCAAGCTGTTACCGCCCTTACTGGGCGACTTCATGAACCGGTACCCGGCGATCCGGCTCAACATTCAGGAAATGACAGCCACGCAAATAGAGCGAAACCTGGCCAATGGAAGCTTGGATCTCGGTATTGCGTTCGAGCCTTCGGTCATGGAAGACACAGAGCTCGAACCCATTTTGGAAGAGCGTCTTTTGCTGGTCGTGGGCCTGAGCCATCCTTTGGCACACCACAGCGTTGTGCAACTGCGGCAACTGGATGATCAGCCGCTGGTGTTTTTCACGAAAGAGTTCTCAACCAGGCAACTGGTTAGCCATTACTTTGACACCGTGTCGGCGCGCCTCAACCTGGTGTGCGAAACCAATTCGATTGAGGTCATGCTGGGGGTGGTGACGCAAACCAATGTCGCCACGATTCTTCCTGAAGGCACGATTCCGCGTGATTCGAATTTGCGGGTCATGCCGATCGTCGAACCCGAACTGGTACGGGTGTCGGCCTTGCTGTGGTCGCGCCACAGCTTTCGCACATTTGCGGCTCGTACATTTGCGGACATGGTGCGACAACACTTCCTCAGTCGGCTGCCGCTGGAAGTCTGAGGCAACCCGCCGCTCGGCTATTCCATGCCGTTTTTCTATGGCTTAAATAGAAAAGAAGCATTTTTTCTTTTCAACATCTGTCCATAAAGTCGGAGGCATGTCATCGCATCTGATTCCATTCTCGCCATCTGCTCATGGCAACCTCTATTCAGCCGCCATCATCCCTAAAAAGAAGGTCCTATGAACGAAGGGGCACTCTCCGGCCTACTGGTGCTGGACCTTTCTCGCGTTCTTGCGGGCCCGTGGGTCGGGCAAACCTTGGCGGATCTGGGCGCTGAAGTCATCAAGGTCGAACGTCCTGTGAGCGGCGACGACACGCGCAGTTGGGGACCTCCGTTTTTGAAGGACCTGAACGGTGAACCGACGTCTGAATCGGCTTATTTTGCGTGCGCTAACCGAAACAAAAAATCACTCACGGTCGACATCACACGACCTGAGGGTCAGGATGTGATTCGTCGGCTGGCAGAGCGCGCTGACATCCTGATCGAGAACTTCAAAGTCGATGGACTCAAGCAGTATGGACTGGACTACGCCTCGCTTCGAAAGATCAATCCACGGCTGATTTACTGCTCGATCACCGGCTTTGGTCAAACTGGCCCCTATGCGTCTCGCGCCGGCTATGACTTCCTGATCCAAGCCATGGGCGGCTTGATGAGCATCACTGGCCAGAAAGATACTGAGCCTGGTGCCGGACCACAAAAAGTGGGCGTTGCGCTGACAGACATCCTGACGGGTTTGTATTCAACCGTTGGTATATTGGCTGCCCTTTCACACCGGCAGCGCAGTGGCGAAGGCCAATGGCTAGACATGGCGCTGCTGGATGTCCAGATTGCCAGTCTGGCCAATCAGGCCAGTAATTATCTGGTTGGCGGCGAGTCGCCGACACGAATGGGAAACGCCCATCCCAATATCGTGCCGTATCAAGACTTCCCGACCCGGGACGGCTATATGGTGATTGCCGTTGGCAACGACGCCCAGTTCAGTCGCCTGTGTCTGGCTGCTGGGCGCCCTGACATTGCGACCGACCCTCGCTACCGCACGAACAAGGACAGGGTCCAAAACCGCAAGGAACTCATTTCTCAGATGAACGCCTTCACAGTGACACGAAGCACGCAAGAATGGATCTCGGATCTAGAAACTGTGGGTGTTCCGTGCGGACCCATCAACAATCTCGAGCAAGTTTTTGCCGACCCGCACGTGAAGGCCCGACAGATACATCAACAACTGGAACACCCGTCCATGGGCACGGTGTCTTCTGTGGCCAGTCCCATCCGCCTGTCCGAGACCCCCGTCCAATACCGCATGGCCCCCCCCTTACTGGGTGAGCACACCCACGAGGTGCTCTGCGATTTACTGGGCATGAGCGAGCAGGAAGTAAGCGCCTTGCAGCAAGCCGGTGTCGTCTGACACCCAACAGAATGAAACAAGCTATTCATGACTCATTTTCTGACCATCGAGATTGCTGACGGCATCGCACTGCTGACCATGAACTCACCCGAGACCCGCAATGTCTTGGGATTCGATCAGCCCTCAGCCGAGATCGAGGCTGCATGCACCCAAATCGCCGCCGACCGAAACGTACGCGCCGTGGTGCTCACCGGTGCGGGCAAGGCTTTCAGCGCAGGGGGCGACATCAAGAACATGGCGGCACGACTTGACAACAAGGACCGCCAACCAATCGATGACCGCTACTACTATAAGGAAGGCATCCACCGCATACCCCGCGCGTTGTACCACCTTGAAGTCCCGGTCATCGCAGCCGTCAATGGTGCGGCGATCGGCGCTGGTCTGGACCTGGCCTGTATGTGTGATGTGCGCATTGCCGCGCAAAGTGCAACCTTTGCCGAGAGCTTCGTGAAATTAGGCATCATCCCGGGCGATGGCGGCGCCTTCTTGCTGCAACGCATCGTGGGTCAGTCCAAGGCCGCCATCATGACGTTCACCGGCGATGCCATTGATGCGCCAGAGGCGCTGGACTGCGGCTTGGTTTCACAAGTTGTACCAGACGATCAACTCCTCCCCACCGCCATGCGCTTGGCTGCGAGAATCGCCCGTAACCCGGTCCATGCGTTGCGAATGGCCAAGCGGCTGATGCGGGAAAGCGCACACCTGCAACTGGACACAGTGCTCGAGCTTTCGGCCGCTTTTCAAGCGTTAGCTCATTCAAGCACTGATCACCGGGAGCGCTTATTGCAGGCTGTCGCGGCAATGGGGAAAAAACGCTGAGACAGCAAGATCGCAGACACAATGCAACCAAGAGGCAAAACGATATGAAAACCGAATATGTGATGATTCCGATGAAGGGCGGCTCGATGGGGGCCTACATCGCCTACCCTGACACCCTAGGGCCGGCCCCTGCGATCATCGCCATCATGGAGATATGGGGCGTCAATGACACCATGCGTGCGCATGCCCATGAATACGCCGAGGCCGGCTATATATGCCTCGTACCCGACTTGTTCTGGCGCCAAGAGCCTGGGGTGGAACTGTCCGACCGAAACCCAGCGGACGGACAAAAAGCCTTTGATCTTTATTATGAATTCGACTATGACTTAGGGGTCGAGGACATGCTGGTCGCCGACGCCTTCTTGAAGGCTAAGTCTGAGTGCAATGGCAAGGTTGGCGCAGTGGGCTACTGTTTAGGAGGCAAGCTGTGCTACCTCATGTGCTGCCGCACCGACATTGACTGTGCCGTCGCTTATTACGGCACCTATATCGAGCACAACATCAGCGAAGTCAAAAACCTACACCGACCATTTGTTCTGCACATGGCCATGAAAGATCGTTGGGTGCAGGCTGAGGTGAACGCGCTGCTTGAACGCAAGCTGCGACCCAACCCCTTGGTCACCATTCATCAATACCCAGAGGCCGACCACGCCTTTGCGCGCATCGGCGGGATTCCGTATCGCAAGGCCGAGGCCGACCGCGCCCTGGCGTTGACCCTTGATTTTTTTAAACAGCATTTAAGCGTGCCCCTTTTGACTTCGGAGGCTTCATGAGTCTGATCAGACGTGTTTTTTTAGCAACCCTCGCAGCGACCAGTCTGGGCGCCATCGCGCAGACCAATGCCAACTGGCCGACACGTCCTATCAAGTTGATCGTGCCTTTCCCGGCGGGGGGTGGCTATGACTTTATGGCGCGCAACCTAGCGCAAAAACTGACTGACTCGCTAGGGCAACCGGTGGTGGTAGAAAACCGTGCGGGTGCGAATGGCAACATAGGCTCCGATGCGGTCGCCAAGGCAGCGCCTGATGGCTACACACTGCTGCTGGGTGGCATTGGACCTCAAGCTTTCAGTGTCGCGTTGTATCCCAAGCTGCCATTTGACCCCCAACGCGATTTCGCCCCGGTGTCCTTGGTCGCCTCGCAGCCTAACTTGCTACTCACCCACCCCTCACTCCCGGTCAAGAGTGTGGCCGAACTCGTGGCCTTGGCAAAAGCCAAGCCGGGGGAACTCCCTTTTGGCAGCACCGGCAGCGGTAGCGGCCAGCATTTTGGACTCGAGCAGCTCAAGGCTGTCTCAGGCATCGATGTGATCCATGTGCCCTACAAGGGCGCAGCACCATTGCATATGGCCATGCTGGCTGGTGAAGTGAAGGTCGCCTTCAACATCATCCAACTGCCCATGCAACAGGTCCGCCGCGGCGAACTTCGCGCCTTGGCCTTGGCCAGCAAGAAACGATCGCCATTGGCGCCTGAAGTCCCCACCATGGCCGAGCTGGGCTATCCGATTGACTTTGACACTTGGTACGCCGTGTTTGCGCCGACAGGAACGCCACGCGACATCGTCGCCAAGCTCAATGCCGCCATCCTTCGCGCACTGTCAGATCCTGCGTTCAAGGAGCGTGCCCTGGCACTGGGCATTGATCTGATCGGAAGCAGCCCAGAGCAACTGGGCACCCACATGCGTCAAGAGATCACGCGTTGGACGGATCTCGCGAAAGCCGCCAACATCAAGGCCGACTAACCTGCCCTTCCAAGTGCCCCGCAAAAAGGCCACGCGGGAATATTCCGCGTGGCCTTTTTTTTGAAGGCCCGCCATTGGGAATGCCTGTTTTCTATAGGGCAAATAGAAAAAAAGCATTTTTTCTATTGGCCCACCCCCTATAAAGTCAGCGGCATCATCAAACAGTGTGAGGGACATACCGTGAGTCAAGAAAAAAACGAAGTTCGAGATGGGATGCGAATTCAGTGGGATGCGCCCATCGTCATGGATGACGGCGTCGTGATGCGGGCCGATATTTTTCTGCCACTTGCCGAAGGACGCTATCCGGTGATCCTGACCTATGGGCCTTACGCCAAGGGGCTTGCCTTTCAAGAGGGCAATGCCGCCGCGTGGGAACGTCTGGTGGCGTCTCATCCCGATATTCTGGAAGGCTCCAGCAACATTTACCAGTCTTGGGAACTGGTCGACCCCGAGAGGTGGGTTCCCGAAGGCTACGCCTGCGTACGGGTTGATTCGCGCGGTACCGGTCGCTCGCCCGGCTACGTCGACCCCTGGTCGCCACGGGAAACGAAAGATCTTTACGAGTGCATTGAATGGTCTGGCGTACAGCCTTGGTCCAGCGGCAAGGTGGGCCTTAACGGCATCTCTTATTACGCCATGAACGCTTGGCAAGTGGCCGCGATGGAACCTCCGCATCTGACCGCGGTCTGCGCCTGGGAAGGCGCTTGCGACTATTACCGTGAAGCGACCCACCACGGCGGCATCGTCTCAGATTTTCTGATCAACTGGTTTCCTCGCGCGGTTCACCGGTCGCAACATGGCTGCGGCGAGCGCGGATCACGCAGTCGTGTCACAGGCGAGCTGGTCTGCGGCCCCGAAACTTTGTCTGAAAACGTCTTGGCAGCCAATCGCATCGACATCGAAAAATGGATCATCGAACGGCCTTTTGCGGATGAAGACCACGAGGGCAGATCAAGCCACCCTGAGAAAATCAAAGTGCCGGTGCTGTCATCTGGGAATTGGGGTGGCCAAGGTCTGCACACGCGCGGTAACTTTGAAGGGTATCTGCGCGCTGGAACGACCGAAAAGTGGTTGGAAGTACATGGGGGTGCTCACTGGGAGAGTTTCTACACCGCCTACGGAATAGCGCTTCAAAAACGCTTTTTCGGGCACTTTTTGAAAGCCGAAAAAACGGGCTGGGATCAACAACCCCCGGTACGCTTGCAGGTGCGACATGTCGACCGATTTGTCGAGCGCGATGAACAGGAATGGCCCATTGCCCGTACGCAGTGGACGAAGTATTACTTGGACCCATCCGACTGCAGCCTGCGTACTCAAGCGCCCAAAGACCGCTGCACCCTGAGTTATGACACGGCGGGACATGGGCTCATGTTCCTGTCGCCCCCCATGGCGCAAGATCTTGAAATCACTGGCCCGAGCGCTGCAAAGATGATGCTGTCGTCCTCCACACAGGACGCTGATGTGTTTTTAGTACTGCGTGTCTTCACACCCGATGGATGTGAAGTGACCTTTCATGGCTCCAACGACCCGCGCACCCCGGTCGGGATGGGCTGGCTGCGCGCGTCACATCGCAAGCTCGATGCAGCACGCAGCCTGCCTTATCGCCCATTTCACACCCATGATGAAAGTCAACTCCTCACACCCGGGCAACCGGAGGCTCTGGACGTTGAAATTTGGCCAACCTGCATCGTGGTCCCCAAGGGATACCGATTTGGATTGTCTGTACGCGGCAAGGACTACCAATTCCCCGGAGAACCTTTGAGCATTCCTGGCGTCAAGTACACCCTGACAGGCGTGGGGCCGTTCCTGCATCACCACCCTCAAGATAGGCCCGCAGATGTGTTCAAAGCCACCAACACACTGCACTTCGAACCCGGTCAACAGCCTTACGTGCTGCTACCCGTGATCCCAAGCTAAACGGTCAGAAGTCCGACTAGAAGGAGACTCCATGAAACATCTTTGTTATTCACTGCTGCGTCTTTTGGCCATTTCATTGAGCCTGGGCGCCTTGCCGCAGTTGGCTCATGCGCAAAGCTATCCATCAAAGACAATTCGATTCATTGTGCCGTTCCAAGCCGGCAGTGCACCCGACGCGATTGCCCGCGTGGTTGCACAGCACATGCAGCAGACGCTGGGCCAGAGCATCACGATCGACAACAAGCCTGGTGCCAGCGGCGCCATCGGGGCAGCCGAAGCCGCCAAAGCTGCGCCAGACGGATACACCATTTTTGGTGGCAGCAATACCATCCTGGCAGCCAATCCCAGCTTGTTCAAGAAACTGTCCTATCACCCGACCAAAGATTTTGTCCCCGTCGGTCGACTCATCACCGCTTCATTGACCTTGGTGGTGAAGCCAGACTTCCCGGCACAAAACCTGCGTGAATTCGTT
Source organism: Comamonadaceae bacterium (assembly GCA_947378785.1). GTDB lineage: Bacteria > Pseudomonadota > Gammaproteobacteria > Burkholderiales > Burkholderiaceae_C > Polaromonas. Next base: position 27,037 of record CANCLK010000001.1, read on the forward strand.
GCGTATGTCAAAAGTAAAAAAGGCTCACTGAATGCAGGTTACGCATCAGCAGGCATGCAGGTCTCGCTCGCAGAGCTACGGAATTTAGCCGGCGTGGACTTTCTCGATGTCTCGTACAAAGGTGCGCCTCAAGCCGTCACCGATCTGCTGGGCGGACAAATCGCATTCACGTTTGCAGACAACGCCGTTGCCGCCACCCAGATCAAGGCGGGCCGTGTGCGGGGACTGGCGATCACAGCACCCACGCGCACCGCGCTGCTGCCAGACATGCCAACCATGGCAGAACAATTTCCTGGTTTTGATGTGACAGTTTGGAACGGCCTTTCAGCGCCAACCGGCACACCGAAAGAAGTCATCGACAAGCTCTGGGATGCGGCCAACAAGGCGCTGGCCTCACCGGATGTGATTGCACGTCTGTCATCCCTTGGATTAGAGCCAGCGCCCATGGGACCCGATGACTATGGCCGTTTTATTGCAGCCGAGACCATCAAGTGGGCGCGCCAGATCAAAACCGCAGGCATTCAGCCAGAGTGACCGAAAACGATCTATTCTTTTTCCCCAAGCCTTTCGTACAACCACAATTTAACCCCTGCAGGCCCCCTCAATGGTGATCGATGCCCACGCCCATTACGTTCCGCCCAAAATCATTGAGCACCTTCGACAAGAGGGGCCGCGCTATGGAATTTCAGTGCTTGACTCCCCTCCTCCAGCGTGTGCTTGTCTGAAGTTTCAAGACGGTCTGCAGTGCAGGCCGTTTTTCTCACGGTTGCTCGAATCACCGCAAGAGCGCCAAGAATCCATGAGCCAACAGGGCATCGACCGACAAGTCCTTTCAGGCTGGGTTGATGTCTTTGGGCATGGGCTCAACACGGACCAAGGGACTGCTTGGCACCGGCTCATGAATGAGCATCTCTCCGCCACTTGCCAAGCGCACCCTGAGAGCTTTTCAATGCTTGCCTCAGGACACATGCCGAACGCTGCCAGCGCAGCCGGTGAGCTCGAGTTTGCAGTGCGCCAACTGGGTGCCGTGGGTGGCGTCGTCGCATGCAACATCAACGGCGTCAACCTTGGCGAAGCTGAGCTTGACGAATACTGGGCGGCAGCCAGCGAACTGGATGTCCCCGTGTTCCTGCATCCGACGCAACCGGTCCCCACGCCTCGCACTCAGAAATTCGCGCTCAACCAAGTCGTCCAGTACACCTTTGACACGACACTGGCCATCGGGTCTCTGATCTGGAGTGGCGTGCTCGATCGCTTTCCGAACTTGAAGCTCATCGTCTCGCATGGCGGTGGCGCCTTTCCATACCTCATGGGTCGTTTTGACTGCATGCATGAACGCAGTCATGCGGGTTTGCAGTCAGAGAAACCACCCTCGGCGTATTTGCGCCGAATGCACTACGACACCATCCTTCACGATGCCGCCGCATTGCGCTACCTCAAGCAACAAGTTCAATGCGACCGCATCGTCCTTGGTACGGATGATTCATTTCCCCCCGCTGACATGGACCCGCTGGGCAGCCTCAAGTTAGCCGGTTTCACGTCCGAAGAAATCAATCAAATCGCCAACGTGAACCCGTCGGCCTTGTTCAAAATATAAATTCGCGCTCCATGAAATGAGTGAGAATCACGCAGATTCAATATCCAAATCTAGAAAAATATGACTATCTTGAATATTCGCGGCGTCAATATTAATTACGAAGTTGTGGGGACTGAAGGTCCGTGGTTGACATTGATCACCGGCGGACGACGCGGCTACACGGAATTTCTACCGTTCGCTGCAAAAATTGCTGCCAAGGGCTTTCGAGTGCTCCTTCACGACCGACGCAACACCGGTGCGTCTGACGTTCTGATTGAAGGACAAGACGGCGAAGAAGAACTGTGGGCAGATGACCTGGTGTTGCTGCTCAAGCATTTGAATGCTTCGCCAGCATTTGTGGGCGGCACGTCTTCAGGCGCCCGGATGTCCATGATGGTTTACTTCCGTCACCCTGAGGCGGTCAAGGCGCTGTTGCTGATGCGCGTGACAGGCGGGAATTTTGCCGCTGGCAGATTGCCCGACATGTATTACGGTCAATTCATTCGTGCAGCAGAACAAGGCGGCATGGCTGCAGTCTGTGAGACCGAACAGTACCAGGAGCGGATCAAGGCCAACCCGGCCAATAAAGATCGTCTCATGGCGATGAACCCACAGACTTACATTGACGTGATGAACCACTGGCTGACTATTTTTCTACAGGGCCCACGCAAGCCTGTATTGGGCGTCACCGAGGAAGCCATACGCTCCATCAAAGTACCCACTATCGTCGTTCCGGGGAATGACCTGACGCACGCATCGGCTAACGGTCTTGCCACAGCGGCCCTGATAGACGGCAGTATTTTGTACAGCCTCCCGATCGAAGACCAGGATGTGCCACTTTTGCCCTTCTCAGACTGGGCGCCGCATGAGGCCGCCTTGGCCGACAAGTTTGCAGAATTCATGCACTCTGTGCAAACTCAACCCACCCACCACAGAAATCCCCTATGAAAAATCCCTCTATACGCAGAGTCGTGACAGGTCATGACGATCAAGGCAAGGCCATCGTCAAGATTGATGAGGTTTGCAGCCACTTCATGGAGGGGCGACCCAACGGCTTTTCATGCAACATCTGGACGACGGACACCCAACCGTCAGACAACTCCGGACAAGCCGACAACGGCTTGCGGGCGGGCAAATTCACCACCATTGAGAACGGTTCCGTTTTTAGAATCCTTGACTTCCGTCCAGGCGTTCAGCAACGGGTTCACCGGACGGACTCCGTTGATTACATCGTCGTGATGTCTGGAGAAATCGACATGGAACTGGAGACTGGCGAAGAGGTTCACCTCAAGGCCGGTGATGTGATGGTTCAGCGAGGCACCGTCCACAACTGGATCAACCGTGGCACCGAATCTTGCGTCATGGCCGTGATCTTGATTCATGCCAACCCGGTGCAAGCGGGCGACAAAACGCTCAACGCCTTCGGCTAGTTGGACAGGCCGAGCGCCTATCAAGTGCAGTGTTCGTGTTGTAACTGGAGCCAATTTTGAATAAATATTTTTTGAGCCAATGGGCATTCCGTTCTTGTGTTGCCGTGCTGGGCGTTGCCATCGCCAGTGGCGTGGCCGCGCAAGCGTTCCCGAGCAAACCCATCCGTCTGGTGGTTCCTTTTGTACCCGGTGGTGTCGTGGATGTCACGGCGCGTCAACTCGGCCCCAAACTGTCTGAAGCTCTCGGTCAGCCGGTGCTGATTGAAAACAAAAGCGGTGCTGGCGGCACCCTTGCAGCGGACTATGTGGCGAAGTCCGCCCCAGATGGTCACACCCTGCTGGTCGCCTTCGACTCGCATGCGGTCAATCCCCACATCTACAAATCCGATCTGCGCTATGACACCTTCAAAGACCTAGCGCCTATTTCCTTTATTGGCAGCATCCCTTTGCTGCTGGCCACCAGCATGGCTTTTCCGGCCAATGACATTCCGACCTTCATCCAGGTAGCGAAGAGCAAACCAGGCACCATTTCCTATGCATCCGTAGGCGCTGGCAGCTCGGGCCACTTGGCGGCCGAACAATTGAAGTTGCTCGCCAATGTCGATATGCTGCACATCCCCTTCAAAGGAGGTGCACCCGCACTGTCGGCCTTGATGGGCGAGCAAGTCCAGTTGATTGTGTTTGCTGCAGGTGCCGGCGTGCCACTGGTCCGGGGTGGAAAAGTCAAGCCACTGGCGGTCAGCGGAAAGCGCCGCTCGTCAGCATTACCTAGCGTGCCGACCATGGCGGAAGCCGGTTATCCGCAGCTTGACTCTGGCGCATGGATCGGTTTGCTCGCGCCAGCGGGAACGCCAGCCTCGGTGATTGCCCGCCTGAATGCGGAGATCACCAAGGTCTTGAAGGATCCCGAGCTCATCAAGAAACTCGCTGACCAAGCCATCGACCTCTCGAGCAGCACGCCAGAAGAGTTGGGCTCACTGATACGTGCCGAACATGACAAGTGGGGCAAGGTCATCAAGGACGCCAAGCTCAACGTCTCGCAGTGATCAGTGGCCGACGAAATGAGGCTTTCTGTTCTGTTTGTGCGCGGCCATGCCCTCGTCGACGTCTTGGCTCCACTCTAAGGCATGACGCAGGGCATCGGAGAGTTCACGCGCGGCGCGGGTGCCGGGCTCTTGCCGGGCGGCCATGATTCGCTTCGCGCCACGCACGGCCAAGGGGCCATTCTCAGCGATGGTTTGGGCAATCTTTGACACGGCGTCTTTGAGCGACGCCTGCGGATGAACACCTTGAACAAGACCCAATTGATTCATCTCGGCACTGTCGATCTCTCGTGCGGTGCATATCAGTTCCAGTGCACGGGCCTTGCCCACCAGAAGAGGCAATCGAACTGGCGCGCCAGCCCCAGGAAAACCACCCCACGTGGCCTCAGGCATTTGCATGGTGGCGTGCGTTGCGGCATACCGAAGGTCACAGGCCAAACTCAGTTCAACCGCGCCCGCCATGACTTTGCCGTTGATTGCAGCAATGACGATTTGAGGCAAAGCCTCGAGCGCATCGAAAACCGCATTGGCTCTTCGAACAAGACGAATCACGTCATCTTTTGAGAGGCTCGCGCGAATGGCTGGGTTGAGCAACCCCATCGAAAAAAAATCATCTCCGGAACCTGTGATGACCACCACATGGATCTCAGGATCTTCACGTAACTCGGCAAACAGTAGCCCTAAATGATCGATCAATTCGGGACTCAGGCGGTTCAGGTCTGCCGGACGATCTATCGTCAGATAGAGCACTTTCGAGACACGCGTTGTGATGAGTCCATCTATCTTTTTGAGCATTTCAAAAACCTTCAATCGTTAAATTTAATGGGCGCAAAGCGACCGTCAATTTTTACCATGAACTGTGGCCCCAATGCATGAAAACCTTTGCCATCCGCCTATGATGCAAAACATGATTTTCTGAGCTTTAAATACGATTTTTTCAAGAGTGAACGAGGACTTAAAAATGGAATTGATGATCAACGGGGTCAAGCGCAACTGCGATTTCCCGGCCAATGCTTTTGCGATTTATGCACTGCGTAACGATCTTGACCTCAAGGGCGTTCGAATGGGTTGCGGCGATGGCCACTGCGGCGCCTGCACGGTCTTGGTGGATGGGGTCCCGACGACCAGTTGCGACCTGCCCTTTTGGGCACTGGAAGGCAAGAAGATCACGACGCCCGAGGGCGTTGGCAGCATCGAACACCCCCACCCAGTGCAAGCAGCGGTGTTGGCAGAGCAGCCGGGGCAATGTGGTTTTTGCCTGAGCGGCATTTTGATGAGCTCGGTGGCTTTGGTCGACAGCGGAAAGCGTGTCACTGAGAGCGATGTGCGCACAGCGTTGGACAAGCACCTTTGCCGCTGCGGCAGCCAGCCGCGCATCATCAAGGCTGTGATGGCCGCACTTGAGAAAGTCCACACCGTATGAACACCGTCACTCTGGCGCGAGGCTTCGTCAAGAACAGCCTGGAAAAAAATCCAACCATCGGCCAATGGCTTGCATTCAGTGAGCCGGGCAAAGTCACTTTGCGGGTGGGAAAAGTCAACTTCGGGCAAGGCATTTCGACGGCGCTGACCCAAATAGCCGCCGAAGAACTGGACGTCGCCCTCACGCAGATCGTCCATGCGCCCATCAACACCCAAGACAGTCCTGACGAAGGCGTCACCTCGGGCAGCTTTTCGATTGAGCACTGCGGCGAGGCGGTTCGCATGGCCTGCGCAACCATCAAGGCCACTGCGCTCGCACGCTTCTGCGCGGCCAGCGGTGTGGCGGCGTCCACCATCACCATCCAGGATGGCGTCATGCGCTCGACTGCGACGGCACATGTCATGACTTACTGGGACTTGCACCTTGACGATCAGGCGGGCGAAAAAGTCTTGTACGACGCACCTCAAAAGCCGCAACGCGATCACCGCGTCGTGGGAACACCCGTCCCCCGACTGGATCTGGAAAGAAAACTTTTTGGTGGCCCCAGTTTCATCCAGGACATGGTGATTCCCGGCATGCAACACTGCCGAATCCTGCGTGCACCCAACAGGGCGGGACGGATTGTCAGCGTGGACGACGCCGGTTTTCGCCAGCGCTTCCCGGACGTTGAATTGCTGCGGGACGGATCGTTCATGGGCGTCCTCGCCGCGCGTGAAGAAGTCGCCGTCGCGGCTATTGCGCATCTTGAAACGCTGGTGACTTGGCATCTGCCTGCGTCGCTTCCCAACTGTGCTGACCTCCAAACTTTCCTGACCACAGCGCCCAGCGAACAGCGGGTGGTTGACGAGTTAGCCGCCAAAGAAGTACAGCCCACGGGCTTGACGCGCTTTGAGTCTTGGTACCAGCGCCCCTACATTGCACACGCATCAATTGGTCCGTCCTGTGCGCTGGCGCAATGGAAAGACAACCAGCTCGAAATCTGGTCACACAGCCAGGGCATCTACAACCTCAAATCCGACATCCAGGTCTACCTGCGCCGAGAGTTTGGAGACGCTGGCATGCCCGCGCTGGTGATTCACCATGTCGAAGGTGCCGGTTGCTACGGACACAACCCAGCCGATGACGTGGCTTTCGATGTGGCTTTGCTGGCAAGGCATGCGCAAGGTCGGCCCGTGCGTTTGTTGTGGTCGCGTGCGGCTGAGCTAAGCAGCGGCCCATCGGGCTCCGCCCACCTCGTGAAGATGGAAGCGGACTTGGCAGACGATGGATCCATCCACAACTGGACGCACACGATCTGGTCGAATGGCTACACCTCGCGACCGGGCCGCGCCGCACCGGGAAATCTGGCATTTGTCGCCGCGGCCGAGCTGGCCAATCCGTTCGTCACACCGGTGTCGCTGGACCCGCCCATGTCTGCCGGTGGCGGTGGCGACCGAAACGCCATCCCCTTGTACGACTTGCCTAACTACAAGGTGATTTACAACCGGTTGCTGGAAATGCCGATCCGCACATCGGCCCTTCGGGCGCTCGGGGGTTACACCAACGTGTGGGCCATCGAGTGCTTCATGGACGAACTGGCACTGTCGCTCAAGCAAGATCCCGTGGCCTTCCGACTGCGTCACTTGAGCGACCCGCGGGCGATCGCCGTCATTCGTAAAGCCATTGAGCAAGCGCCCTGGTGGCATGACCGTTCGCAGGATGAGGAAGGTGTTGGCAGAGGATTTGCCTATGCCCGCTACAAGAACACGGGGGCATGGTGCGCGGTGGCTGTTCGCATCTTGGCGGAGACCTCGGTGCGCGTCACCGACATCTCTGTTGCCGCCGACGTCGGCTTGGTGATCAACCCCGACGGCGTGAAAAGCCAGCTCGAGGGGGGTGCCGTTCAAAGCTGTAGTTGGACCCTGAAAGAAGAGCTGAAGTTCAGCAACGAAGCCATCACCACGCGCAACTGGGAGGACTATCCCATTCTCACGTTCTCAGAAGCGCCGGTGGTCACGGTCAGCCTGATCAACCAGCCCAACGAGCCTTCGGTGGGCGCGGGTGAAGCCACACAAGGTCCTACGGCAGCGGCCATTGGCAACGCAGTCCACGATGCCCTCGGTGTGCGGGTCAAGCAGCTACCGATCACGATGGAACATATTCTGGCGTCCAACTAACGCCTAACCCGAGTACAAAAGATGATCAATTTCAAACGCCCACGGCTGATGCTGCTGGGCCTTTTTTTCCTGACCACGCTGGCTGCCGCTGAGTATCCAGACAAGGCCGTCAAATTTGTCGTCCCCTTCCCGCCCGGAGGGAGCTTTGACGGCCCAGCGCGTTTGCTGACAGCCCGCTTGACCAAGTTGTCTGGGCAGCCCTTCGTGGTGGAGACCCGCTCTGGCGCGGGGGGTGCTGTTGGGGCGGCAGAAGTGTCGCGCGCGGTGCCCGATGGCTACACGGCGCTCTTGAGCAACGGCGCCATGCCGGTCAGTGCAACACTCACCAAAAAGCCGCTGTTCGACGCCGTCACCGGCTTCACCCATGTGGCCACCTTCGGTGTCTTGCCGTTTGTGGTGGTGGTCAATCCCAAACTTCCCTTCAACACCCTTCAGGAATTCATTGAAGCCTCGCGCAAAGAGCCCGGCAAGTACAACTACGCGTCCGCAGGCAATGGCTCGGCAGCGCATCTTGGTGCTGAGCAGATCAAGCAGGCCTTTGGCGTCAACTGGGTTCACGTTCCTTACCGCGGCACCGGCCCGGCGCTGACCGACTTGCTGGCAGGCCAGGTCAACGTCACGGTTGTCGGCCTGAGCTCAGCCATTGGCCACATCAAGGCCGGCACCTTGAAGGCACTCGCGGTGACCAGTGCGACACGCCTAGCCCAGCTGCCCAACGTCCCAACGGTGGCTGAAATCAAACCGAACTTCACCATCGAAACGTGGATAGGCGTTGCCATGCCACCCAAGGCCCCGGCTGATGCGGTCAACCGCATGGCGGCCTTGGTCGAACAAGCCATGAAAGACAACGACCTGCGAGCCCAGTTGCGTGAGCTGGCCGTTGAGCCCGTGTTTGAAGGTCCCGCTGCCGCCAAAGCCAGAATGGCGAAGGATGTAGCTACTTTCACGGAGCTTGGTAAGGGCACCAGCATCTCGCTCGATTAGCGACTGGGGTGAGTCCCAAGATCAGGGATTTGAGGCGAGCTGAAATCGATCATATCGATACGCGCTATCGATGAAGCTGTAGCCCGCGACAGCCTTGTTAGGCATACCATGCGAGGAAATAAGCACGAGCTGTCTCGGGCTTTCAATCCAATCCTGAGGCCATGGCAACCAAGTGAGCGTCTGTATATTTCTTCGGGGACAGGAGGTCATCCGGCGACGAGAAGCGCACTGGGCTTTTCCTCGATGCATCGCCATGTATCCGCAACCTGCTGTTCTTGAAACTCAGTCGCGGGGCGTGAATTAATGGTCTCGCCCGCGGTGGATCGACTGGGCGCTCAGAGCCTCTCGCAACCGTTGCTGGAAGTGGCAGATGTCACGCTGACTTTTGGCGGTCTGCACGCCTTGTCTGGCGTCTCTGTTGAGTTTGAGGAAGGCACCATCAACGCCATCATCGGACCCAACGGTGCCGGTAAGACAACACTGCTGAACGTGATCTCGGGCTTCTACCTTCCTCAGCAGGGCCAGATACGATTCCAGGGGCGGGACATTCTGTCGATGCCCCCCTCTGCGCGGGCCACCCTCGGCATTGCACGAACGTTTCAAAATATCTCGCTTTATCGCGGCATGTCCGTCCTCGAGAACATCAAACTGGGTGCGCACACAACCCTGAGAACCAATGTCCTCGCCGGTGGTTTCTTCTCCCGCGCCACTCGCCGCCAAGAGGCGGCGTTGACTCAGCGAATCAAAGAAGAAATTGCCCCACCCCTTCGGCTCAACGAGTACTTGGATGACCCCGTTGAAGGGCTGGCTTACGGCATTCAAAAGCGCATCGAACTGGCACGCGCCCTCGCACTGTCTCCCAAACTGCTTCTGCTCGACGAACCGGTGGCCGGAATGAACTCGTCTGAGACTGAGGAAATGGCGAAACTCATCCAGCGGGTGCGGGCCGAGTGGGATGTCACCATCATCATGATTGAACATGACATGAGCTTGGTGATGGGCATCTCAGACCGGGTTGCCGTGCTCAGCTTGGGGCAAACGGTGTGCGAAGGAACACCCGCTCAGGTCCAAACCCATCCAAAGGCTATCGAGGCCTACCTCGGCGTTGATGATGATGCCGTCACGGAGGTGCATGCATGATGTTCCTCGAATACAGCCTGATAGGCATTGCGGCAGGCGGCATTTATGGCCTGCTCGCACTTGGCTTCGTCTTTATCTTCATGGCGAGCGGCGTTTTTAACTTTGCCACCGGGCAGATGATGATGCTCGGTGCCTACTTCTTCTTGGCGTTCTCGAAAATCCCAAGTCTGCCTTGGTGGGCCGCGTTTGCGCTGGCTATTTTGGGTTCGATCGTCGTTGCGATCATCCTTGAGTGGGTCGTCATTCGGCGCCTCATCGGCCAGCCCGTCATCTCCGCCGTGATGGTCACGATGGGCCTCGGTTGGATGCTGCAAGGAGCCGCCTCGCTCATCTGGGGGCAGGTTCCGCAGCAGCTGCCCGATGTTCTGCCGCGCGCACCGATTTTCATCGGCGAAATACTGGTCCCGGGCCGATCCGTGTGGGGCTTTGTCATTGCCATTGCCGTTGCGCTCGCGTCGGTCGTCTATTTCAGATACTCCCGCACCGGCGTTGCATTGCGAGCAACCGCTTCCGACCAAATCACCGCCTATTCGATGGGCATCAATGTCCCTGCGAGCATCCGCTTGACGTGGATCATGGCCGCTATCTCGACAACCTTCGCAGGGGTGATTGCCGGCTCCATCAACGGGGTCACACCCGAGTTGAGCAACGTTGCCATCAGCGTCATTGCCGTGGTTCTCCTGGGTGGCGTCAACAGCGTGGGCGGCGTGATCATCGCCGGTCTGATGATGGGCTGGCTTGAGACGATCAGCGGCGTCTACCTAGGCGGGCACTGGCGCGAAGTCATTCCGTACCTTGCCGTCTTGCTTGTATTGCTCGTTCGCCCCTCCGGTCTGTTTGGCTCTAAGCTGGTGGAGAGAATCTGATGGGCCGCATCAGCATCTGGGTTTCACTGGCTGTCTTGTTGCTCGCATTGCCATGGGCGAGCACCGGCTATGTGGTGTTTTTAGCGTGTTTATGCGGCGTCAACATCGTTGCAACCTTAGGGCTGAATATCACCACGGGATACACCGGGTTGCTGTCTCTGAGTCACGCTGGATTTGTGGCGGTCGGCGCTTACACAACGGCCCTCCTCTCCAACCATTGGGGCGTCCCTATTCTTGTTTGCATTTTGCTGTCCGGCGTGATGGCCAGCCTCGTGGGCGGTATCTTCGGTTTGCCCTCCTTTCGCTTGAAAGGCATCTATCTGGCTGTGGCAACGCTGGCCGCGCAATACACGATTATTTTCGCCCTGCGACAAGGTGGCCCGATCACCGGGGGCGACTCTGGGCTCGTGGTCAGCATTCCCCAGATAGGTGGATTGGCACTCGACACCAATCAAAAATTCTATTTTGTCGTGCTCGCCGTGACGGTGCTCGCCATCTGGATCTCCCGCAATTTGTTCTTCACCCGTATTGGCAGAGCTTTCATCGCCATTCGTGAGCGTGATTTCACTGCAGAAGTTTTTGGCATCAATCTCATGCGCTACAAAGCACTGGCTTTCATGATTGGCGCTTTTTATGCAGGGGTCGCCGGATCGTTGCTGGCAGGCTTCATGCGCGTGGTGACCCCGGAACAGTTTTCCCTGACCGAATCCGTTTTTTATCTCGCGGCCGTTGTCGTTGGTGGCGCCGGGTCCATCGCGGGATCGATCATCGGCGCAGTCTTCATGACCTTGATCCCTGAGTTCATCGCCTTCGCTTTAGAAAGTACCCAGGAGGCTTTCGGATTCCGGGCCATCGCTATTTTGGGGTCGGTTCGTGAAATCGTTTTTGGCGGAATGATCGTCGCATTTCTTGTTTTTGAACCGCGCGGCCTTTCAGAAGTCGCTCGACGAATTTGGGCCCGTCTCAAAAGAACAAAGAGCTCTTCGTCAGACAACGCTCACAGCAAGCACACGTAGTACGGCAATTCAAACGGGAAGAAAAAGGGGCAGCGCTGTTCAGCTGCGATGTTAATTCTGCATGCAGGCATAAGGAGACTTCGCTCATGTTTTCACTCAAGTTTTCCAAGAGAAATTTACTCGGGATCGTTGGCGCAATCACCTTGGCGACCATCACATCCTCAGCAGCGTTGGCACAATCGAAAGAGCCTCTCACATGGAGTGTGAATCTCTCGCTGACTGGGCCGTTGGCGTACTCGGGTGAGCTACAGGCCAAAGGGTTTGAGGAATTTGCTGAATGGGTGAACCAGAACGGCGGCATTCGCGGGCGAAAACTCACCATCATCACCGACGACACCCAATACAAAGTTGCCGTGAGTGTGGCCAACCTCAAGCGCGCTCAGTCGAAGGCGACGATCAGCTTTGCGTCAGGCGATGGCACGCCGTGGGTCCGCGCAGTCTCGCCAGAGAACAACCAGACCCATAAAATTCTGATGTCGAGTGGCTCATTCGCATCCGATCTGGTTGATGCGGCGAAGTATCCGCTGCATTTTGTGCCGGGTCCGAACTACACCGACCAAATCATCATGCTGCTTGAACACATCAAGAAATCACACAAAGGGTCCGCCCCGGCGCGTGTGGCATTCATCTACAGCAGCACCGAATTCGGTCGCGATCCCATTCAAGCCTCCAAGGCCCACGCCCGCCAACTGGGGTTGGAGGTGGTGTTAGATGAGGAAACGGCATTCACAGCCGTCGACGTTTCGCCGGTGGTTGTCAAAATGCGGGGCGCTCAGCCTGACTACACAATCTTCCAAGGCTACGCCACATCGGTCTGGCCGGAGGTGATTCGATTGGCGAGAGAGTATGGCCTGAAGTCTCAGTTCATGGGGACCATCTGGGCCATGGATCGAGGCATCATCGTCAAGCTCGGCAAGGCAGCTGACGGTTATACAGGCGTCAGCCCTTACACCTTCAAGAGCACCGGCAGCAAGGACGAGGTGCTGGGCGCCATCGACGCCCTGCGCCGAAAGAATGACCCTGCTTACGATGGCTACCCAACCATTCCGTACATGCAATCTTGGTTCAGTGCCCTGATGGCCAAACGCGCCATGGAGATCACCATTGATGCAGGCAAACCGATCACGGGTGAAAACTTGGCGAAGGCATTGCGGGACTTGAAAGACTGGAACACCGGTGGCGTGTTTGGGGTCCCTGTGAACATCATCGGAAATCGCGTTCCGGTTGGCCGCATCTATAAATACGATGCGGGCAAAAACTTTGAACCGGTTCCGATTTCTGATTGGATCACCGTCAATAAATAAGATGACCACTGCACTCGAAATACGCGATTTGAGTGTCTCATATCGCGGCGGTATTGAGGCCCTCAGGTCCGTCAGCATGGACGTCGGCCAAGGGGCGATGGTCGCGCTGCTGGGCGCTAACGGCGCCGGCAAGACGACCATTCTTCGCGCAATATCCGGCTTGTTGGAGCTCGAGCACGGGAAAGTGACGGCTGGCAGTATTCGGGTCTTTGGGGAGTCTCTGGAGAACATCGCGCCTCACCAGGTGGTTAGGCGTGGTGTTTTTCACGTTCGTGAGGGGCGGCATGTGTTTGCGGACATGACGGTGGAAGACAACTTGATCGCCGCCACCTTCGCGCGCCCAAGTCGCTCTACAAAATTAGATTTCGGTGAGGTCTACCGCTATTTCCCAAGGCTGGAAGAAAGACGTCGGCAGTTGGCGGGCTACCTCTCGGGCGGTGAGCAGCAGATGCTCGCGCTAGGGCGGGCCATCGTCGCTGAGCCCCGGCTGGTCCTCCTAGATGAGCCCTCCCTCGGGCTCGCTCCCATGATCGTCAAAGAGATCTTTCAGATCATCGAGCGGATCAGGAACGAAAAGCAATTGTCGATTCTCGTGGTGGAGCAAAACGCGGCGATTGCGCTGCGTTATGCCAGCTACGCCTATGTCATTCAGAACGGCCACGTGGCCCTCTCCGGTCCGTCGATGGACATCATGAAAAATTCAGCCATGAGCTCACTCTATCTGGGTGGAAAGGTCGCGGCTTAAAGCGACTTGCATGATGCGATGAACACCGAAATAAATAGAAATACGAAAGGAAGTTTCATGCCCAAAGCAGCTTGCGTTGTCGGTTCGGAAGGTGGTATTGGCTCGGCTGTTGTACAGCGCCTGAAGGATGATGGATGGTCGCCCGTCTTGAGGATGGACTTGAACGGTCCCATTCCGATTGACGTGTCAAAGGCTGATTCAGTCCATGCGGCGTTCGCCAAAGCCAAACAACAAGTCTCGAGACTGGGCCTTTTGGTTGTGGCGTCCGGGACATTGGATGTTGGAAACATCACCAACACCAGCATCGACAGCTGGAACGAGGTGCTGGCCGTCAATCTCTCCGGGCCTTTCCTCTGCTGTAAAGCGTCTTACGACTGGATTGCGGATGGTGGCCGCATCGTGCTGATCAGTTCTATTGCGGGCCGAACGGGCGGGATCGTGACCGGCTCTGCGTATGCCGCATCCAAGGGTGGCGTTGAAAGTCTTGCAAAGTCGTTGGCGCAGCAGTTGGCGGCTCGAGGTATCACGGTCAACTGCGTGGCCCCGGGTGGCATCGATACGCCCATGCTGGCCAAAAACCCTGACGCGGCGATAGCCGCCATGATTAAAGCGACGCCTCTGAAACGAATCGGGTTGCCCGCAGAAATCGCCGCCGCTATTTCTTTCTTGGGCTCCGACGATGCGTCATTTATCACCGGATCCGTGCTGGGGGTGAACGGCGGACTGCGCATGGACTAGGACCCGCCGACATCTATTTTTATGTTGTCAACTCCTCTTATGAAAGTGATCAATTTATGCTTTTCATGGTGAACATCGTGGTGCATCTGCCGGGAGATTTCCCCAAAGATAAATTGGATCTGCTCGTGAAAGCGGAAACCGCTCGAGGGATGCAGTGCATCAAAGAGGGCAAACTGAAGCGGATTTTCAGGGCCGTTGGCCAACGCGCTAACTTCAGTATCTGGGAGGCCCATAGTCTCGAAGAACTGCACGCGACGCTGCTTTCTCTGCCCATGCATCCCTACATGGATGTCAGCGTGCACCCGATCATTAAACACTCGACGACCGAGGAGTGGGAGGCCACACAGGGCGCCATGCCTGCGTTCTAGTCTCGATCCGTCATGTCATTGCTCAGCAGTTCCAATCGCCTCAACCGCGGGAGTTAATTCAATGAAAAGCTCGACACAAATCATCCGGTTCCTCCTCATGGTGTTGGTCATGACTGTTGACGCGTTCGCGCAGAGTCCGCCTGCTGGCGGCGCCGACCTGCAGAGCCGTCCGATCAGGTTCATCACCCCCTTCCCGGCGGGTGGCAGCACCGATGTTCTTGCGCGCATGATCGCACCTGAATTGTCCAAGCGCTTGGGCACGCCAGTCGTGGTCGACAACCGACCCGGCGCCAGCGGAATGATCGGACTGGACGTCGTTGCGAAGGCCGCTCCTGACGGCTACACCCTCGGCCTGGTGTCTGCTGGAAATTCGGTCATCACCGTCATGCTGACAAGTGCGCCCCTGTATGACCCGGTGAAGGACCTCGCTCCCGTCGCTTTCTTGGCGGACTCTCCGGTTGTATTGGTCGCCACGCCCTCTCTCCCGGTGAAGGATGTGCGCAGCCTGATTGCCCTAGAACGTGCGAATCCCGGCAGCCTGTTTTTTGCGACCTCTGGAAACGGCACCACCCAGCACTTGGCCGGTGAGCTCTTTAACGTCAAAGCGGGGACCAAGCTTGGCCACGTGCCTTACAAAGGTGGCGCGCCCGCCATCACCGACATCCTCGGTGGTCAGATCCCGCTCGGATTTTTGGACATTCCCTCTGTTGCGCAATATGCCAAAGTAGGCCGTGTGCGACTGCTCGGCGTTGCCGGGAGTGTGCGTGCGGAGGGCCTGCCAGATGTTCCGACGATCGCCGAATCTGGCCTCCCCGGGTATGACGCCAGTGCGTGGTTCGGAGTCGTTGCACCGGCCAAAACACCCCCGGCCATCATTCAACGTTTGAGCACGGAGTTGGTCAACGTCATGAAGATGCCCAACATTCGCAGCCAACTGCTGCAACAAGGCCTTGAGGCACGACCCGCCGGGGCTGAAGCATTCGCCACCTACCTCGACAGTGAGCGGGCCAAGTGGGGTGAACTGGTCCGCTTGCTGGGCCCGAAGCTCAAATGAGCGACCACCGCCTGAGCCATCCGTCGTAACGATCCTTTAATGAACCTTGGAGCAGAAGATGAAATCGGAATCACACAACTTGAGTGACTTTTCTCCGCTGGGTCTGAAGACCCGACGTGACATTCATGGCGATGAATGGGTCAACCTCAACTTGGACAACATGACCGAATGGGATCGCTATTGGCAGACCAAGGCCACCAACACCAACTGGAATCAGACATGGGCACGCGGCATCATCCCGGTGCAGACGCTGAGCTTGGTCAACTTGTCGATGCTGGCGTCGATCGGACATTGGGGCGAGTTTGAGCACCACTTCCGCAATGCGCTGAACAGGACCAACGTGCCGCTCATTCAACTGCGCGAGACCATGCTTCACATTTCACAGTACTGCGGGATGTGCACAGGCGGCGAAATATGGAAGATTGCACGGCGTGTTTTGAAAGAAGAAAACATCGACCTGTCCGGCCTTCCACCGCTGGACAGTTCCACCCTAGACCTCGACGAGTTCAACCCGGTCGGCATGACGGTGAGGCGTGACATTCTTGGCGATGAATGGGTCGATGCCAATCTCGAGAACATCACGGAATGGGATCGTCACTGGCAAATTTTTGCAACGAATACCAACTGGGCCACAACCTGGGCGCGCGGCATCATCCCCCAGCAATCGCTCAGCCTCGTGAATATCTCGGTCCTCGCAGCCACTGGGCAATGGTCTGAATTCGAGCACCACTTCCGCAATGCACTCGTGCGCACAAAGGTTCCGCTGATTCAGTTGCGCGAGATCATGCTTCACATTTCGCAGTATTGCGGCATGTGCACGGGGGGCCAAATCTGGAAGATCGCCCGACGCATCCTGAAGGAAGAGAACATCGACCTGTCCGGCCTCCCACCGATCGTCAACACCAAGTAAAAAAATGAAAATCAAGCGCATTGAACATGTCGGCATTGTTGTCCGTGATGTGGAGGCCAGCCGCCACCTGTGGGAAAAGTGTCTAGGGATTCCGATGGTGAGCATCGAAGACCATCCGGTCGCACCCGTCCGCCTGGCCATGTTTCCAGTCGGTGAATCCTTCGTCGAGCTGCTTGCTGGCACGACGCCAGACAGCAAGTACACGCAGATGGCCGCCGAGGGCAAGGGTGGGTTGAACCACATTTGCTTTGAGGTCGAGAACATTGATGAGGCGTTGGAGGAGCTGAAACAGAATGGCATCGCATTGCGGGACCCACAGGCCCGAGTCGGCCAAGGCGGTTCACGCATTGCGTTTCTCGACCCGTCTGGAACCGAGGGATGCCTCATCGAACTCGTCGAGTGGCCGCAACCACCTCCGCAAGGCTAGTGAGAGCATGGATGAACGAATGACGAGGAATGAGCTTTGAAAACTGAACACTTGACGCGAGTCGCCATCGTCACCGGGGCTGCAGGCGGGATTGGACGGGCCACGGTGACACGCCTGCTGGCTGCGCGGTTCGCCGTTCTCGCCGTTGATCGGGACGCGAAAGGGCTTGAATTGCTTTTTGGTACCCAGGATGGTGTGACAAGTGTTGCCCAAGACATCACCTCACCGTCAGCGGCTTCCGCAATCATTGCCTTGGCTTTGCAGCGCTATGGCAGGGTTGACGCATTGATCAACAACGCCGGAATCGGTGCCGCCAAGTCAGTCGACAAAACGACCGATGAAGAATTAGATACATTTCTTGACGTGAATCTAAAAGGTGCCTTCAGACTGTCCCGAGAAGTATTGAACGTCTTACCGGCCGGCGGTTGCATTGTGAATGTGTCATCCACCTTCGGCTTGATCGGGTTCCCAGACTCGTCATCGTATGCGGTGACAAAATCTGCCCTTCTTGGGTTGACGCGGCAGATGGCTGTCGATTTTGGGCCTCGCGGTATACGCGTCAATGCTGTTGCGCCAGGCCTGATTTCATCGCCTTTAACCCGTGAGCGAATTTCAACCGATCACTTGTACCGTGATTTGCTTGTCCGTGGAACACCATTTCCTAGAATTGGCGAAACAACAGACATTGCCAACGCCATCAACTTTTTGTGCTCGGAAGATGCCGCCTTCATCAATGGTCATATTTTGACGGTTGACGGCGGCTGGAGCGCAACTCGATATCTCGCAGAAACATAAAACCAGGACCGATCTAATGGAAATTCGCAGCGATGGATTTAAAAAAGAAGAGATCTACAAACTGATCACCGGGTGTGTTGTCCCGCGCCCAATTGCCTGGGTCTCCTCACTGAATGAAAATGGGAGTGTCAATCTAGCGCCGTTCAGCACATTCACCTTTGTGTCGTCCTTTCCGCCGATGCTGGGTTTCAATGTGGGGCGGCGCCTTGATCGGCCCAAAGATACAACGCGCAACATCCTGGATATCGGTGACTACGTTGTGCATATCGCAGATGAATCGATGCTGGACGACATGCACAAAAGCTCCTTTGCATACCCCCCGGGTGTGAGTGAAGCGGAGGTGCTCGGACTTCAAACCGTGGCGTCAACTATTGTGCGCACGCCTCGGCTTGCTGCCGCGCCGATCAGCATGGAGTGTCGGCTGACCTCCATCACGGATTTCTCTGGCAACGGCGATGGTTTTGTGGTGGGTGAAGTGCTGATGTTTCACGTCCGCGATGACCTTCTCGATGGTATGAAGATTGACTCCAATAAACTGCGTCCAGTGTCTCGCCTAGCAGGCGAGAACTACGCCTATCTCGGTGAAATCGTATCGATGTCAACCAGTTCCAATGGACCGCCCCCAAACCGCTAGGGATCACTTGGTTTCAGGCAGCTCATCCCACCGCGTGGTGAAGCTGCCTGATCGGTTTTCAGACTTCATTCCCCAGCGCTCCTCGGTGCCGCAGACACCCGTGCGCAATGTGTTGCGCCCGTAAGTCCGGTTCAGTGTGTCGAGCGCAGCCATCAACCGGGCTGAGCGTGCACGGGCCGTTGGATCATCAAACAGTGTTTCTTGTTTGGCGGTTTGGCTGGACAGCATGGTCAGCATGACGCCGGCTTTTTTGTACTGGTAGCCGGGCTTGTAAATGAGTTCTAAGCCGACGATGGCTGCGCGCGTGAGCGCCAGTGTGTCGCTGCTAGGGTCCATCAGCGGCACCAGCCAACCGGCGTTGTATTGAGGGTCGCTGGCCTTGAAGCGGTTGGTCTGCACGAACACCTGTATGGCCGCTGCCACAGAGCCTTGCTGGCGGAGTTTTTCAGCCGCTTTGGCCACGTAACTGGCCACCGCTTCTCGCAACTCTGTCAGTGTGATCACCGGGGTACCAAAGCTGCGCGAGGTCATGATTTGCTGCTTCGGCGGCGCCACATCTTCCAGCTCAAGGCAGGACACGCCGCGCAACTCGTTGCAGGTACGCTCCATCACCACGCCAAACTGCGCCTGCATGTGCTTGGGCGACTGGCGCCGCAAGTCGAGCACGGTGTGTACGCCCATGGCTTGAAGCCGCTGGGCGATGCGCCGACCAACACCCCAGACCTCACCGACATCGGTTTTCGACATCCACTGCAAACGCTCTGGCTTGCTCAGCGCATGCAGATCGCACACGCCGTTGAACTCAGGGTTCTTTTTGGCCAGATGGTTGGCGAGCTTGGCCAAGGTTTTGGTCGGCCCTAGGCCAGCACAAACGGGCAGCCCTGTCCATTGCCGAATGCGCTCCCGCATCAGCTGACCCATGGCCACACCTCCGCCGTAATGCCGCACCACAGACTCAACGCGCAAGAAGCTTTCGTCGATGCTGTAGACCTCGATGTCTTGGGCGAAGTCGCGCAAGATGCTGACGACGCGGTTGCTCATATCGCCATACAGCGTGTAGTTGGATGAGAACGCCTGAATGCCGTGCTGGGCGGCCAAGTCTTTCATCTTGAACCACGGCGTGCCCATCTTCACGCCCAACGCTTTGACTTCGCCGCTGCGCGCCACGGCGCAACCGTCGTTATTCGACAGCACCACCATCGGCACGCCCTCCAGCTTGGGCTGAAAGACACGCTCGCAGGAAACGTAAAAGTTGTTGACGTCGACCAGCGCAAACTGCGGCGCTGTATGTTGCGCTGTAGCCGGTGTCATCACGCTCAGCCCCGGCTTGTGAGGCGCCGCACCACGCCAACGACGACGCCCCATATTTCGAGCTCAGCGTCCGCCGCAAACGTGATGGGCGCGTAGCTCGGATTTTCTGGCCAGAGTTCGGGCTGGCCTTGCCGGTAGCGCAGCCGCTTGATGGTGTACTCACTGTTCACCACGGCCACCACGATGTCACCAGACTGCGGCGTGAGCGAGCGGTCGACGACCACCTTGTCTTCGTGGTGAATGCCAGCGTTGGTCATCGAGTCACCCTTGACCGTGAACATGAAGGTGGCTGGTTTGTTGCGCACCAAATAGTCGTTGAGGTTGAGCGCCTCTTCGGCGTAGTCGGCTGCGGGCGAAGGAAAGCCCGCCGACAACCGGTGGCTGATCAGCCGCAGCTGGGCGGCTGGCAGGCTAGGCGCTGAAGGCCGGGGGATCTGGTCAAGGGAGGGTTCAAGGCGATTCGAAAGCATAGGGCGGGTACTGTATAAAAATACAGTCTACCTGCAATAGGCTTGATTTCAACGATTTCTAATCCAGTTGAGCGTCAGAGCAGGCTATCGGCCCAAATATTACGCGCCCAGTCCCAAGCGTAAAGCCCTTCAAGCTCGGTTGGGGCCGGCGACACACCGCCCGAACCTGGGACAGTTTTAAAAGTCTTGTCAGCCGCACTGTATTGATGCACGCTGGCCACGTGAACCACACGCGTCGCATCAACAAAGCTATAGCAGGTGTTCGTCAAGACAGGTTCTGGGTTGACCTCAAACCCGCGCAACTCAGCCACGATGGCCGCCGCAGTCACCTTGGCGTGCTGATTGGCCATATGACCAGACTTGGGCATGAAAGCAGCGTTTTGGGTTGAGTCACCGATGATGTGTATATCTTTGGCTGCGGTAGATTCGAAATTTAAAAAATTGACCTGTGCCCAACGCTTGTTCGAATTGGCCAATCCGGTTTGCACGACGATGTCGCTTGCACGCATGCGAGGCAAAACATTCAAGACATCGGCGCGAGCGGCGTCTTGAATATCAAATTTGAGCGTCTTGGTCGCGGCGTCGATGCGCAGCAGGTTGTGTGAGGAGCGGTATTCAACCATCCCCGGATATAAATCTGCCCAGGCCTTTTTAAATAAGCTAGGTTTTGACACCACATCTTCGTTGGCATCGAGGATCAACACTTTCGACTTGGGCTTGTATTTCTTAAAATAAGCGGCCACCTGACAGGCTCTTTCATACGGCCCGGGCGGACATCTGAACGGCGCCTCCGGGACAGTGATGGCGAACACGCCGCCATCGGGCATCTGCTGCAGTTGCTTTTGCAAGGCCAGGGTTTCGGGACCGGCCTTCCAAGCCTGCAAGGTCACCCCGGCTTGATTCGCCTGCACCAAGCCCTCAATGCTGTCCATCATAAAATCTACCCCGGGCGACAACACCAATTTGTCGTAGGCGAGTTTTTTACCCGACCTTAATTGAACGATTTTTTGGAGCGGATCAATAGACGCCACCCAGTCTTGGACCCAAGAAACACCATGCTGCTTTTGCAAGGCCTCATACGAGACAGTCAACTCAGAGAGATTGTTGGAGCCACCCAGCACCAAGTTCGACAACGGACAAGAGACAAAAAATGGATCGGGTTCAATCAGGGTGACGCGCGCGTTGTAGTCAGAAAATAGGCGAATATATTTAGCGGCCGTCGCACCACCAAAGCCCGCACCAACAACCAAGACCTGAGCCGACTGAAGATCCGCACGAACCAGACCCGGAAACGCCACACCACCGGCCAACAGGGCGCTGGTACGGCTTAAAAAATGGCGACGATGCATGGTGACCTTTGGGTAATTTTTATGGCCGTACGCCGGGGCTCTCAAGCGGCATACCGCGTGCACGCCATGCTAAAAACAATTCAAGTTCTAGCAACTCTTTAGAGCCAAAAGCCAAAGGCTCAGCGCGAACACCTGTCAAACAATTACGCAAGCGCCGTTCTAAAGAACCGACAGACTGCCACTCAAGGCGATAAATAGGATAGGCCGTGGGATGCCCTTGTGGAATTAAATTACCGGCCAGTTTTTGACCCGGTCGCTCGGCGTGGCACTGCGCGCACGATAGATTCAACTGACCAAGCCGCAGATTGAACAAACGTTCGCCGGCCTCTAGGTGCGCCGCGTTTGACGCATGACGCTCAACCGTGATGGGCATGCCTTTAGACTGCGCCGAGAGAAATGCGGACAGCGACAACAGGGGTTTGCTTTCGAGGGCCAAGGGCGCAGCGCCTTGGTGTTCAGTACGGCACTGATTGATACGCCCGTCAAGATTCAACAAGGACCGGCCCCCCGCTCTTGAAGTGCTTAACTTAGGAAAGCTAGCCGCAACGCCTTTCATCGACACCTTGGCCTCTCCATGACACGCCGCACAGGCTATTTTATTTGTGCCAGTGGCTTCTTGCCAGAGAGCCCGCCCGTCCAGCACCGCAAAGTTGGCGGGATTCAACAAAGGGTCGTCTTGCATGGCCTTTGTATCAGCGGACATCAGCTCATAGCTGGACTGCCGTTCATTGCCAACAGGATCCGCCTTGGCCGAAGCCCCGACAACAACAAGTGCACAGATCCCGCAGCAGACAAAGACTTTAGCGATGAAGGTCATCTCAGCGTTCTGGTCATTCACGTCACAAGAAGTTGACTGGTCGTACTGGAAGCGTAGCCGTCGTCACCAGTCCATTTAAATTCAAGCGTGCCGCTTTCGGTCGCCACGGTTGTAAAAATAATCATGGGATTGGCACCCATCCCCGGATGCAGTTCAACCCGAAAGACCTCAACGTCGTTGTACGTGCAAAGAAAATCTCGAATGATGTCTCGCGGCACACGCTGCCCAGTTTCAGTATGACGAAAACCGGATTCCATGTCGTGCTGAACGATGATGCGAATTTCAATGATGTCGCCCTTCTTGGCGCTTGCAGGCATGGTCACCAGGGTACGAGAAGTCTTGCCCACTTTTACACCTCCGCACAGGCTGCTATCGTGACCAGAGTCGACGCATCACCTTGCCAAAAAGAACCATCGCTCATGTGTGCGATCGCCCGCACACGTTGCGAGTCGCCCAAACGGATTCGGGTCGTGATAACCGCCCGACCGGAACGCGATGACAAATAGAAACTCACCACATTCGGCAAAGGATTACCTTCCGCCACGATATGAATCGCCTGCACGTAGTCAGTCTTCGTCATGGGGCTCTCAACCGAGACCTTCATGGTGACCAGATTCCCGTTTTCAACCAGCGGGGGGATCACTAAAGTCACCCGTCCCCTAGAGACGTTTTTGTTACCCACAATCTTTTCAACGGCCTGCGTAGCATCAGCAACCTCACCAAGTGCGTTAAACGAGGGCAGCCCACTGGCGACTGCGGCACTGAATACAAAAGCTCTTCGATTCATCGTCACGGTTTTAAGCTCACTAGAAAAGCGACAACATCTTCAATTTCTTGTGCTGTCAATATTGTTTTACCTGCGAACTGCGGTGCCACACGCGTGAGGCCTTCGGTGCGGAAATACGCGGGCATGATGGTGTCGGGATTGAACCGACTTGCATCAACGATGCGCGCACGCAATTGCGCGGAGGATAACTGGGCAGAGCTTGCCGCGAGATCGGGGGCCAAGTTGCCTTGAAACCGCTCTTCAGGAAACGGGCCGCTGTGACACAAGATGCACAAACCTGCCTGCCGGCTGACAACAAGAGCACGCCCACGCGCCACGTCACCAGGTTGCCCTGACAGCGATGCAAGAATCTGATCGGCGACAAATGTCTGCGCAAAAAGGGGGCTGGGGATGGCGAGGCAGGCACTCAGTGCCAACACCCACCCAGCACCCCGCCCCGTCATACCAAAGTCATTCCACTATTTTTCAACGGCACATTACGCAACCGCTTGCCCGTAGCACGATAAATCGCGTTGAGCACAGCCGGTGCGGCCACACAAATGGTGGGCTCCCCAATGCCGCCCCACTCTTTGCCACCACCTTCCAAGATGATGGTCTCAACCTTCGGCATCTGTGCAAGCCGGATCGACCCAAAGGTATCAAAGTTCTTTTGCTCGATTCTGCCGTTTTTAACCGTGCACTCTTGTTCGAACAATGCCGACAAACCATAGACGAAAGAGCCTGAGACTTGACGTCTGATTTGCGCCGGATTGACCGCATAGCCACAATCAGTAGCGGCAACAATGCGATGGATTTTCACCTTGGTGCCATCCGTCACAGACAACTCGCAGGCAGCAGCGACATAGCTGCCAAAGGCCGTCATCTGCGCAACACCACGGAACACGCCAGGGGCAGCAGGCTTGGTCCAACCGATGCCATCGGCCACGGCATTGAGCACCGCGAGATTGCGAGGGAACTTACCCATGTACTTTCGACGAAACTCAACCGCATCCATACCCGCCGTCTCGGCGAGCTCGTCCATGAAACATTCCATAAAGATCGCATTTTGATTCACGTTCACGCCACGCCAAAAGCCTGGCGGAATGTGCGTATTGCGCATGGCGTGTTCCATCAACTGGTTTGGGAATTCATACCCAAAACCATGCTCACCGCCATCAAAGACACCTTGAAAGGCCAGAGCGTCACGACCTTTTTGTGCAGCGAGAACAGAGGGGAACACCGATGCCAAAATCGACTGACCTGACAAGCGCATGTGCACACCCGTCAGATTTTTGTTCGCATCGAACGAACCCGTCAGCTTGCACATCATGATCGGGTGGTAACGACCCTGTGTCATGTCCTCTTCACGGGTCCACATCAATTTGATCGGCGTGCCGGGCATCTGTTTGGCGATGTTGACCGCTTGCGTGGTGTAGTCTTGAAACGCCCCACGCCGACCAAAGCCACCACCCAGATTGACTTTGTAGACTTCGCATTTTTCAGCGGTCAAGCCGGAAGCTGCAATCACCGCAGCCAATGAGGCTTCGCCGTCTTGTGTCGGCACCCAAGCTTCACAACGCTCAGGAGTCCATTTGGCCGTGGCGTTCATGGGCTCCATGGGTGCATGGTTCAGGTATGGGTAAAAGTAAGTGGCCTCCGCCTTTTTAACGGCGGCGTTTAGCGCAACCTTGGTGTCGCCACGCGTGTTGCCAACAAAAGCCTGTTCAGCGGTCAAGCCCTCTTCCAGAATCTTGGCAATCGAGGCACTTGACACTGAAGCGTTCGGGCCTTCATCCCACACAATCTCAACTTTATCGAGTGCGGTTTTTGCGATCCAGAAAGTGTCGGCCACCACGGCCACGGCAGTCTCGCCGACTTGCATGACTTTCTTAACGCCTTTGATGCCAGTCACTTTGCTGGCATCAAAGCTTTTGACCTTGCCACCAAACACCGGGCACTCTTTGATGTTTGCCACCAACATGCCTGGCATCTTTAAATCGATACCGTAGACCTGTTTGCCGGTCACTTTGTCAGCATAGGTATCAATGCGATTCAACGGCTTGCCAATGATCTTCCAGTCTTTAGGATCTTTCAGCGTGATGCTGGCGTCAGTCGGCACTGCAAGCTTTGAAGCCGCTGCGGCGACTTTGCCGAACGTGACTTTGCGGCCACTTGGTTTGTGTGTGATCACGCTTTCTGCGGCAACACACTCTGCAACGGGAACGCTCCATCCGTCTGCCGCTGCCTGCACCAGCATCAAACGTGCTGCGGCCCCACCTTTGCGAACGTATTGCTCTGACGTGCGGATGCCGCGACTACCGCCAGTTGAAAACGCACCCCAGACGCGCTTGCGTTTGAGGCTTTCACCCGGTGTGGGATATTCGACCGTGACTTTTTTCCAGTTGCATTCGAGTTCTTCGGCCACCAGTTGAGCCAAGCCGGTGATGGTGCCTTGACCCATCTCTGAGCGTACAACGCGGACAATGACAGTGTCGTCGGGCTTGATCACCACCCAGGCACCGATCTCGGGGGTTGAATCTGCAGCTTGTGCTGAGCCCACAAAAGTCATTTGGATACCAAGGGCCAAGCCACTGCTGACGGCGGTTGTACCCACGACAAAATGACGACGGGAAAGATTTGGGACGCGTGCGTTCATGTTGGACCCCTTAAGCTTTAGCGACTGAATGAATAGCAGCGCGAACTTCTTGGAAGCTGCCGCAACGACAAATATTGGTGATGGCCGCATCGATATCTGCATCGGTCGGTTTTGGTTTTTTAGCCAGCAAATCAGTGGCCGCCATCAGCATGCCTGATTGACAAAAACCACACTGTGGCACTTGGTGCTCGATCCACGCCTGCTGCAACTTAGTCAGCTTGCCATTTTTGGCCAAGCCTTCAATCGTTTGAATCTTCTTGCCCACGGCAACGCTGACAGGCAGCACACATGAGCGAACGGCGGCGCCATCCATCATGACGGTACAGGCACCACATTGCGCAATACCACAGCCGTATTTGGTGCCGGTTAAACCGACTTGTTCACGAATGACCCACAACAAAGGCGTGTTTGAGTCGACATCGACTCTGTGCACTTTGCCGTTAATCGTTAGTTGAATCGCCATTGATAAACTCCTGAGTATGGTTTTTTTCGAGACACAGTTTTCAATCCTACTAGGACTGCAAAGACTCCACAATCGGGGGTATGCCCTAGGGATGGACGATGCGCTTCCTTAAGCCATGGTCTACTCAGCCTGTCCTCTGCTACCTCTTCAACATGAGCAAAAAATCACAACGGTTTGGGTATCACGGGTTGACATTTTTGTCAGTCACACTGCTGTTCGCCTGCGGCCTCACACACGCCGCCGATGAACCCAATCCCATCCAATACAAACCCAGCGTTGGGCTGTACGACTTTTCAAGTCCGGGCCTGCCAAGCAAGCAAGCCATGGATGTCAACCTTCGGGGCAGCTCTGACTGGGGCAACGCATGGGTCGGTGTTTATCGCTCACCGGTTGATGCGCTCACCCAAACCCGGGTCGGCTGGGACAGCACCTACGAGCTGCTCGGCTTCAAGATTCAGCCTTCTCTGCAAACGGCGTCGGGCGGCTTTTGGGGCGGAAGCCTAGGGACGGAATATGGTGAAAAATTTTTCGTCGGTGCCGGCATTGGTCGCACCAATTTACGAAACTACTTCAATCTTAATTTTGACCCCAACGATGCATGGAGCCTGAGCACGGGGTACCGCTGGAGTCCACAAGACTTTGTTGCAGTGCAAGTTGTGCGTGACAACCGCCTCAACCCGGACCAACAGCACGTTCACCTGGTCTACCGACGGCCTTTGGCAGACAAGCAACGACTGATCGTTGATCTGATTTTTAAATCTGGCACCTCTGAAGGCGAATACATTCGCCGACGCGGCTTGATGTTGGGCTACGACTGGGGCGATGTCGGCCTGCGCATCGCCTACGACCCCAGAGTCAACTTCAGCAGCTACGACATGACACGCATCATTTTGTCAAAGCACTACTGAATCTACCCTCCATCCGAACACGCCGTTGGCAGTGACCACTTTGCTTAGGAAAAATCCCTAAGACCTCATCATTAAATGACAAATAATTAAATAGAACTAAGAATTACGCTCGAAAAGCGCTGAGAATGCAACCCTATGAAAAGTTTTTTCCTGAACGCATTGCGATCGCTTGGGCTGACACCCAGCGAAAATCAAACAGATGATGCCGAAGAGGGTCATGCCGCTTTAGCCCAGCAAGACTACGCCTTAGCGCTTAAAAAATTCAAGCGCGCAGCCACCCAAGGCGATGCAGCGGCACAAATTCAAGTGGGACATTTATTTCGAGAGGGGATCGGCACCAAGAAAAACTTGGTCAAAGCGGTCCATTGGTATCGGCTTGCAGCCTTGCAGCGGAATGTGACGGCTCAATTCACTTTGGGCGTTATTTACAACAACGGCGAAGGGATCATGCAAGACTTCATCGAGGCGGTGCATTGGTACCAGCTCGCTGCACTTCAGGGAAATGCAAATGCCCAGAGCAACTTGGGGCTCATGTACGAAAAAGGCCAAGGGGTTTTACAAGACAACACGGAGGCGCTGAACTGGTACCGAAGGGCTGCAGATCAGGGTCACGTCGTCGCGCAATTCAACATGGGCCTCATGCATGAAAAGGGTGAAAGCGTGACCCAAAACTTCGCCGAGGCGTTGAAGTGGTATCGGCTTGCGGCACTTCAGGGGCATGGGGAAGCGCAGGGCAACCTCGGGGTCATGTATGCCAAGGGTGAAGGCGTCCCACAAGACTACAAAAGCGCCCACATGTGGTTCAACATTGCCGCCGCCGCAGGTGACAGCGTAGCCACTCAAAACCGTGACGCGATGAGCAAAAATATGGATGCACAACAAATCAGCGATGCGCAAAAAATGGCGCGAGACTGGCAAGCTGGGCGTCTGCTACCGAAATAAACGATCACCCTCACGAACACCACCGACCTGGTGTTTAACGTTCAGAGCGTTTTGAAGGCCTTGCTCATTCAGCCTTGACGCCGGCGGCCTTGATGATCTTCGCCCAATGCTGATAGTCCTTCTTCAGGAACTCTGTGTACTCGGAGGGAGTGCTTCCCACGACCTCTGCGCCCATTCCTTTGAGGCGTTCGAGCACCGTCAGCTTCGAAAGCACTTGGCGAACCTCTGACGCGAGTTTGTCCACCACGTCTGGAGGCGTCTTGGCGGGCGCAAGCAAGCCAACCCAGGGGGCGGTGCTCTTGAGCTCGGGCAAGCCGGTCTGACGGAATGTTGGAACGCCCGGGAAGCTGGGATCAGGCTCGTCGGTACCCACTGCCAACACTTTCAGGCGCTTGGATGCGACATGCTGCGCCACACCAATCGAGGGGTAGAACATGAACTGCACCCGCCCCGCCATCACCTCCGTCAGAGCGGGTCCGTTTCCACGGTAAGGCACGTTGAGCATCTCGGTACCACTCAGCACCTGAAGCGTGGCAGCAGCCAAGTGTGGCGCGCTGCCGTTGCCAGATGATGCAAATGCCAAGCCACCGGGTTTGGCCTTGGCCGCTTTCACGATGTCTTGAATCGAATTCAGCGGGCTGTCCGCAGACGTGACCACGACCATTGGCAGCGAGGCCACGTTAGATATCGGCGCAAAGGTCTTAAAAGGGTCTTTCTTGGCCGGATCCAGAATTGGGTTGATCAATAACTGCACCGACGAAAACAGCAGGGTGTACCCATCAGGCTGAGCTGTCGCAACGGCCTCGGTCGCAACCGATGCCGTTCCGCCAGGCCGGTTCTCAACGGTCACGGTTTGACCAAGAGACGAGCTCAGCTCCTGCGCGATCACGCGTGCAATCAGATCCGTCGGGCCTCCTGCCGCAAAGCCAACGACGATCCTGATGGGTTTTTCCGGATACTGAGCCGCCTCGCTGACCTGAAGAAAGCCGAATGCCAGTGTGGCGCCGGCAAGCAGAGACTTCAAGGAGGCATTGATTGAAAATTTCATGATGTCGTCAAGTCTTTTCATTGAAAGAAACGGCTTCCCGCTACCTGACACCGCTTGAGTAAACGATGCTCGCTGGGCAGGTAATCCGCCACCGCGTTGTGGATGGTTCCGAAGTTGTCCCACATGAGGACATCACCAACACGCCAAGCATGCGCGTACTTGTACTGCTCTTGAATTTGATGCTTGAAGAGGTAGTCGAGCACGCGATCGCTCTCAGATGGGCTGAGCTCGTTGATCCTCATCGAGTAGCCGGCATTGGCGTACAAAACTTTCCGCTTTGTCAGCGGGTGCGTCAGGAAGATCGGGTGCGATGACGGCGGTCGCGCAGCTCTCTGGACCGCGCTCAGTTCCTGCCGACTGCTTCCCTTTTCCAATCGCATCATGTCCCAAAACTTTGCAAAATCGTGCAGCACCGTCATGCCCTCGAGCATGGATTTCATCTCCTCGGGCAGACCCTCGTAGGCGGCGTGCATGTTGCAGAACTCTGTGGACCCCAGAGGCTTCCCATCGCGATGGGGGATTTTGAGCCCATACAGAATGGTCGCGTAGCCGATGACCTTTTGATAGGACAGATCGGTGTGCCAGCCTTGACCCGCATCCGCCATGCCGACGGGTTGGTTGTCACGAATCATGTTGGACAAAATCATCATCTCCGGCATCCCGGGCTCGTGAAACTTGTTGGCCACGTTGAACTCCAGCTCTCCGAACTGTGCGCTGAAACTCTTGAATGGCTGCGGGGTCAATTGCTGACCAGGAAAACTCAACACACCATGCTTGGCCAACGCCGCTTCCACGGCATGTAAATCGGTACGACTTAGCGGCACACCTAAATCGATGTCGGTCACGGTTGCATGCAGTGGGGCGTTGGAAGGGGTGACTTTCATGCATTTTCTTTCGAGACTCATCGAGAAAATAGTAGAGACTGCAACCAGAGGTGCAGCAGAGGCTGCGGCCGAAGATCGTCACCAAAGAGTCCACTCAGATAGGCGTTTCGAGCACTTGATTGGGCACTATCGCACCGATGATTAGCCATCGATCAGCGTGGAAACCCTAACCAGTCCAGAGCGGCAGCCACTCAGTCAGATACACCACCCAAGCGTACCTCCGCCCTGTTTATCTCCTTGCCCATTGATGGCAAGTTGGTTGGCGCCAATGTTGGACGCGGTTTTATTGACTTTGAACGCGTTGGCTGAGGCTCAATGCGGCCGACCGAACGCAAAATCACGCAAGACGTGATGGTGAATCCATTCAGATGCAGGCAGCCACCGCGAGACTGACCTGAAAGACCATTCCGTCAACACCGCCAAGGTCATATCTTCAGACCAAAGTCCGGATCGGAGACTGTTTTGATAGCCGGCGGAATCGAGGAACGGGCTGTCATATGACAGAGATATGCCGACAAGTAGAGTAAGAACACCCGCCAAGACCACCCGCCTGATAGACACAGATGCTGTCAGTAGCAAATGGGTGCTGAGTTGGGCAAAATTAAACAACGCAAAAAAAATAGAGAAACCCAGCGTCAGCGGTGGAATGACGAGATTGCGAAAAGCGTTGTTCAAATTGTCGACTGACTGCGGTGCTTTGAATTGGGCGTCAAATTCACTGGGCTCCAAACCTCGCCAACGGGCCAGCTGCGCCGCTTGATTTTCTGAATAAAGACTTGCGGCCGGAAACAGCGCCGCGACAATTTTTTGCTCCCCACTCGACATCCTAGCGTTGAGCAACTTATCACCGCGCAGCGTGGTTAATTCACCAGCGGTGGCTACAGCACTCAGTGTTGTCAGCACATAAGCTGTTTTTTTGATGTCCGGCGTTGCAGCATTAACCCAGTAATCGGTGATGGCCTTTTGTACATTCCACATCAGCACGATGCCCAAAAGCAAACTCAGAATTAATCTAACTAGCGAGTAACGCTTGAATTTTTTGGTCCATTGAAAAAGCAGCAAGCCTAAACCAAGGCCAGACAAAAATCGCCCCCAGAACTCAAGCCCTTTGAGAGTTTCCTCGTTCACCGTGTCAGCAGTCACACTCAACAACTGATGATTGAAGCCCAACTCAAAAATGACATAAACACACGGTACAAAAATACCAAACATCCAACGAGATTTAATAAGGGAGAACATGGTCCAAACAAGCGACTGAAGATCGATATTCGGCCAGTATAGAGGTCTTATCCAAGACGATTTACATCTTTACATTCGTCGGACTATTGGCAAATGACAGGCGACATCACTGTCATTATTTTGGCAACGCAGCTTCAGCCAATAAGGTCTGCGCCAACAGTGCAATCGGTTTGTCGACCAGCTTCCCATCAACCGCAATAGCCCCCAACGGACCACTGGCCAAAGCCAGGATGACTTTTTTTGCCCATTCAATTTGTGCAATCGTGGGCGCGAAAGCGGTGTGCACACCCGCCACTTGCCGCGGATGAATGCACAACTTGGCCCCAAATCCGTAACGGCGTGATCGCCGCACGTCCTCTTCGAGCTGCGTGTTGTCATCAACTGCCAGCGACACGCCATCGATCGGGGCCGTTAAACCAGCCCGCCGTGAGACCAGCACCAATTGCGAGCGTACGCTGTCGAGCTCTTCCCCGTCACCTTGAATACCGGAGTCGGACATGAAGTCGAAGGATCCGAAGGCCAATCGGGTGACACCGTCAACCTGCGCCAGTGGCAAGGCTTCAAACCATCCGGCTACGGATTCAATCAAAGGAATCAATCCTTGACCCGGCCGCAAACGGCTGGCCAATTGACGCAGTCCGTCCACCGATTCAGCCTTAGGCAGCATCACCCCACGCACGGCAGGCAACGCCAACAGTGCGCAATCTTCTGCATGCCAAGGGGTATCAGATGGGTTGACCCGAATCCAGACTTTCGCCTGCGTCGCCGCAAGCCAAGTCGTCATGGCAGCACGGGCTTGACCCTTACGTTCCGGAATAACCGCATCTTCCAGATCCAGAATGACCGCGTGAGCGCCGCTGGCCAATGCTTTGTCAAACCGTTCAGGCCGATCGCCGGGAACGAAAAGATATGAGCGATCTATAGACATCAAGATTCCTCCATCAGCTTAAGTAGTGGCGTCAGCCGTTCTCCGCTGGTTCAACAACAAGACCACGCCACAAACCGCCGCGGCGACCATCAAAGCTAAAAATCCTGCTCGGTACGTGCCAAAAAAACTCGACATGGCACCAAACACCGGCGCCCCCAAAACCACGCCCAAATAAGTGAAGGCCAACGTGCCACCAGTTGCCATGCTGGCCTTGCCTTTGGGTGCTTGGCGGGCCACTTCGGCCAAGTAGATGCCGTTCCAGCCAATGGCTGATGCGCCAAAGATGGTCAAAATGACCCAAACCCAGACCTGCGGTGTATTGGCTGTCAAAAATGCAGTTGCCAAAGCGCTGAGGGCCATCACCGCCCCCAACAATGCCAGCGTCTTCGATGCACCCAACCAACGATCAGCCACATAGCCCCAGGCTACGCGCCCGATCACACCACCGGCTTGCGTGAAGGACAACGCAACGCCAGCACCGACCAATCCATACGACAAATCATCGTATAAATAAGTCACCAGATACGTGCTGAGCGACAACTGCACCATCGAAAAACCAAATGAACAACCGGCCATGGTCGCCAAAGCACGGTGTGCAAATACGAGCCGAATCGGCTGCGCGAAACTACCCAACCTGAAGGGCTGACCGACTTTGCGATCAGCATCAAACTCGACACGTAAAGACTGCGCGAACAAAGCACACACCACACAAGCTGCGGCCACCAAAACCAGACTGACTTGCCAATTAAAGCTCAGGAGCAACAAGGGGACGATGGCACCGGCCATCATGCCGCCCAGAGGAACACCGGTTTGCTTGACCGAAAAAACCAGCGACATCTGGTGCGGCGGTGTGGTTCGTGCGAGCAAATGCGAACTGGCCGGCGTGATGGGACCGTAGCCCCAACCGATCAGCACGGCACCCATAAAGACTGCGGGTAACCAGGGCACCGCGCACAGCAGCAGACCGGATGCGCAGATCAGCAAGCTGAATTGACTCACCCGAATCGGCCCCAGACGTGCGACAGTTGCGCCCGCCAAAAGGGTCGACATCAACGCACCGCCATAACTGATGGCAATGTACAAACCAACCAAGGCCGGAGAAACGGCCAAGGCTTTGGCGGCGACAGGCGCCATCACCGGAAGTGTGAGAAGGGCCATGGATGCCATGGCTTGAATCAACAAGGTGATCAGAAGCGGCCCCCAACTGCTCATCAAGACGCGCCCCACTCGCGACGCAATACGGTGCTGTAACTGAAGCGGTCAGCCGCGTGCGTGCTATTGGCCAGCTCTACGAGTTGCCCCAATCGGTTGCGGTAGCGCCGGCTGATCCACAGCCCCGGACTGCGCACAGGTGCATCCAGCGCAGCTGCGATATCGCGGTCCAAAGCCACGGCTCGGATTTCTTGTTCAACCGCCACGATGACCTCGCCAAACTGCTGTTCGATCGCGGCATGCACGGCGCCACTGAGCGGGCCATCTAGGCCTTTGACAGAACGAAATGCCGGGTGAACCCAAATATCAGAAAAGCTCAAGGGCTTCTCCTGATCTTTGGTGTGCCGGCGACCACTCAGGTGCAACCAGGTCTCTCCTGCTGTAGCCTCCAACATCTGCGCTTGCATCGAATCAATTTCAAGCAACGCCCTCGCCTCAATCACCAGCGTTGTATCGGTGGCGTACTGGTACAAATCGACGACATCTGCGGTGCGCTGCCGATACGACATGGTGGGCGTGCGTGAGCAAACAGTCGTTCCCACGCGCGGTTGGCGTACCACCAGACCCAACTGAACCAAACGCTTGACGGCCTCACGGGCGGTAGAACGACTGACGCCAAACTGATCACACAGTTCGTATTCGGTGGGCAACAAAGAACCCACCGGATAGCGGTCGCTTTCAATTTCGTTCAACAGGGTTTGCGCCAGTTGCAGGTAACGCGGCTGGCTCGCCGACAGCGCCAAACCCCGCGAAAAAGTGGTCGGGTCAGGCGCGGCAGCAAGGGTCATATGACGGATTTTTGACGGAGTTTTTCAAGTGAAGGACTATCGTAACCGGCCTCGCGCAAAATTGTCTCGGTATGCTCGCCCATCGTTGGTGCAGGACGCACCGGATGCGACCCTGCGCGTACCGGTGAGGCCACCATGCGCACCGGACCATCCGGGTGCTCAAAGTCCAGCAGGCGTTCCTGCTCGGCCACAAAGCCGCTGTCAAGCGCCTGCGCCACGTCATACACCGGCGCCACCGGCACCTTGCCGGCCAGCCGTTCAATCCACTCCGCAGTCGTCGCAGTTTGCAACACGGCATCGACATCAATGGTCAGTTGATCACGATTGGCCAGACGATCCTTGAACGACTTGTAGGCGTCGCAGACAGCCCACTCGGGTTTTCCGACTTCGCGCGAAAAAACGCCCCAAAACTTTTCCTTGTTGCACATCAGAAAAATCCAGCCGTCCTGTGTCCTGTACAGCTGACTTGGGGTCAGTGAGGGATGGCTAGACCGCGTCTCACGCGTGATCGCAGTGTCGGCATTGAGGTACCAAGTCGCCACGTAGGCGAGGTTGTGCAGGGCCACGTCAAACAGACTGACGTCGACATCACGGCCGACACCTGAAGATCGCGCGCTGATGATGCCGGCGAGCAAACCCATGGCGGCCGTGGTGCCGGTCATCAGGTCGATGATCGACAGTCCCATGCGAGCGGGTGGGCCATCGGGCTCGCCAGTGAGCGACAGGTAACCCGCCTCGGCCTGCATCAGGTAGTCGTAGCCAGGCCATGCGGCCCGAGAACCGGTACGTCCGTAAGCAGACAAATGACCGCAAACAATTTTAGGGTTAAAAGCTTTCAGCGCCTCATAGGTCAAACCCAGTTTGACTGGCAAGTCACCGCGCAAATTGTTGAACACCACATCAGCCGTCTTGACCAATCGTTGCAATATTTCTTGACCCTCAGCTTGCTTGAGGTCAAGCGTGATGCTTTTTTTATTGCGGTTGAAGGACTGGTAAAAATGACTGTCGCCTGGGCCAAAATAATGCGGCCCCACGGCCCGACCGACATCGCCGCCATCGTGGTGATTTTCCACCTTGATGACCTCGGCCCCAAGATCGGCCAGATGCTGCGTGCCAAATGGACCCGCCCCATATTGCTCGATGGCGATGATGCGGACACCTGCCAGCATGCCAGCTTGAGTGGCAACGGTCTCTGCACTCATATCGGGTTCCTCTCGATCACCTGTTTGGCGATGATGATGCGTTGCATTTCGTTGGTGCCCTCCCCGATCAACAGCAATGGCGAGTCTCGGTATAAGCGCTCGACGTTGTATTCCTTGGAGTAGCCGTAGCCGCCAAAGATGCGCATGGCTTCGAGCGAATTTTCTTGGGCAGCTTCAGTGGCGAAGTACTTCGCCATGCCGGCTTCCATGTCACAACGCTCGCCGCGGTCATAGGCTTCGGCGGCGGCATACACCAGCAGACGCGATGCTTGGGTGCGTGTGGCCATTTCACCGAGCTTGAGCTGAATGGCCTGGTGTTCGCAAATCGGCTTGCCGAAGGTTTTTCGCTGCTGCGAATAAGCCACGGCTTCGTCAAGCGCAGCTTGCGCGACGCCCAAACCACGTGCAGCCACGTTAATGCGGCCCAGCTCAAGTCCACCCAAAATTTGTTGCAGACCGCGACCTTCTATGCCGCCGATCAACCGGCTTACTGGCACGCGGTAATTCTCGAAACTCAGCGCGCAGGTGTCGATGCCTTTGTAGCCCAACTTGTCCAGCTTCTTGCTGACCGTGAAGCCCGGCCCTTTTTCAGCAATGAGCAAGCTCATGCCTTTGTGGCGCGGCTCGATTTTCGAATCGGTTTTAACCAGCAAGGCGATGCAGTTGCCGTGCAAGCTGTTGGTGATCCACATCTTGGAGCCGTTGACCACATAGTCACTGCCATCAAGTTTGGCGCTGGTGCGGATCGCTTGCAGATCCGTGCCGCAGTCGGGTTCGGTCAGGCCGACGCCGCCGCGCAGTTCACCTGTCGCAAAACGCGGCAGGTAATAGTCTTTTTGCTCGGTGGTGCCAAAGCGCTGCACAGCCATCGCCATGATCAGATGCGAATTGATGATGCCGGAAATAGACATCCAAACGCGCGACATGCGCTCAATGATCTTGGCGTAGGTGGTCGTGGACAAACCCAGGCCACCATATTCGGGCGCAATGATGCAACCGAACAAGCCCATGTTCTTCATTTTCTCGACGATCTCCGCTGGGTACGTATCGTTGTGTTCGAGCTCGCGAACATAAGGTTTCACCTCTGAGTTCAGGAACTTCTCGAGCATGTCGAGAATGAGGTTTTCCTGCTCTTGATCGGCAGGTTCAAATTGATGGCGTGCGTTCATGTGTTGTCCAGTTGAGCTTTGACGCCCAGAAGTTGTGCCAGTGAAGCGGCGGAGTGCTGTTCCAAATCCAGAACAGCATTCAGAATGCTGTCGGCATGTGTGCGGGACACAGCCCGAGCAGCGTTGTCTTGAAACTTTTCAATGATGTCGGTGTTGCTGATCGGGCGGCCAGGTGCACCGCGGTTGATCGGCTCGTGATGTTGCAACACGCGGCCATCTTCCAGCTCGACGATGACCTCGCCGCCGTAGTAGCGCGGGAAGTCAGCATTCGGATCGATTTCGCAAGTGACTTTGGCGGCCAGGGCGCGGGTCTGAGAGTCGGTGTAAGCGGACGGTTCTAACGCGTCCAGCGTGAAGCAACCAAAGCGCAAGCCTGTGGCTACAGAGTACGGAATGCTAAATTGCGCTTCGTAGGCATTGGCCGGTTGTCGCTTACTCTCGATCGGCTCGCAGACAATTTTCATGACGCCCTCGGGCAAGCGTGCAACGATACGTTTCACCGCAGCGCCCTGCCATTGCGCATGCAGAGTGCTGGCCGCATCCGCGCAGGCGTGTGTGAAATGGCAGGCTGGAATCGGCTTGACCGCAATGTTGAGTGTTTCCCAGACGCTCCCCAAGCCGTCGGTGACGATGTTCAGATCACAGCGTTCAGCGAGTGCGCCCAGGTGACTGTTGTAAAGACCAAAGCGCCCCTCGTAGGTGGCACGGGGACCGACGAAACCGTGTTTGGCTAAAGTCGCCGCGGTGATGGCACTGGTGCCGGCCCAACCCGGATGCAGACGTTTGGTCCAGGCACCATCTTGTAAGAACTCCAGACTGCCACTGGCCAGGGACAGTGCGATGCCCTGTGCATCGACCCATTGCGCCTGCTCCAGATGCATCAAATGCGCTGCCGCCAAGGTACAGCCAAAAGTGCCAATCAAACCCGTCGGATGGAAGCCTACTTGGTGAAATGCACCGTGTGCAGCAGCCCCCAATCGAATAGCCGTTTCAACACCCAGCAGATAGGCCGCCAAAAGATCACGACCGCTGGCCTGACGATGAGCCGCCAGACCGAGCGCAGTCGGCAGTACTGACGTGGTGGCATGAAGAACACCACGCGGATGCGTGTCGTCGTAATCCAGACCATGAATCAGCAACGCATTCATAGCGACGGCATCGCGCACAGGCAGTTGAACGCCACAGCCGATGACGGGCACGCCACCAGCGCCGCCCCCCAG
Organism: Comamonadaceae bacterium; assembly: GCA_947378785.1. Taxonomy (GTDB): domain Bacteria; phylum Pseudomonadota; class Gammaproteobacteria; order Burkholderiales; family Burkholderiaceae_C; genus Polaromonas. The sequence goes on from CANCLK010000001.1 coordinate 65,018, forward strand.
CTCTTGGAAAGCCGCAAGACTTTTCCGAGCAAAGTCGTATTGCGTACTGGCCAGCGCAATGCCCAGTGCATCAAGCATCAAATGCACGGCGCGCAAGCGTACTTCTGCAGGCACGCTGTCTAGCGTGAAGCCATGCCCGTAGTCGGCCAGACGTTCAGAGATTAAAGAACTCATCTCAATCGACCTTGGCACCAGACAACTTGACGGCAATCGCCCACTTGTCGATTTCAGTTTGGATATAACGCGAAAATTCTTCCGGACGTGACAGCATCGGCTCAGCGCCGAGGCTGGTCAGTTGCTCACGCACATCGGGGGCATCGAGCCAAGTCGAACTCAAGGCCTTGTGCAAGGTCTCGATGATTTCTTTCGGCGTCCCCTTTGGAGCAACGATGCCAATCCAGGCTGGTGCTTCAAAATTGCCAAGCCCTGCTTCTGCCATGGTGGGGACGTTCGGCACGGCTGGGTTACGGGCCTTACTGGCGACGGCCAGCAGGCGCAACTTGCCGCTGCGGGCGTGCGGGATCAAGGCCGCGCCCGTGTCGATCATCACCGGCACTTGACCACCAATCAAATCAGTCACGGCGGGAGGGCTGCCCTTGTAAGGAACATGAACCATGTTGATACCCTGGGCGTGTTTGAAAAGCTCCATCGTCAAATGGCTGGTGACGCCACTGCCAGAAGAGGCGTAATTGATCTTGCCAGGGTTGGCCTTGGCTTCACGCACGAGGTCGCCAGCCGTTTGCGCCACAAAGCTCGGATTGCTAGCGAGGAACAGCGGCACGATCGCCAGCTGACTGATGGGCACAAAATCTCTGAGCGGGTGATAAGGCAGCTTTGAATACAAGCTCACATTGATGGCCAGTGGCCCGCTGGAGCCGACCAACAAGGTGTAGCCATCGGGATTGGCCTTGGCCACCATTTCGGCACCGATGATGCCAGCAGCACCTGGTTTGTTATCGACGAACACAGACTGCTGCAAGACTTCTTGCAATTTCCTCGCTGCCACCCGGGCAATGATGTCCGTGGCCTGCCCAGGGGGAAAGCCCACCACAATGCGGATTGTTTTTTCTGGGTAGGCAGCAAGTGCACTGCCCACCACACTGCTCAGAGCCAGTGCAGCCAATGCGCAAGCGGCACAGCGGGTGAATGTATATTTCATTTTTTTGTCTCCTGGTTTTTTTGACTCAACTGCCTGTATCGATCAGATGTCGTCGTTCACGCCGTGTCCTCGGCGAGCCACCAAAAATGTCCGCTGAAACGCCATCACCTGAACTTTCTTTTGATTGAAGGCGGTGGTTTTGACAGTGACAATCCCTTGGCCCGGACGCGACTTGGATTCACGTTTTTCGAGCACCTGAGTTTCGGCATACAACGTGTCGCCAGCAAAGACCGGCGCGGAGATGTCGATGTCTTTCCAGCCGAGGTTGGCAATCGCCTTCCCACTCACGTCATTGACTGTCATACCGACCACCACGGCTAAGGTCAGGGGGCTGTTGATCAACAATTTCCCAAATTCACTCTTGGCCGCAAATGCGGCATCACAGTGCATCGGGTGCTGATTCATCGTCAGCAGCGCGAACTGAATGTTGTCGTTGTCCGTCAAAGTGCGGCCTGGTCTGTGCTCGTACACATCACCGACCGTGAAGTCTTCAAGATATCGACCGTAAGACGCACGGTAACGCTGGGGAGCAATTTCAACGGCTGACAACATGGGGAATCTCCTGGGTAAAACAGTATTGGCTGTTTTGTTTATTTGTACGAACAAATAAGTTTACCCAAAGAAGTTGTCTCATCAAAATTGGTAGAAACCCTGTTCAGAGCCTCGATGAATGCAAAAAAAGCGTGGCCCGTTTTCACAGACCACGCTTTTTAGAAAGCCAACCCGGATCACCGGGCCATACTCAAACAGTCAACTCACTGCGGTTCGATCTTGGCTTCTTGAATCGCCTTGGCCCACTTCGCACTTTCAGCCTTGGAGCGCTGTCCTAGTGCCTCAGGCGTACCGGGTTCGGTCTCAAAACCGAGGGCCGCGAAACGCTCCAAAATGTCTTTGTTGTTGGCTGCAATATTGATCGCACGGTTCAGTTTCAGGATGACGTCAGTTGGCGTCCCTGCGGGTGCAAACACCGCAAAATAAGCAATTAACTCGTAGTCCTTCAGACCCAGCGCTTCATTGACCGTAGGCAATTCAGGAATAGCCATTGAGCGCTTGGTTGATGTGACGGCTAGGCCGCGAACCTTGCCAGCTTTGACTTGCGGGAGCATGACCGCAAAGTCTGCGGTGAACAAATTAACTTGACCACCAATCAGATCGGTCATGGCGGCTGGGCCGCTTTTGTAAGGGATGTTGGTCATCTTGATATTGGCCATGCTGGCCAATACCTCGGTGGACACCAACTGCGATGTGCTGGCGCTGGCGAAGGTCACGTGCGTCGGCTTGGCTTTGGCCATGGCGACGAGGTCTTTCAGCGTTTTGGCTGGCAAATCGTTGTTGACGGCCACAATCAGCGGCACCGAACCCAAATAAGCCACTGGGGCAAAAGCCGTGTCTTGGTCATAAGGCAGCTTCTTCATCAGACTTTTCAGCGCCGCGTTGGTGCTGTTGGTGCCGACCAAAATGGTGTAGCCATCAGGTGCAGACTTGGCCACGAAGTCAGCACCCAACATGCCGTTAACACCGGCCTTGTTGTCAACGATCACCGGTTGTTCGAGGATTTCAGAAATCTTGGCGGCAAAGGCGCGCGCAATCTGGTCCGTTGCACTGCCGGCCGCAAACGGCACGATGGCCTTGATGGGCTTGCTCGGATAAGTTTGAGCGCTGGCCGAGGCGGCGTAAAGACTGAATGCCGCGACGCAGCTGGTGAGCAGGCATTGGACGGCAGCTAAAGCGTGAGCAGGACGAAGAAATGCGTTCATGGGGAGTCTCCGGAAATGAGCTGATGATTATTGCGCATGAAGGCCGCCCTGAACTGATAAAAACCATGGGCTAACCCTCATCGAAATGCGGCATCAGCCTCGCTCAAAACCATACCGAGCAGTCCGGAAGCCAGACATTTACCATGCGCGTCCAATGCCAGAGAGCGTGTGACACCACCGCCCAAGGCACTGTGCATGACAAAATTGAGCGCACCCAAATGAGGTAGGCAGTAGCGCTCCACCGAACCCTGAACAATGCCTTGGTAGTGCGCCTTCACTCGCTCAGGTGTCAATAGTTTTTCAAGCAGCGGGTAGTGCTTGGCGTCATAGGCAATCACCGACAGCGTGCTGCGGTTGCCTTTGTCACCGGTGCGGGCATGGGCAATGTCTCTGAGCAGCATGTCAGTTCTCCAAAATCAAAACAGACGGGGTGACCCAATCACGCGGGATCAATACCGAGGCAGCCGCGATGACTTCGCGCACGTGCTTGGTAGCGCCGCCGCCGCTGGCCGGGCCGTTCAAATAGAGCGCTTCAACTTCATTGACAACGTCTTGCGCTTGTTCGACTGTCGCCACGCGCATGACCAAGCGCAAGCGCAGTTCACTCGGTTCACTGGCGGGCATGATCCGATCGCCCAAGATGGTGTTGACACCGATCAACTCGTAGCGGCTTTCGCAGTCGGCAAAACCGGCTTCGTTCAAACGAACCCGCAACACATCCAAGGCCAGTTGGCCGCGCGCTAAGGCACCGGGTCCTGCATAGGAAATCTGTCCGTCAGCAATAAAACCTTCGCGGTGCCCGACCGTGACTTTCAGGGTGTCTGGGCGCGGCTGCCCTGCCCCACCGCTCACTTGAACACGGTCTGGGCCGATCTGCGTCAAACGAACCTGCGAAAAATCAGCCACTACATCCGGTTGCAAATAGCGCGCAGGATTTTCAATTTCATAAAGCAGTTGTTCGGTGCAGGTAGCAGTGGTCACGCAACCACCAGAACCCGCCACCTTGGTGATCACCGCATCACCGGAGCTATCGACCTCGGCCAACGGAAAGCCGAGATGTGCCAAGTCCGGCACATCTCGGTAACCGGGGTCTGCGAAATAACCACCCGTGATTTGGCCTGCGCACTCCAACAAATGCCCAACCAAAACGCCTTTACCCAGCCGCATCCAATCGTCCGCAGCCCAGCCAAAAGTATGGATCAGCGGCGCCAAAAACAAGGCTGGGTCAGCCACCCGGCCGGTGATGATGACGTGCGCATCGGTCTGCAGCGCGGGCAAGAGTGCATCCGCGCCCAAGTAAACGTTCGCTGAAATCAGCTCGTCTTTGAGCGATGCAAGTGTCTGGGTCGACTCCATCAGCGGCAATGCCATCCCCCGCGCGCTCAAGACTTCCAGCACATCGTCACCCAACACCACAGCTACCTTGACCTGCGGGAGGCCCAGTTCGAGCGCCACCCGCAAGACTTCGTAGCCCGCCTTCAAAGGGTTGGCCGCGCCCATGTTGGTGATGATGCGCACGCCCTGTTGCATGCACGGACCGAGCACCGCCTGCATGCGTTTGGTCAGCAAGGGGTCAAAACCGCGGTCGGGGTGTTTGCTGCGCTCCAGCTGGGCCAGCGCAATCGTGCGCTCAGCGAGGCACTCAAACACGAGGTAGTCGAGCTGCCCTTTTTCGGCCAATTCGAGCGCAGGCAGAATACGGTCGCCTGCGTAGCCTGCGCCAGAGCCAATGCGCACGGTGAGATTCGGTGATGTCATGGAGGTGATCAAAAAACTGACGGGCGGCCAGTGTGTCACATCCGGGCGGCGTCAGCTGCGTTGTGACGGGCCGCCAATGTTGAAATACGATGCTGTCCATTTAAGGACATAAGCACCGATCAGTGCGCCATTGAAATCGCCCAGCATCATCCACAACAGTTGATGAGGTGACACCAGTTGTGCAGGGTCAAAAATCGTCCACACAACGTGATGCACAAGCGCATTGGCCAGGCAATAACCGAGGGTGACGATGGCCAGGTCTTTCAAGGACAGCAGATTCACGTCGCGGCCGGTGTAAAACCGAAAAAGGATCACGGCCAATAACGGGCCCGAGGCGGAACAAAGCACATTCATGAAACCGACCACGGAATGGTCTTTAAACACCATCATCAAAAAAATACCGCCCAGAGCGGTCGCCAATGTTCCCTTGACTTTGCCAAGCACCAGAACATTCAGCATGCGGATGAAAGCGGGCAGGTAGATCAACCCCACATGCGGGGTGATCTCCAAAGAAGTGAAAATCCAACCATTCGCAACATGAATTAGCGGATAAGAAAGGGCCGACAGTAGCGTCAGGAAAATCTCGAACATGGCAGTATCAGCAGGCTTGTGGGTCCATCCGGAAAGATCTCACGGTCGCGGCAAACAAGCTTTCAAGTGCGGAGATTCTAACGATTAAAAATGTCTCGTGTATGCCGCCTGCGGAGCGGGTCCAGCAGCGGCCCTAAGCCGTTGTGGTCGATCTCCAACATGAGTGCCAACAGTCGACCAATGTCGCCTTTTGGAAAGCCTTCGCGAGAAAACCAAACCAAGTAGTTGCCCGGCAAATCCGCAATCAATCGGCCTTTGTATTTGCCAAAAGGCATTTGACGCGTCACCAACAGTTCAAGGTCTTCGGGGTTCATGGGCGTTGATATTGCGGTTGTGGGTGCGCTTCAGCCGCCCGACAACTTGACGGTGTAGCCCTTGTCCACCAACTGACGCATCACCAGTTCACGGTGGTCGCCCTGCACTTCAATCACGCCGTCCTTGACGGTGCCCCCGGAACCGCAAGCGGCCTTGAATTGTTTACCCAGCTGCGTCAGGGCTACGTCATCCAAGGGAACGCCCTGAATCAAAGTGACGGTTTTTCCGCCGCGGCCCTTGGCTGATCGGGAAACGCGCACCACGCCGTCGCCAGCAGGCCGGGGCTTGCCACTTTTGCAAATGCACTGACTCACCGCTTTGCGGCATTCCGGACAGGTGCGACCGCTGTCGGTCGAATAAACGAGGCCACTGCTGGCTAACTTGCTTTTCATAGGGACATATTTTGCAACAAGCGGTGAACATCCCCGAACAACGCAGGCGATGCGGAGCACTCCTAAAATACTCGGATGAACCACACCCCACAAGGCCACGCATGATTGTTGAACGCATCTGGACGGGCAACAGCCTGCGCAATTTCAATTACCTGATCGCCTGCCCCGACACCGGCGAAGCCTTGGCGATTGATCCCCTGGACCACGCAAAATGCTTGGCGACCGCCAAGGCCAAGGGCTGGAACATCACCCAGATTTTGAATACGCACGAGCACCACGACCACATCGGCGGCAATGCCGAGGTGGTGGCTGCCACCGGCGCCAAAGTGATTGCGCATCACAAAGCCGCCGGCAAGATTCCAAGCATGGACCGCGGCGTACAAGCCGGTGACGTCATCAAGGTTGGCAAGCACATTGAGCTGGAATGTTTGGACACGCCGGGCCACACTTATTGCCACATTTGCCTGTGCGCGCACGCTGAGCAACCCGCCCTTTTTTCAGGTGACACCTTGTTCAATGCCGGTGCCGGCAACGTGCACAACGGCGGCGATGTGGAGGCGCTGTACAGCAGCTTCACCGAGCAGTTGATGCGACTGCCGGACAACACCCGCATCTTCCCCGGCCACGATTACATTGAAAGTAATCTGAAGTTCACATTGGCCCGTGAGCCCGACAACGCCGCAGCCCAAGCGCTTTTGCCAAAGGTCGCGAGTCACGATCCGGCGACGTCCATCGTGACAACGCTGAAAGATGAGAAAGCACACAACACCTTCATGCGTCTGAGCAACCCGAGCGTCATCGCTCAGTTGCGTGAAAGCTTTCCCGACTTGCCTGCACAGCCAGATGCCAAAACGGTCTTCAAAAAGCTGCGCGAGCTGCGCAACGCTTGGTGAGGTAGGCGAGCCTAGAGAAAGCGCTGTTCAGCAAGCCTTGCCAAGGCGGCTGATGCCCTCTTCAATCTTCGCCACATCGGCAGTGGCGAAGCTGAACCGAAGCGCTGACATGTCCGGATTGGCCGCATAGAACGGCGCACCTGGCACAAACGCCACGCCTTGCGCAATGGCTTTTTTGGCGAACTCGGCGGCGTCCTTGGTCTTGCCATGAGCGCCGGTGAGTCGGGCCCAAAAGAACAAGCCGCCCTCAGGTTGCGTGAAGGCAATGGCGTCGCCCAACTCTCGCTTCAAGCCCGCGCCCATGGCAGCGGCGCGTTCAGCGTAGACCGCGCGTACCCGCGCCAACGTGGCAGGCATGCGGCCCGCTTTGAGGTACTGCGCCGCCGTGGCTTGGGCGAAGGTGCTGGTGTGTGCGTCACTGAACTGCTTGCACATGGTGGCTTTGGCCAGCAGCTCGGCGGGTGCAATCATCCAACCGACCCGCAAGCCAGGACTCAAGACCTTGCTCATGCTGCCGCAATACGCCAACCACTCGCGACTGTCGGGAACATCGCGGCTGAGCGCCAACAAGCTGGGCGGCGGCTCGTCATGAAAATACAAATCACCGTACGGGTCGTCTTCCACCACCAGCGTTTGGTATTTGACGGCGAGTTCCAAGACTTTTTTGCGCCGCTCCAAATTGAGCAAGGCACCACTCGGGTTGCCAAAGGTGGGGATCAGGTACACAAACTTAGGCTTGTGCTCGGCGATGAGTTTTTCGAGGGCGTCGGTTTGCACGCCATGCTCGTCAATCGGTGCGCTGATGATGTCGGCGCCGTAAAGACGAAAGCACTGAATGGTGGCCAAAAAAGTCGGGCCTTCGACAATCACTTTGTCGCCCGGGTCGATCATGGTTTTACCCAGCAAATCCAGCCCTTGTTGGCTGCCCGTGGTGACGATCATGCCGTCGGGTGCCACCTCAACGCCTTTGGCGGCCATGAAGGCGGCGAGTTGTTCGCGCAGCGGGTTGTAGCCCTCCGTGGCACCGTACTGCAAGGCGCCGCCAGCTTCCTCCGTCAAGGCCCGATTCACGGCTTCTTGTATGCCTTCCACGTCAAACATGGCGCTGTCCGGGAAGCCACCAGCAAAGCTGATGATGCCGGGCTTTCCGAGCAGTTTGAAAAGCTCACGGATGGCAGAGGTTTCGACATTGTTCAGGCGGTCGGCAAATGGCAGCGGCATGGGGGCTCTCTCAGGGAATTGCGCTTGGGGAATGAAATTCACAGCAGAGCAAGATGGTAACGCGCACCGGCACAGCCTAAACTGCCGAGCATGAAATCTGCCGCCATCGCCTCTTTTTTTGCCACGCTCAAAGCCGCCAACCCACTGCCAGTGACCGAGCTCGAATACACCAGCGTCTTTGAGTTGTTGGCGGCCGTGTTGCTGTCGGCCCAGGCCACCGATGTCAGCGTGAACAAGGCAACCCGCAAGCTGTTTCCGCTGGCCAACACGCCGCAAAAAATGTTGGCCCTCGGGCTGGAAGGGCTTGAAAGTTACATCAAGACCATCGGCCTGTACCGCAGCAAAGCCAAGCACCTGCTGCAGACCTGCCAGATTTTGGTCGAGCGCCACGGCTGCCAAGTGCCGCGCACACGCGAGGCGCTGCAGGCGCTGCCTGGTGTCGGACGCAAGACCGCCAACGTGGTGTTGAACTCGGCTTTTGGTGAGGCCGTGATGGCGGTCGACACGCATATTTTTCGGGTCAGCAACCGCACCGGTTTGGCCCCCGGCAAGAACGTCGACGAGGTCGAGGCCGGCTTGATGAAACGCATACCACCCGAGTATTTGGTGGACGCTCACCACTGGCTGATCTTGCACGGGCGCTACATTTGCCAGGCGCGCACGCCGCAGTGTCGGCAATGCGGCGTCAGTCAGTTTTGCGATTACAAGCCGAAGACGCTATAGCCGGGGTACCGCCAGCCACTGGCCGGCCAGCTGAAAAATGGCAATCCGGCTTTCAAAGACCTGCTCCAGCGCACTGTGGGTCGCCGCATCATGGCAAGCGCCCAGATGCACCACACGCCCCTGCCGCATGACCAGCATGTCGTCCGCTTGCAAAGCCAAAGAAAGTTCATGCAGCACGCTAACCACGGTTTTGCCTTCCGCCACCAAAGCGCGTACCAACAGCAACCAGTCGGCTTGGTGCGGCGGGTCTAAGTTGGCCAGTGGTTCGTCCATCAACAGCACCTGCGCCTCAACCGCCAAAGCCCGTGCCAGCAACACCCGCTGGCGCTCCCCCGCCGACAGCTGCCCGACCAACCGATGCCGCCAGTCCCAAGCCTGCGTTGCACCCAAGGCACGCGCCACAGCCGCATGGTCAGAAGCGGCAGGGCCGGCCAGCCAAGGCTGGTGCGGCAATCGACCCAACATGACGAGGTCGTAGACCCGCAGGTCGTCGGCCGAGCTTTCGCCCTGCCCCAGCCACGCCAGTTGTTGTGCCCGTTCACGACCGCCGTAAGCCGGCATGGGCCGGTTCAACAGATCCACCTCTCCGCTGTGCGGTAACAGGCCAGCCAACACGCGGAGCAAGGTTGATTTACCCGCGCCGTTGGGCCCAACCACGCTGGTCCAGCAAGCTGCGCGCAGGCTCAAAGAGACGTCATGCAGCACGGGCACGCCACCCAAAGACGCACCCACATGGCGTGCTTGCAAAGCCAGATCAGATGTGTTCATGAGCGTGGACCCGCCACGCCTTGGCGGTGCATCAGCCACAGCAAATAAGCACCGCCCAACACAGCCGTCAACACGCCCACCGGCAACTCACGCGGCGCCAAGACCGATCGCGCCAACAAGTCTGCGGCCAACAGCAAAACAGCGCCAGTCAGACTGGCCAGACCAATCAATCGGCCCGGCGTGGTCTTGACAAGCGAACGCACCAGATGCGGTGCAGCCAGACCAACAAAGGCAATCAAACCCGTCTGCGCCACGGCCGTGCCGGTGGCCAACGCCAGCACGCCGATGAGCGCGGCACGCAAAGCCGGCAACGGCAAGCCCAGACTTTGCGCCGTGCTTTCCCCCAAAGTCAGACCGTCCAACACCGGGCTCATGACCCACGCCGCCAGCAACGTGAACAGCGCCACAGCTGCCATCAACGCGCACGCCGGCCAAGCCACAAAACTGGTGCTACCCAGCATGAAAGACTGCATCGCCTGCATGATGCCCGGCGACAGCAACAAGGCCAGCGAGGTCAACGCGCCCAACACCACGCCCACCACCACACCGGCCAGCAGCAACCTCAGCGTGTGCTGCACGCCTTGGGCCAGTAGCAAGGTCAGCAAGACGGCCAGCACCGCACCGGTGAAGGCCGCTCCGGCCAAACCAAGCCGCGCCAGCCACTCAGTGGCCAGTGGTGAAACGCCCAACAAGGCCATGGCCAAAGCCACGCCCAGCGAAGCGCCCGAGGCGCTGCCCAGCAAATAAGGATCAGCCAAGGGATTGCGAAACAAGCCCTGCGCCACCGCACCGGCCAGCCCGAGCAAGGCGCCCGCCAACCAAGCACCCACGCTGCGCGGCAGCCGAATGTCCCAAACGATCTGCCACGCTTGGGGGTCACGCCACATGTCGGCCAGACTTTCCAGACCGGTGCTGCCCACGCCCATGCCCAGCAGCAGCAGCACAGCACTCGCCAGCAACAAAACCAAGGCCAGCACACGCCCCTGACGCGGCGGGTGTCCAGTCGACGTCATCTGCTTATTCCCATGGCTTGCATTTTTTCATTCAGGCAGCGCGCAATCAAACTGGCGGCCTCTGCCAAGCGCGGACCCGCACGCACCAGCACATCGGCCTGCTCCGGGGTCAGCACGCAAACACGTTGTTCTCGCACCGCCCGCATGCTGGCCCAGCCGGGGTACAGCACCAAACCCTGCGCACTGCTACCGCCAATGATGATGACATCCGGATCAGCCCGCACCACGAACTCAGGATTGAGTTGCGGGAAAGGCCCCAGCGCACCCGGCACGCTGTTGCGCGCACCCAGTCGGGCGAGCGTTTCACCAATGAAGGAAGACTCGCTGGCTGCGTAGGGGCCGCGACCCACCTCGACATACACCCGCGCTTGACGTGCTGGCGCGCTCAAGCTCTTGGCCACCGTATTCAGGCTGCTGTCCATGCGCTGCCACAAGCGTGCAGCGTGGTCATCGGGCAGGCCCAACACCACGCCCAAGGTGTGCAAGACACGCCGCAAGTCGGCATGTGTTTTTGGTTCCAAAGCCAGCACCTTGATGCCCAATGACTGCAGTCGCAGAGTCGCCCGAGACGAGCTCGCCAACATCACCAAGTCAGGCTTGAGCGCGACGATGGCCTCAATGCTCGGCTCCAGACCGTTGCCCACCACAGGCAACTGCCGCACTTGGGCCGGGTAGTTGGAGTTCTCGTCAACGCCCACCAAACGCAGGCATTGGTCCAGCGCGCAGACACTCTCGGTCAGCGACGGCAACAAGCTGACGATGCGCTGCGGCGGTTGCGCCAACATGAGTGCGGTGCCGCGGTCATCGAACACCTGCAGCGCGTGAGCGGGGAAAATCACCAGGCCACAAGAGAGCAGCCAGGCAAAGAAAAAAACAAGCCGGCTGCGCTCAAGCATGCTCTGCGCCCCAAGCCATGACGATGCGGTGCAACTGCTCAACGCCATCGGTCAATGCGGCCGGTCCTGGCTGCAAAATATCGGCCGACTTGATTTCAAAAATCTGCCCCGTTTTCACCGCGTTCACGTCGCCCCAACCCGGCCGCGCCAACACATGCGCCGGCCTGAAACGCCTACCGCACCAAGACCCGACGATGATGTCCGGCTGCCGCGCCACGATGTCTGCGCCGTCGGCAATGATGCGACCCTTGCCCATCGGCTCCTTTGCCAGTTCAGGAAAGCAATCGTCACCACCGGCAATGCCGATCAGCTCAGAGACCCAGGCAATCGCGCTGATGTGCGGGTCGTACCACTCTTCAAAATAAACGCGCGGCCGGCGCGGCAGCGTTGCGGCCACCTGCGCGATGTCGCTGAGTCGCTGCTGCATGGCGTTGATGAGGGCCAGTCCTTTGTCAGCCTGCCCGACCATCGCCGCCAGCTGAAACATCATCGAGAAAATTTCAGCCACGCTGCGCTGGTTGAAGATCGTGACCTGCACACCCGCCCGAATGAGTTGCGCCGCAATGTCAGCCTGCAGATCAGAAAAACCAATCACGCAGTCCGGCTTGAGCGCCACGATCTTGTCGATCTTGGCACTCAAAAAAGCACTGACCTTGGGCTTGTCAACGCGCGCTTGCGGCGGCCTCACGGTGTAGCCAGAAATCCCCACAATGCGCCGCTCCTCCCCCAGTAGATAAAGCCACTCGGTGGGTTCTTCTGTGAGGCAGACGATGCGTTGGGGGCCGAGGGTCATGGCTTAGAAGCGGCGCAGCGCAGAAACAAGGAGTGTGCGGCCAGCTTCCGGGTAAATCGACTGGTAAGTTGGATTCACAAAGGTCCGATAGTTGTAGTAACGCTTGTCCAGCAAATTATTTGCGGCAATGGCAAAGGTCCAATCATCCACCTTCTGGCTATAGCGCAAGTTCAACGTGGCGTAGCCAGCAATTTTGCTGTCGCCCGTGTTATCGAAGTCATCGCCGATACGCTGCGATGACACCCACTGGGAAGTCAGCAACCACTGCTGAGTCCCAGATTGCCTGTAAGTCAAACGCGCGGTCATCGAGCGATTCGGCACCAGTGGAATCGTCTTGCCAGCATAACTTCCGCTTCGGAAGGTAGCGCTCCGAACCGCCAACAGCAGACCCCCATCGAGTTGGCTTGCCAGCTTAGCCGATGCATCTAGCTCGATCCCTTCCCGCCGTGTCGGGTCAAAGTTCACGTTGCCGATCATGGGGTCAAAGCCGATTTCACGGGTCAGGTTACTGCGGTAAAGCCGGGCAGTCCATTGGCCCCAAACAGTCTTTTGCCGCCAGCCCAGCTCTGCATCTTGTGAAGCTTGCGGCAATAACTTGTCCGCGCCACCTGGACAAAACTGGACATAACAGGTGTATTCGTTAGCGTTGGGTAATCTGAAGCTGCTACCGAGCTTTCCAAATACTTCTGATGACGTGCCAAGGCTCAAGGCGGCGCCAAAGTCCCAGCTGGTGTTAGTTGCAGCGAATTCACCTGGGGGGTTACCGGTGGAAACTCGGTCAGCAACAGTCATCCTTGCCCCGGTAAAAACCTTCAAGCCCATTGGCTGAAAAAATACCTCATGGCGGGCGTACAGGGCACTTGAGGTCTGTTTGACATCAGCTTTTGCGTTAATGCTGTAAACGTAGCCTGTGCTCTCTTGCTGCCAGTGCTCCATATCAAGGCCGATCAGAATTTTCTGAACTACTGGCCCGTCTTTGAACTCGCGCCAAACCCGTGTGCCTACCCGGTCCGCATTATTTTTGACTGCGCCCAAAGAAGGTTGCTGACGGTAGTCAAAATTAGTTTCCCTGCTGCGGTGGTTGAAGTCCGCCGCCATGCGCCAATCTCCCAAAGAAGTTTCACCACTGAGCAGAAGGTTGGCTGACTCCGTTGAACCGTTGTCCCCTGGTGTGTTGGTCTGACGGGAGTTTTGGTTGAACTGAGCCAGGGTCAGACCACCGGGCAAAAGACTCCATGAGCTCGCTAGGCCCAGTTGCATGGAAATTAGCGAGCTGCCATCGATCCACGTGGCTCGACCAAGCGCACTGTGCTCCTGGGCTGCGTAGTTGTCTCTGTGATTGTCGGTATTGCGCGCACTGCCATTGATTTGCAAACGCCATGGGCCCGATACAGTATTCAAGGAAGCTTGGGCCTCGCGCGTACCCAAGCTCCCGAGGCCGAGCTTCACGATGCCGCCAGGCTCTGCCTGCCCCTTTTGCGTGATGATGTTGATCGCGCCCGCCGTGGCACCTTCACCGTAAAGCACGGCACTACTGCCCCGCACAATTTCAATGCGCTCAATGCTGCTCACGGGAATCCAGGCCAACGCGGCCCCCGTCATATCCCCTTCGTTCTGGCGCACACCATCGACCAAGATGACCAAATTACTTCCTGCAGTTTCCCCGAAACCTCTCAAATCGAGTGTCTGATCTCGACCGCCAGCCGTATCGATGCGACCGACAACGCCGCCTAACCAGCGGATAGCTTCATTTGCATGGGTCAAACCCGCTGCCTGAATCTCTTCGCCTGTGATGACCGTCACGCCTTGCGGCAACAAACTAGGGTCTTGGGGAATTCGGGTAGCGGACACCACGGTTTCGGGCAATGAGCGAACGGGGACAGTGGATGACTGCGCATGAACGGCAGAAGCCGACAGGACGGCCTGGGACAGCGCAGCCAAAAGCCAGCGCGAAGGAAGTTTTCTCATTTGAACAATCAACAACAAAGGCCCTCACCGGCTTCCCCGCCAGTGCATGAGCGTTACGAAAGCACGCCTCAAAAAGACGAACGTTCACCTTGTTGGCCGGTATCCGGGCTGACGAAGCTACCTTCATCGCCTTCCCATGCGCTTGTTCAAGGCGCTCAGTGGCTAGTGATGAAAGCGGAATACAGTTCCAAGCTGGAAGGCTCAAAACGCATTCGTTCGTTTTACCGTTGCGGGGGCAGCGCAGGTTAAAAGACGCGGCGCCAGCACACCTTGACGGTGAGCGTGGCCTCGGCTCCCTCCTGCTTCCCGTTGAACTGCGGCATGTGAACCACACCGCGAGCACCAACAGCGAACATTCTAAGTGCCGAAAGTTCCTGAAACCCTACAATCCAGCCTGCTATGGCCGACACCCCCCAAATCGAACAGCTGGTTGAACGCGTTGAGCGGCTGTTGCTGCGCTATGACGAATTACAGCGCACCAACGAACTACTCAGCCAGCATGTGAACGCTCTCACGCATGAGCGCGACTCGCTGAAGTCACGCCTGAGTGCAGCACGTGCCCGTGTAGACGGCCTGCTAGATCGCCTACCGAAGTCGGAAGTCAACGGGTCTTCAGGCTCGGCCACGGAGAACCCATCATGAAGCAGCTTGAAGTACAGATCATGGGCCAAAGCTATTTGCTGGGTTGTCCCGACGACGGTGACGCGCGTCTGCTGAAAGCCGTCGACAAAGTCGACATCGCCATGTGCAAGATCCGCGACGCTGGCAAGATCAAGGCGCGCGACCGGATTGCGGTGCTGGCAGCCTTGAACCTGGCCTTTGAATTGTCTGACCGTCCTGCGCCCGTGTTGCGTCCAACCGGCGCGGCCAATGATTCCCCAGACGATGCCCAAATCGGCTCACTGCTGAGCCGCCTTGACGCGGCACTCGGCGTTGACGGCCGGCTGCTGTAACGCCATTCAAATTAACACTTCAGCGACTCGCGTGAACCAGATCACACCTACAATCTGTCCGTCTGCGTTACTTGCTGGGTTTTATACTTCCTTGTACCAATGCTTTTTAAGCACGGGCTTGGTAAATTTTCAGGTAGGTGTGATCGTCTCGCGTTAGACGGCCCCGAAGCTTGAATGCCCTCGCCCACCTGAACCCTGGTTCAGGATGACGATCCAGCCGTTTCGCAGACACCTTTTTTTCTTTGGATCCGATGCTTCTCGAACCCCAACTGATCGCCGAACTTCTAGTCATTGGCCTGTGCACCGGATTTTTAGCCGGCTTACTGGGCATCGGAGGCGGCATGATCATGGTGCCGTTCCTGACCTTCATCCTCACGGCCAAAGGTTTTCCGGCTGACTACACCGTGAAAATGGCCGTTGCGACTTCTCTGGCCACCATTTGCTTGACTTCTTTGTCATCGGTGCGGGCGCACCACAAGCGCGGAGCCGTCTTGTGGCCGATCGTGCGACTTCTGGCACCCGGCATTGTGTTGGGTTCCATCGTCGGGGCACAATTTGCCGCTGCTTTACCAGGCAAATTACTTGGAATTTTCTTTGCGATCTTTGTGGCATTTTCTGCCACGCAAATGTTCATTGACCGCAAACCCAAGCCAAGCCGTACCTTGCCTGGCAGTCTCGGCACCTTCAGCATGGGCTGGGCGATAGGGATGTTGTCTTCCTTGGTGGGTGCTGGTGGCGCCTTTATCTCAGTGCCCTTCATGACCTGGTGCAACGTCAAAATTCATGACGCGGTAGGCACATCCTCTGCACTCGGCTTCCCGATTGCATTGGCTGGCACGCTTGGCTACATCTGGGCTGGTCAAAACATGCCAGAGATGCCGCCGGGTTCATTCGGTTATCTTTACCTGCCAGGTCTTGTCATCATCTCGATCGCCAGCATCTGCACCGCTCCACTGGGCGCACGCACCGCTCACCGCATGGACATCCGACCGCTGAAGAAGGTGTTCGCATCGATCCTCTACGTTCTGGCGGTGTACTTTCTGTTCCGCTGAAGCGCTAAATCAGATTCACCGGCTCAATGATTTTTCGATGGCCGCGACAAAGTCAGACTGCGTGATGATGCCAACCAAAGCCTGATTCGCGTCAATAACTGGCAAGTGGTGATGTCCCTGACTGTGGAAAACATCGACCAGATCCATGACGTTTCTACTCTCGCTGATGACCCGAACCTTTTTAGTCATGATTTGACCGACCGTGTCAGGATTCGTCGCCAGGGTATTCCCAATACCTTTGAGGCCACTTCGCACAACGCCTTTTACGAGCTGGCTAAAGTTGTTGTGCAAATCGATGTCCGCGTGTTTTAAAAAATCTTCAAGCGTCACGATGCCCACCACCCGGCGGTTCCGATCGATCACAGGCAACGCTTTGATATGGTTGTCGCGCAACGTTTTCCAGGCGGTGTCTAGGCCGGTGCTGACATCAAGGCAACGAACTTCAGGGGTCATGATTTCGGAGCACTTAATACCCTCCAGCTTATTTTCATAAGCATTCATTTCAACCTGCCCTATTAATTCCGCCAAATCAGATCTATTAATATCAATAACTTGGTTATAGCGAGATAAAACAGCATCTATATCTCTAGATTTATTAGTAAAATTTTCATCCTTAACACCATACGGGGCCGGAAAATTAGGATATTTTTTCCCCGTTGCATTGTTATATATAAAACCAGCCGTTATCAATAATAATGAATCCGTGAGAACAGGAAAAAAGGCATATTCAAAGTTTCCGATTGAGCCCAGGGCCGTGATCATTGCAACCGCTGCGGCTGGTGGATGTAAACATCGCAGCACAAACATGCCCAAGATTGACAGTCCGACAGCAACAGGCGCGGACATCATCGGGTTGCCCAGTAAATTCACGCAGGCAATGCCAATCACGGCAGAAATGCCATTGCCGCCAAACACGGCCCAAGGTTGTGCCATCGGGCTAGAAGGCAGCACGAATACGAGCAAGGCACTGGCGCCTAGAGACGCCATGGCCCAGTCCCTCGCACCCATCCATCCGCCCAGATAGCGACTGACAAGCATCGTGAAAAGCACGCCAACAACAGCACCACCTGCCGCGCGGAACCGTTCCTGTTGAGAGACGTTGGTCTGGTCCTGTCCGAAATACGGAAAAAGCGTTTTTTTCATAGCCTTTGATGTTAGGCCATGCAAAGCATCCCGTGACGTTGCGAGGCCGAATCACACAAAGACTAAGTGAAAACCCTGTACGTAATTTCCACTGATGCCAGAAACAGATTCTTGACTCAAGTCAACGAGATAGTGAGCCTGCATTTTTTAAAATGACAGAGTTAATTTAAATTCAATATTCTTCGCGCTCACCACAACCCCACGAAGAATAAAGTATTAAATTTATAAAATAAATGCACGCAACTCAAGCTGCAAAAAAATTAATGACTCATTTAGGTTAAAGAAAATATTTTATGGCAACAGTAATGAATTCAGTCAAGCCGAGTGGAACGATCGTTTCCAATCGATGGTTTCAACTGGTGATGGGCATCATCTGCATGGCAATGATTGCCAATTTACAGTACGGCTGGACCCTCTTCGTCAACCCCATCGCAGACAAATACGGCTGGAGCAAAGCAGCCATCCAAGTGGCCTTCACCATCTTCATTCTGACTGAGACATGGTTGGTCCCCGTAGAAGGTTGGGCCGTCGACAAGTTTGGGCCTCGGCCTGTGGTGTTGTTTGGTGGTCTTCTCTGCGGCATTGGCTGGATCTTGAACTCCTACGCCGACTCCCTGACCCTGCTTTACATCGCTGCAGCAATCAGTGGCATTGGCGCAGGTGCGGTTTACGGCACCTGCGTTGGCTCAGCGCTCAAGTGGTTCCCGGATCGTCGTGGCTTGGCCGCTGGCCTGACCGCGGCTGGATTTGGTGCGGGATCAGCCGCAACAATCATCCCTATCTCGTTCATGATTCAAAACAGTGGCTACGAACAAACCTTTCTGTACTTCGGTATCGGCCAAGGTGCCATCGTCATGATCCTCGCCATGATGATGTTGCGCCCGCCCGCGCACATTGCAGGTTCCGTAGCCAAACAGACCAAGGTGCAGCAGTCGAAGGTCGACTTTAGCCCGACCCAAATTGTCACTAAACCCGTGTTTTGGGTGATGTACATCATGTTCGTTTTGGTGGCCGCAGGCGGCTTGATGGCCACAGCTCAAATGGGGCCGATTGCCAAAGACTTCAAAATCGATGGCGTGACCTTTAACGTAATGGGCATGATCTTGCCTGCGCTGACTTTTGCACTGGCCATCGACCGCGTACTCAATGGTCTGACACGTCCTTTCTTTGGCTGGGTGTCTGACCAAATCGGGCGCGAAAAAACGATGTTCATCGCCTTTGCGCTTGAATCCGTGGGCATCTTGGCGCTGTACTACTGGGGTCGTGATCCGATCATGTTTGTGATTTTGACAGGCATCGTCTTTTTTGCTTGGGGTGAAATCTACAGCTTGTTCCCTGCCACCTGCGCCGACACGTTTGGCACCAAGAATGCGGCGGGTAACGCCGGCCTGCTGTACACGGCCAAAGGCACGGCATCCATTTTTGTTCCCATCTCTAGCGTCCTGATGGCGATGACCGGTACTTGGGAAGCCGTGTTCTTTGTCGGCTGCGCCATGAACGCGATCGCCGCTTACATGGCGTGGTTTGTCCTCAAACCAATGCGCAAGAAGTTCATGGATCAGGTTGCGCTCGGGGAATCCAAATAAGCAAATAACGGAGGCTCGCTGACCGCGAGTCAGCCTTCTAAAAGCCCCTGATGCCGTGTTCGGCATCAGGGGCTTTTTTACGACCCGATGAAGGATGCTCAAACGTTTAAAAATGTTCATCTCTTCAACTTGCAGAGGGCCATAGGTTGGCGAAACACATAAATTTGATAAATTCCCACCCGTGTTAACCCTCGCAATAATCAAAAGAAGTACAAAGTTGACTGGAGTCAAGAATTCTTGAACAGCTCTTGGTGGGACTAGCGAAAAACGCTAACATCCAACAAAAAGAAAGCCTTAAAAAGGTAGGTATTTTTGTAGATCACGTCGACATGACGAACTAACAGGAGACAACGAGATGAACAGCAAATTTTTAAAAATCAGGAATGAGTTGGCTGCAGGCGTGACCATCGCCATGTCAGCCATGGCCCTGCTAACCGCGCCAGCGCATGCAGCCTGGGAGCCGACCAAGCCTGTGGAGTTCGTGGTGCCCGCTGGCACGGGTGGTGGCGCAGACCAAATGGCCCGCCTGATTCAAGGCATCGTCATCAAACACAACCTGATGAAACAGCCGCTCATCGTCGTCAACAAGTCAGGCGGCGCCGGTGCTGAAGGCTTTTTGGAAATTAAAGGTGCCAAAGGCGATCCACACAAAATTGTGATCACCTTGTCCAACCTGTTCACCACGCCAATGGCCACCGGTGTACCGTTCAATTGGAAAGACATGACCCCGGTTGCCATGATGGCGCTCGATCAATTTGTGCTGTGGGTCAACGCTGAAACGCCTTACAAAAATGCCAAAGAGTATGTGGCTGCGGTCAAGGCTGCAGGCCCACTGAAAATGAAAATGGGCGGGACCGGCTCCAAGCAGGAAGATCAGATCATCACGGTCGGCCTAGAGAAAGCCACCGGTACCAAATTCATTTACATCCCATTCAAAGGGGGTGGTGAAGTGGCCGTTCAGCTGGTCGGCAAACACGTTGACTCAAGCGTGAACAATCCGGTCGAGGCCGTTGCTCAATGGCGTGCCGGCAAGTTGCGTGCGCTGTGTGTGTTTGACGACAAACGCATGACCTACAAAGCCAAGATCACCGACACCCAAGCTTGGAGTGATATCCCAACTTGCAAGGAATCCGGGATCCCCATGGACTCCCAGATGCTGCGCGGCATTTTCATGCCCGCAGGTGTCACGGCTGACCAGAAAGCCTTTTATGTCAACTTGATCCAGAAGATTCGGGCGACCCCTGAATGGATTGACTTCATGGAAAAAGGCGCCTTCAACCAGACCTACATGGCAGGTGCAGACTTTGAAAAGTGGGTCGCCTCAGCAGAAACTATCCATCACGGCCTGATGCAAGAAGCTGGCTTCTTGGCTAAAAAATAAATAATTACCGGAGTACTCCCAATGGCATCAAGTGATACCCAAGCCCATGAAAGTGGCGAAGTGAAAGGCCCAGCCACCTACGTGGTGGAGGCCGTGGTTGCCTGCGTCGTCATGCTGCTGGGAGTCGTCGTTATTTATGGCAGCCGTGAATTGGGTGCGGGATGGACCAGCGATGGCCCGGGCTCAGGCTACTTCCCGTTTTACATCGGGCTGATCATGACCATTGCCGGTGCCGGTATTTTTTACCAAGCCTTGTTCAGCAAGAAAGGTAAAAACACCGACGTTTTTGTCGATGGCGAGCAGATCAAGCGCGTTCTTTCGGTGCTCGTTCCGGCTGGCGTTTACGTCTTTGCCGTTGAATTCATCGGTCTGTACATCGCTTCATTTATCTACATCGCCTTGTTCATGGTGATCCTCGGAAAGTTCTCATGGGTCAAAAGTGTGATCGCTGCTTTCTGTGTCAATGCACTGTTTTTCATGATGTTTGAGGTCTGGTTCAAAGTGCCCCTCTACAAAGGCCAGTTCGACTTGCTGAGTTCCCTCGGCTACTAAATTTTTCGTCATGTAGACGGCTGGCCCACTGCGCATTGATTGCAGCAGTCAATTTGATCTCTCGGAGTTTTTGATAATGGATGAACTTAACTCGCTATTCCAAGGGTTCGCGGTCGTACTGACCCCGATGAACACGCTCTTGATGGTTGTCGGCATTGTCTTAGGCGTGCTGATCGGCGTGCTGCCAGGACTAGGGGGCGCCAATGGCGTCGCCATTTTGCTGCCACTGACCTTCACGATGACACCGACTTCGGCCATCATCATGTTGTCCTGCATTTACTGGGGCGCCTTGTTTGGTGGCGCGATCACGTCGATTTTGTTCAACATACCTGGCGAGCCGTGGTCTGTTGCGACAACTTTTGACGGCTACCCGATGGCACAACAAGGCCGAGCAGGCGAGGCGCTGACAGCAGCCTTCACCTCCTCCTTCGTTGGCGCCTTTGTGGCGGTGGTGATGATCACCTTCATGGCACCGCTGGTGGCCAAGTTTGCGCTGAAATTCGGTCCTCCCGAATTCTTCGCCGTCTACCTGCTGACATTCTGTAGCTTCGTCGGCATGGGCAAGGGTTCTCCATTCAAAATTCTGGCGTCAATGACGATCGGTTTTGCGCTTGCTTCGGTTGGCATGGACACGGTCACAGGTCAGTTGCGCCTGACCTTTGGCTGGCTCGAACTGATGCGCGGTTTCGACTTCCTGATCGCCGTGATTGGCTTGTTCGGCATTGGCGAGATTTTGCTGTCAATGGAAGAAGGTCTGGCCTTCTCCGGCAAACACGCCAAGATCGACTCAAAGATCGTGCTTGAGACATGGAAAAAGTTGCCTAAATATTGGATGACATCGATCAGAAGTTCGCTGGTCGGCATTTGGATGGGCATCACCCCTGGCGGTGCAACACCAGCGTCGTTCATGAGCTACGGCTTGGCCAAGAAGATGTCCAAGACCGGCAACAAATTCGGCACCGGCGAACTCGAAGGCGTGATTGCCCCAGAAACGGCCGCACACGCCGCAGGCACCAGCGCCTTGCTGCCTATGCTGGCGCTCGGAATTCCGGGTTCACCGACCGCAGCAGTTCTGCTGGGCGGCTTGCTGATCTGGGGTCTGCAACCTGGCCCGCTGCTGTTCGTTGAACAAAAAGACTTTGTCTGGGGTTTGATCGCCAGCATGTACTTGGGTAATCTGGTCGGTTTGATCGTGGTGCTCACGACGGTGCCTCTATTCGCCTCGATTCTTCGCATTCCATTTTCGATCATTGCACCGGTCATCATCGTGATCTGTGCGATCGGCGCCTACACCGTCCACAACGCGATGTTGGACATCTGGTTCATGCTGCTGTTCGGCGTGGTCGGCTACCTGTTCAAAAAACTCGACTACCCACTGGCACCGCTGGTGCTGGCGCTGGTGTTGGGCGACAAAGCAGAAGATGCGTTCCGCCAGTCGATGCTGATTTCGCAGGGCGAAGTCGGCGTTATGTTCTCCAACTACTTGGTGGGCAGCATCACTTCGCTAGCTTTGATCTTGCTGTTCTGGCCGCTGATTTCTAAGGTGCTGGCGAAGATTCGTCCACCGAAGAAAGATGAATTTGAGGCCGATCGCCCAATCGAGTGATGGGGAAGAAAATTCATCGCACGATTGCCATGACATGGACTGCCGCGCTGCGCTCGCAGTGACAAAACCTCGTCATGGCGAGACAAGCGCGGCCATCCATCTTTGAGGCACGCTGTGATGTTGGACTGCCGCGCTTCGCTCGCAGTGACGAAATTTTTCGCTACGTACAGAATCCACCTCGCGAAACGAGGTGGCTTTTTTTATATCTTGCCGCGCTGCTTCAGTCGACTCAGGGTTTCTGCAGACAGGTTCAGGTAAGACGCCAGTTCTTTTTTCGGGATCCGCTCAAATAGTTCGGGGTGTTTGCGCAGAAAACGCTTCACACGCCCGGGGGCATCCAACAGATGCAGCGTGATGGTATGAGCCATGATTTCACTCATTAACTCCATCACTGAGTACTCAAAGGACTGCTTGATCTCGTTGTGGCGCTCCAAAAAAGCAACCCAGTCAGTCAGTGGTAACTTGGCCACCCGAACCCTGGTGACGCAAACCGTGCTGTAGGGTGTCGGCGTTCCCAGACGCCAAGCGGCATAACTGGTCTCCATCTCACGCTCATCCGCAAAGCGCAGGATCATCTCTTTGGCTTCCTGATTGGTGACGACCCGCTTCAAGATGCCCTCGAGGATGAAGTACTGCTCCATGTCGTGCACGCCCTGCTCCAGCAGGGAATCGCCCTTTTGGCCGTCGACGATAAGCAAATGAGGCTCAAGCTCGGCACTCTGCGCTGCGGTCATCCCCTTCAAAACGGTGTTTTGCGCCAATTGAACGCGAATAATGTTTCTATCGGGGTGGTCTGGTACGGATGACATGGAAGGGTAGGGTTGGACGAGGCGGGGAACTGGCTCGCTCAGACGGTCAAAATACGGCGAAAGTTGACCGCGATCAATGGCCAATTCAAAAGCGGCTTCTATGATAACCGGACAGTGTAATGAGGCTTGCCCAGATGCGTGCAAGTCAAACTGCACGGCGTTGTTAATTAACCTTTATCAAAGTCAAACGAAAAGATATTTCCACATGACAAACGACACGCAAGCAACGGAGCAGACAGACGGGTTTAACCTGGTCATCGACGCCCTGAAACTCAACGACATTGACACTATTTATGCCCTGCCCGGCATTCCCATCACCGACCTGACCCGCAAAGCGCAGGCAGCGGGCATTCGCATGATTTCCTTTCGTCACGAGCAGCACGCCGGTAATGCCGCAGCCGCAGCTGGTTTCCTGACGCAAAAGCCCGGCATCTGCCTCACCGTCTCAGCCCCAGGTTTCCTGAACGGCTTGACGGCGCTGACCAACGCCACGACCAATTGCTTCCCGATGATCCTGATCAGCGGTTCCAGCGAGCGCGAGATCGTCGACCTGCAGCAAGGTGACTACGAAGAAATGGACCAACTCGCGATTGCCAAGCCGCTGTGCAAAGCCGCTTTTCGCGTGCTACACGCTGAAGACATCGGCGTCGGCATTGCCCGCGCCATTCGTTCGGCATTGTCTGGTCGTCCCGGCGGCGTTTACCTCGACCTGCCAGCCAAACTGTTCTCGCAGACGATGGACGCAGAAGCTGGCAAACGCTCGCTCATCAAGGTTATTGACCCAGCGCCTCGCCAGATCCCTGCGGCTGATGCCGTCAAGCGCGCACTCGACCTGCTCAAAGGTGCCAAGCGTCCATTGATCGTTCTTGGCAAAGGCGCTGCTTATGCCCAGGCCGATGCAGATATCCGCACCTTGGTCGAAAAATCCGGCATTCCTTACCTCCCGATGTCAATGGCCAAAGGCTTGCTGCCCGACACCCATGAGCAGTCGGCATCCGCAACCCGTTCTTACGTGCTGGCCGAAGCCGACGTTGTGATGCTGGTGGGTGCTCGCCTGAACTGGCTGCTGTCACACGGCAAGGGCAAGACTTGGGGCACGCCGTCTTCGACGAAGTTCATCCAGATCGACATCTCGCCAACTGAGATGGACAGCAACGTGCCTATCGCGGCACCGCTTGTGGGTGACATCGGTTCTTGCGTTTCAGCACTGCTGGGCGGCATGGGCGCTGACTGGGCCAAGCCACCGGCTGAATGGTTGCAGGCAGTTGGTGAGCGAAAAGACAAAAATATGGCCAAGATGGCCGCGACGCTGGCGCTCAACCCCGCCATCATGAACTTCCACAGCGCCCTGAACGTCATCCGTAATGTGGTCAAAGCCAATCCGGAAGCTGTCGTCGTCAACGAAGGTGCAAACACGCTTGACTTCACCCGCAGCATTGTCGACATGTACCTGCCGCGCAAGCGTCTCGATGTTGGCACCTGGGGCATCATGGGCATCGGCATGGGCTTTGCAGTGGCCGCAGCAGTGACCACTGGCAAGCCTGTGATCGCAATCGAAGGTGACAGCGCCTTTGGTTTCAGCGGCATGGAAGTCGAAACGATCTGCCGCTACAACCTGCCTATTTGCATCGTTGTCTTCAACAACAACGGCATTTACAAAGGCACTGACGTCAACCCGCTGGGCGGTGATGTGGCCCCGACGGTGTTCGTCAAAAATGCCCGCTATGAAATGATGATGCAGGCCTTTGGTGGCGTTGGCGTTCTGGCCAACACACCGGCCGAACTGGCCAAGGCCTTGGACGAGGCGATCGCCTCCGGACGGCCAACCCTGATCAATGCGATCATCGACGAAACCGCAGGCACTGAAAGCGGGCGAATCACCAGCCTGAATCCGCAGAGCGCTGCGAAAAAGAAATAATCAACCCACCTTTAGGAGAAATCAAATGAGCAATAAACCCCTCAACGGCATCAAGATCATCGACTTCACGCACGTTCAAGCCGGTCCAGCCTGCACCCAAATGCTGGCTTGGTTTGGCGCTGACGTGATCAAGGTTGAGCGCCCAGGCGCCGGCGACGTGACCCGTAGCCAGTTGCGCGACATCCCCGATGTTGACGCTCTGTACTTCACCATGCTGAACAGCAACAAGCGCTCGCTGACCCTCGACACCAAAAAGCCTGAAGGCAAAGCGGTGCTGGAAAAGCTGATCAAAGAATGTGACGTCTTGGTCGAAAACTTCGGCCCAGGTGCACTTGACCGCATGGGCTTCACTTGGGAACGCATCCAAGAACTCAACCCAAAGATGATCTTGGCTTCGGTCAAGGGCTTCAGCGATGGCCACCACTACGAAGACCTGAAAGTCTACGAAAACGTGGCCCAGTGCGCTGGCGGCGCAGCCTCCACCACCGGCTGGTGGAAAGGTGAGCAATCAGGTCCGATGATTTCGTCTGCCGCCTTGGGCGACAGCAACACTGGCATGCATTTGGCTATCGGTATCCTGACAGCCTACATCGGCCGCCAGCAAACAGGCAAGGGTCAAAAAGTCGCTGTGGCCATGCAAGACGCTGTGCTGAACCTGTGCCGCGTCAAGATGCGCGACCAGCTGCGCCTCGACAAACTCGGTTACCTGGAAGAGTATCCACAGTACCCGCACGAGACCTTCTCTGACGTGGTGCCCCGCGGTGGCAACGCCGGCGGTGGCGGCCAACCTGGCTGGATCTTGAAGTGCAAAGGCTGGGAAACCGACCCTAACGCGTACATCTATTTCACCGTTCAGGGCCACGCTTGGGCACCTATCTGCGATGCCATCGGCAAACCAGAATGGAAGACCGATCCGCTGTACATGACCCCTAAGGCGCGCCAGCCGCACATCATGGACATCTTCGGCACCATCGAAGTTTGGTTGAAAGACAAGACCAAGTTTGAGGCTGTTGACATCCTGCGCAAGTTCGACATTCCTTGCGCACCGGTTCAGTCCATGAAAGAGTTGCTGAACGACCCATCCCTGCGTGCCAGCGGTTCGATCGTTGATGTGCCGCACAAAGAGCGTGGCAGCTACGTCACGGTCGGCAGCCCCATCAAGTTCTCCGACTTGAAGCCAGAGATCACCGGTTCACCGCTGCTGGGCGAGCACACCGATGAAGTGCTGGCCGAACTCGGTTACACCAAAGACCAGATCGCAGCGATGCACACTGCCAACGCGGTTTAAACGGTCAAAGCGGTTTACACGCAGCGTTCCCGTCATGGCGAGCGCAGCGCGGCCATCCATCATGGAAGTGCACGATGATGGACTGCCGTGCTGCCCTCGCAGTGACGGGAATTTTTGTTTCTGAATCCTTTTTTTTTCAGCCAACCGAGTAACCCCATGTCCTCAGCACCTGATTTGAAGCAACTTGTCGAGGCCCTCGGCGACGCCATCGTGATTGCCGATGCCAGCGGTGCCATCACCTTATGGAACCCGGCAGCACAGCGCATCTTCGGTTTCACAGAGAGTGAGGCGTTGGGTCAATCGCTGGACATCATCACACCACAGCGCTTGCAGCACCGCCATTGGGAGGGTTACCACAAGACCATGGCGACAGGTGTCACCCGTTACGGCAACGATGTGTTGCGGGTGCCGGCTGTGCATCAAAACGGCCACAGCTTGTCTATTGCCTTCACAGTCGCCCTGCTTTACGCACCCGACAAAACAGTGTCGGCCATTGTGGCGGTGATTCGAGACGAGACCAGCCGCTTTGAAGAGGAGCGTAACCTGCGCAAACGCATCACTGAACTTGAAGTCCAGCTTGCCAAACCGAGCAACCCCTCGTCAACTTGATCACAAAAGCACACAACGGGCACAGTGAATAATAGGGAAACCTATTTCAACTTCCCAGCAGGAACTTCCATGAGCAAAGCGTTAGACGGCGTTCGCATTCTTGACTTCACCCACGTCCAGTCGGGTCCCACCTGCACCCAGTTGCTGGCGTGGTTTGGTGCCGACGTGATCAAGGTAGAGCGCGCCGGTGAAGGCGATGCCACGCGCGCGCAGCTGCGCGACATTCCCGGCGTGGACAGCCTGTACTTCACGATGCTGAACCACAACAAGCGCTCTATCACGCTAGACACGAAAAAGGCCAAAGGCAAAGCCGTTCTGGACGAGCTCATCAAAAACTGCGATGTGTTGGTCGAAAATTTTGCACCTGGCGCCATGGACCGGATGGGTATCACTTGGGAGCATATCCAGCAGCTGAACCCACGCATGATCGTCGCCTCAGTCAAGGGCTTTGGCCCCGGACCTTACGAGGACTGCAAGGTCTACGAAAACGTTGCCCAATGCGCTGGCGGTTCAGCGTCAACCACCGGTTTTGATGATGGCCCGCCAATGGTGACCGGCGCGCAAATCGGCGACAGCGGCACAGGACTGCATCTGGCACTGGGCATCCTCGCCGCGCTTTACCAGCGCAACACCACAGGACGCGGCCAAAAGGTATTGGCACCCATGCAAGACGCCGTGCTGAACCTCTGCCGCGTCAAATTGCGCGACCAGCAGCGCTTGGAGCGTACCGGCACCATGCACGAGTACCCGCAATACCCTGACAGTAAATTCGGAGAAGCCGTACCGCGCGCCGGCAATGCGTCTGGCGGCGGCCAGCCCGGATCGATTTTGAAATGCAAAGGCTGGGAGACAGACCCCAACGCCTATATCTACTTCATCACACAGGCAGGGGTGTGGCCCGCAGTGTGCAAGGTGATCGGCGAAGAAGGCTGGGTCACCGATGAAGCCTATGCCACCCCCGGCGCCCGTCTGCTGCACCTCAAACCCATCTTCGCCCGCATTGAGCAATGGACCATGACCAAGACCAAGTTCGAGGCGATGGACATTTTGAATAAATACGACATACCTTGCGGCCCCATTCTGTCGATGAAAGAATTGGCCGAAGAACCCGCCTTGCGAGCCAGCGGAACCATCGTCGAGGTCGATCACCCGACCCGCGGCAAGTACCTCACCGTTGGCAACCCAATCAAACTGTCGGACAGTGCCACCGACGTCACGCGTTCCCCCCTCTTGGGTGAACACACGAACGAGGTGCTGACACAGCTCGGTTTCAGTGCAGATTACATCGCCGAATTACGCAAAGAAAACGTCATCTAGCGCTGACGTTCGTGCCCCATTTTTTACAGATATCAACCAAGCCAACATGAACTATCCGATCATTCCTATCGCCGTTGCAAAGGCATCTACCAAGCAGCGTAAGCGCGAAGCACCGAAGGGCCGCCGCGTCGATCCAGCCGCATTGGCTGAAGTCCAAGGACTGCTCGGAACAGCGTCACGCCAAGCTGATTTGTTGATTGAACACCTGCACAAAATTCAGGATCACTTCGGTCATCTGTCGGCCGCTCATCTCGCGGCGTTAGCCCAAGAAATGCGGATGGCACAAACCGAGGTGTATGAGGTTGCCACCTTCTATCACCACTTCGACGTGGTGAAAGAAGGTGAAGCTGCGCCTGCAGCGCTGACCGTGCGTGTCTGTGACGGCCTGTCTTGCGAGTTGGCCGGAGCCAAAGAGTTGCTGGCAAAACTGCCCGCTCTGCTGGGCCGAGAGATCCGCGTCATCGCCGCGCCCTGCATTGGTCGCTGCGAACAAGCACCAGCGGCCGTGGTCGGACAAAATCCGGTCCCCAGCGCCACTTGCGAGAGCATCGCCGCCACCGTGAATGCCAACGCTGTGCAACACATTCCAAGCGGGTTCATTGACTTGGCCGGCTACAAAGCGACGGGAGGCTACCAACTGCTCGAGCAATGCATCTCCGGTGCGCGTGATGTCGAATCGGTGATCAAGACGATGGAAGACTCCGGCCTGCGCGGTTTGGGGGGTGCTGGTTTTCCTTCTGGGCGCAAATGGCGAATTGTTCGTGCCGAAAAAGGCCCGCGTCTGATGGCGGTGAACATTGATGAAGGCGAACCCGGCACCTTCAAAGATCGCGTCTACCTAGAACGGGACCCGCACCGTTTTCTAGAAGGTATGCTGATTGCCGCTTGGGCAGTCGGCATCGAAAAAATCTATGTCTACCTGCGCGATGAATACCACGGCTGCCGCAACATGCTGGAAGCTGAACTCGCCAAACTGCGGCTGGCACCGCCCATGGTCGGCATGCCCGAGATAGAGTTGCGCCGTGGCGCTGGCGCCTACATCTGCGGCGAAGAGTCAGCCATGATCGAATCGATCGAAGGCAAGCGCGGCATGCCTCGCCTGCGCCCACCGTATGTGGCGCAAGTGGGTCTGTTTGGCCGCCCAACGCTTGAACACAACTTCGAGACACTGTTCTGGATAAGGGACATTCTGGACAAAGGCGGCGAATGGTTTGCCTCGCACGGGCGTCATGGCCGTAAGGGCTTGCGTTCGTTCTCAGTCTCCGGACGGGTTAAAAACCCAGGCATGAAGCTAGCACCCGCCGGCATCACGATTCAGGAATTGATCGACGAACATTGCGGCGGCATGCAGGACGGCCACGACTTTTACGCCTATCTCCCCGGCGGCGCTTCGGGCGGCATTTTGCCGGCCACGATGAACACCATTCCGCTGGACTTCGACACGCTGCAACCGTATGGCTGCTTCATCGGCTCAGCAGCGGTCATCGTCCTGTCTGACAAAGACACGGCAACCGATGCCGCTCGCAACATGATGCGTTTTTTCAAACACGAGTCTTGCGGTCAATGCACGCCCTGCCGCGTGGGTACCGCCAAGGCCGAGCACCTGATGGCCCAGCCCAAGTGGAACCTCGCGCTACTGGCCGATTTATCGCTGGTCATGCGTGATGCCTCTATCTGCGGTCTTGGCCAAGCGGCACCGAACCCGATGGACTGCGTTGTCAAATATTTCGCGCACGAACTGTGAACCATCACTTGTCACTTCGTGTCGCCAGTTTTAAGGATTAATCATGAATGCCATCACCCGACAAGAACTCGCTGAGCTGGATGCGCCGCTGGTGAGTTTCAGCCTCAACGGCCGAGAAGTCTCCGGACGTGCCACAGAATCCCTGCTGCAAGTCGCCAAACGCGAGGGCATTGAGATTCCCCACCTTTGCTTCAAAGAGGGCATGGAAGCCGTTGGCAACTGCCGCTCCTGCATGGTCGAGATCAATGGCGAACGTGTGTTGGCGCCGTCGTGCTGTCGAGCACCAACCGCTGGCATGAAGGTCATCACCGACAGCGAACGCGCAGTGGCGTCACAGAAGCTGGTGCTTGAGCTGCTGCTGTCGGACATGCCCGAAAAAGAATACACGCGCAACAACGAAGTCGACCAATGGGCCGCCAAGATCGGCGTCGGCAAGCCGCGCTTTGAAGCGCGCAAGCAAGTACGACAAGACCTCTCGCACCCCGCCATCGCGGTCAATCTAGATGCCTGCATTCAGTGCACGCGCTGCCTGCGCGCCTGCCGCGACGAGCAAGTCAACGACGTCATTGGATTGGCTTTTCGCGGTGACCACGCCAAGATCGTCTTCGACATGGACGACGCGATGGGTGCGTCCACCTGCGTGGCCTGCGGCGAATGCGTGCAAGCCTGCCCGACCGGGGCGCTGATGCCGGCCCGCGAAGCTGCTTTGAGCGTGCCAGACAAACAGGTCGAGTCGGTCTGCCCTTATTGCGGCGTTGGTTGCCAGCTGACCTACAACGTCAAGGACGACAAAATTTTGTTTGTCGAAGGTCGAGATGGCCCGTCCAACCATGGCCGCTTGTGCGTCAAAGGACGCTATGGCTTTGACTACGCACACCACCCACACCGCCTGACGGTGCCGTTGATCCGCCGCGCTGACGCACCGAAAACCGGCGACTTCAGCATGGACCCCGACCGCGTCATGGACATCTTTCGCGAAGCCAGCTGGGAAGAAGCGCTCGAGTTCGCCGGCGGCAAGTTGGCCGCCATACGCGACCAATACGGCAAAAAATCTCTGGCTGGCTTCGGCTCTGCCAAAGGTAGCAACGAAGAAGCTTATCTGTTCCAAAAACTGGTGCGAACCGGCTTTGGCAGCAACAACGTCGACCACTGCACACGCCTGTGCCACGCCTCATCAGTGGTTGCCCTTCTGGAAGGCATTGGCTCTGGCGCTGTCTCTAACCCAGTGATGGACGTGACCAAAGCTGACGTGGTCATCATCATCGGTGCCAACCCGACCGTGAACCACCCGGTGGCGGCCACTTGGATCAAGAACGCCATTAAAAACGGCACCAAGCTGGTCGTGCTCGACCCACGGCGCTCGGACCTGACGCGCATGGCCCACCGCCACTTGCAATTCAAACCTGACACCGACGTGCCCATGCTGAACGCCATGATGAACGTCATCGTGACCGAAGGCCTGGTCGACGAAGAATTCATCGCCAGCCGCACCATCGGCTACGAAGAACTGCGCAAAAACGTCGAGGGTTACACGCCTGAATTGATGGCACCGATCTGCGGCATCGACGCCGACACACTGCGCTACGTGGCGCGCCTGTACGCCACCTCCAAAGGCTCCATGATCCTCTGGGGCATGGGTGTCTCGCAGCACGTCCACGGCACTGACAATGCACGTTGCCTGATTGCACTGGCACTGATGACCGGGCAGATTGGTCGTCCTGGCACTGGCTTGCATCCGCTGCGCGGCCAGAACAACGTTCAGGGTGCGTCGGACGCCGGCTTGATCCCGATGATGTTCCCGGACTACCAGCACGTCACCAACCCAGTGGTGAGAGCGAACTTCGAGAAGGCTTGGAACGTCCCCGAGGGCTCTCTAGACGCCCAGCCCGGCCTGACCGTGGTGGAGGTGATGCATGCCATCAAAAAAGGCGGCATCCGCGGGATGTATGTACAGGGCGAAAACCCGGCCATGTCGGACCCGGACGCCAACCACGCCCGCGAATCCCTCGCGGCACTGGATCATTTGGTGGTGCAAGACATTTTCCTGACTGAAACAGCCTACTTGGCCGACGTCATTTTGCCGGCCAGCGCATTCCCTGAAAAAGATGGCAGCTTCACCAACACCGACCGGCTGGTGCAGATGGGCCGCAAAGCCATCAACCCGCCCGGCGATGCCCGTCAAGATTTGTGGATCATCCAGCAGATCGCCAAACGAATGGGCTGCGACTGGCACTACAGCCATGTCAGCGAAGTGTTTGACGAAATGCGCCACACCATGCCGAGCATCGGCGGCATCACTTGGGACCGACTCGAGCGCGAGCACTCAGTCACTTACCCTTGCCACAAGGAAGGTGACCCAGGAGAGTCAGTGGTGTTCACTGAAACATTCCCTCGCGAGACAGGTCGCGCCCGCTTCGTGCCGGCAGACATCATCCCAGCCAACGAACGGCCTGACACGGAATACCCTTTGGTGCTGATCACCGGGCGCCAGCTCGAGCATTGGCATACCGGCAGCATGACACGGCGTGCCACGGTGCTCGATGCCATCGAGCCCGATCCAGTGGCCTTGGTGCATCCGCTCGACTTGGCAGACATGGGTGGCAAGCCCGGCGATATCGTGACCATTGAGTCGCGTCGGGGCAAGGTTGCGCTCTACGCACGCGCCGATGAAAGCTCCCCACGCGGCGCGGTGTTTGTCCCCTTCTGCTATTACGAAGCAGCCATCAACAAGCTGACCAACGCGGCACTCGATCCTTTTGCCAAAATTCCGGAGTTCAAATACTGCGCGATCCGAATCTCGTTGGGCGGAATGCCACCAGAGCAAAACAGCTATGGCGGTGGCAAGGCCCTAGAGAATTCAATCGCATTGGCGGGCATCTGAAGTCGCCGTCGTGCCGCTTTCTGAGTCAGAAAGCGGCCGTCACTTGTTAAAAATGCGGCTTGCATTTCTCACCTTCATGAAGCGCTTCCTCAGTAGCCATACGCCGTCAACTGACCCTTTACGGGTGACTTTTTGCTTTTCAGAGGCAAATGAGCAACAAAAAAGAGCAAAAAAGTGATTTCTCCCTGTGAAAACGCTGATTTCTCCAGTAGCATCCGCAATGCCAGTGGAGAGTAGTTATCTGCACTGGTGATTTATCAACTTTCAGAAGGAAAATCAATCATGGCAACTGCAAAAAAAGCACCGGCAAAAAAAGCACCTGCTAAAAAGGCTGCACCGGCAAAAAAAGTAGCTGCAAAAAAAGCAGCTCCTGCTAAGAAAGCACCAGCGAAAAAAGTAGCCGCTAAAAAAGCAGCTCCTGCTAAAAAGGTCGCCGCTAAAAAAGCAGCTCCTGCAAAGAAGGTCGCCGCTAAAAAGGCGCCTGCAAAAAAACGCACTCCTAATGCTGCGTTCATGAAACCACTGACCCTGAGCCCAGCTCTGGCAGCCGTGGTTGGCGACAAGCCACTGCCACGCACTGAAATTGTCAGCAAGCTCTGGGTTTACATCAAAGCCAAAGGCCTGCAAGACAAAGTCAACAAGCGCATGATCAACGCAGACGACAAGCTGAAAGCCGTTTTCGGCAAAGCCCAAGTCTCGATGTTCGAGATGGCTGGCCTGATCGGCAAGCACATCGTCAAGTAATCAGCTTCGGCTGATCATCAAAAGACCGGTTCGCCGGTCTTTTTTTTGCCCAAAAAAAACCGACCCAATGTGAATTGGGTCGGTTTTTTTGATGGACGCTGAACAAGAGGTTCAGCGGTCAGGTCAGCTCGCGAAATTGGCTTCTGCGAATTTCCAGTTAGCCAGATTCGACAGGAAGGTTTCGACAAACTTCGGACGCTGGTTACGGTAGTCGATGTAATAAGCATGTTCCCAGACGTCGACAGTCAGGAGTGCTTTGTCAGCGGTGGTCAATGGCGTGCCAGCAGGACCGGTGTTGACGATGTCAACCGAGCCGTCAGGCTTTTTCACGAGCCAAGTCCAGCCAGAACCGAAGTTGCCGACAGCTGATTTCACGAAAGCTTCTTTGAAGGCGGCGTAAGAACCGAATTTGGCGTTGATGGCTTGTGCCAGCGCGCCGGTAGGCTCGCCACCACCCGCAGGCTTCATGCAGCTCCAGAAGAACGTGTGGTTCCATACCTGAGCAGCATTGTTGTAAACGCCACCCGTCGACTTCTTGATGATTTCTTCCAAGCTCATGGCTTCAAACTCAGTGCCCTTTTGCAGGTTGTTGAGGTTGACCACATAAGCATTGTGGTGCTTGCCGTGGTGGTATTCAAAAGTCTCTTGGCTGTAGTGGGGAGCCAGTGCATCAATAGCGTACGGCAAAGACGGGAGAGTATGTTCCATTGTGTTTTTCCTTGAGGGTCGTTTAAATAAAGACTTAGAGATTGTAAAAACTAAATGAGATGGCGTTGTGACACCGTCAAATTAACCTCGCCGTCAGCCAAAGTAGCGCGCACCGGCTGGCCAACGCTGAGCTGTTTTGTGCTGGTCAAGGCTAGACCTTGCACATCAGACAGCCACGCATAGCCGCGCAGAAGGACGAGTTTTGGATCGAGCAGTTCGAGCCGTGTTTGGGCCCGCTCCAAGCGCAGACGCTGACTTGCCACAGACGCGGCGATGGCTTTTGGCACATCTTTTTCCAATCCACCGAGCTGGGTTGATTGACGCTGCAAGGCGAAATTCGCGGCATGCCTCAAACGTTGCGCCTGCAGCACCAGACCCGCCTTTTCGCGCGCCACCAAATGTGAGGGCTGAGCCACTCTGGAGGCCGCCCAGTCGAGCCGCTGGTTGCTTGACTCAAGTTGCCGATCAACGGCATTTTGCAGGCGGTCAAGTGTCAGTTCTAAGGCCCGCAGCCACACGCTCTGCGGTTGTGCGCAGAGTTCTGCAGCAGCGGTTGGCGTCGGTGCGCGCACATCAGCGCAAAAATCTGCGATCGTGAAGTCAGTCTCATGGCCGACGCCCGAGACCACGGGTATCGGCGAAGCGACGATGGCGCGGGCCAGTTGCTCATCATTGAAGGCCCAGAGATCTTCCATCGCGCCACCGCCGCGCACCAGCAGCAGCACGTCGACTTCAGCACGCTTCACCGCCTTGCCAAAGGCCTGCAACAACTCACCCGCCGCTTGTGCACCTTGCACGCTGGCCGGGTAAATCACCACAGAGACATGCGGTGCGCGACGCGAAAGCGTGCTGACCACATCGTGCAAAGCAGCGGCACCCAGCGAGGTGATGATGCCAATGGCGCGTGGCAGCAGCGGCAAGCTGCGTTTACGGGCAACATCGAACAAGCCTTCTGCGTCGAGCTTGGCCTTCAGCCGCGCGAACTGCTCAAACCAGTTGCCCTGCCCGGCTTCACGCAATGACTCGACCACCAGCTGTAACTCGCCACGAGGCTCGTAGACACCCAAACGGCCGCGCACCTCAACCAACATGCCATCGCGCGGAGAAAAGTCCAGCAGCGAAGCCGACCGCCTGAACATCGCGCAACGTACTTGGCCTTGTTCGTCTTTCAAGTTGAAGTAGCAGTGACCACTGGTTGCACGAGAAAATCCGGCAATCTCACCCTTCACCGCCACCGGGTTGAAGCGCGCTTCTAGGCTGTCGGCGATGGCCCGCAACAGCGAGCCCACAGGCCAAACCCTGACGCCAAGTGCCGGCCGATCCGACGCCGGCATGGGTTCAAACATGAAGGGCTCCCGGCAACTGCG
This sequence comes from Comamonadaceae bacterium, assembly GCA_947378785.1. Lineage (GTDB taxonomy): Bacteria > Pseudomonadota > Gammaproteobacteria > Burkholderiales > Burkholderiaceae_C > Polaromonas. The sequence goes on from CANCLK010000001.1 coordinate 100,923, forward strand.
GAAAATAATTCAAGTTGTGGCTCATCGCTTTATAAAGATGCGTCGCTGGTTAAAAATTGATCGTTCTGTCTGGATCGAAGTCTGGCGCGGCCCGGCAGAGCAAGCTGAGCAGTTGCACACAAAGTTATCCACAGATTCTGTGGGTTCAACGCTGGCGCCACAAACTCCGCTGTCAGTGCAGTGTCAGCATGTCGAAATGCGTAACAGCCTCGAACAAACAGCGCTCTAAGCCATAATCCAACCCAAATTAGACGCAGGAGTTATCGCTTTGTTCTCAATCATACAAGCCGCAGGTTGGCCCATTTGGCCCCTGGTTGCCTGCTCCGTCTTAGCATTAGCCTTGGTGATCGAACGATTTGTCAGCTTGCGCGACAACAAAGTAGCGCCACCCAAGCTGACGGATGAAGCCATCACCGTCTCGCGCATCAGCGTTCCTTCGTCAGAGATCGTGAGTCAACTCGAACAAAACTCCATCCTTGGTCGGGTCTTGGCTAAAGGTCTGCGGGCCCTGACGCTCAATCCACGACTCAGTGAAGACGACCTGCGCGCGACGCTTGAAGGTGCAGGCAGGGAAGCCGCTCACGAACTCGAACGCTATTTGTCAGCGCTAGCCACTATCGCCTCGGCGGCGCCCCTGCTTGGACTGCTTGGCACGGTGATCGGCATGATCGAGATTTTTGGCTCGCAGGGTGGCCCCACCAGCGGCGTTAGCGGCGCAGGTAACCCGGCGCAACTCGCCCAAGGTATCGCCATCGCTCTGTACAACACGGCCTTCGGACTGATCGTGGCGATTCCTGCGCTGATTTTCTGGCGCTATTTCCGCGCTCGCGTTGACGGCTATTTGCTCCGCATGGAACTGGCGACCGAGCGCTTTGCGCGGCATCTCAACACGCTCCGTAAACCATCGTGAATCACGACGAAAACCTGCACAAGGCCCACGCATGAACTTTCGCCAACGTTCGCGCGATGAGCCGGAAATCAACCTCATCCCGTTCATCGACGTGCTGTTGGTGGTCGTTATTTTTTTGATGCTGTCGACGACCTACAGTAAGTTCACCGAACTACAAGTTAATTTGCCAGTGGCCAACACCGAGGTGGCTCGGGACTACCCGAAAGAGATCATCGTCGCGGTCAGCAGTGACGGCCGCTACTCCATCAACAAGAACGTCATTCAAGGCCGCAGCATGGACGCGCTCGCCGCGGCTTTGTTGGCCGCCAACCCGGCGGGTCAAGACAGCAAAGACAAGGTGTTGATCATCAGCGCCGATGCAACCGCGAGCCACCAGTCCGTCATTCTCGTCATGGAAGCAGCTCGTCGTGCAGGTTTGTCGCATATCACCTTTGCGACACAACGCTCAGCGGCCAGCAGCAAGCGCTGATGACCTTGCAAATGAAATTGCAGCAGGCCTTGCAAACCGCATGGATGCGACGCGGCCCGATGGCCTGCCTACTTTGGCCACTGTCGCAGTTGCACTTCGGCGCTGTGGTACTGCGGCGTTGGCTGTTTCAGCAAGGTATTTTTAACTCTTGGAGCGCCGGGGTACCGGTCATCGTGATCGGCAATGTGGTCGCGGGTGGCGCCGGGAAAACGCCACTGGTGATGGCTCTTGTCAAACACTTGCAAGCGACAGGCCGACAGCCCGGCGTAGTCTCACGCGGCTACGGCCGGCATGACGACCGCTGCCTTGAAGTCTTGCCAGCGTTGCCCGCCAGCCTGTGCGGCGATGAGCCTCTTCTCATCCATCAAAGCACCGGGGCACCCGTGTTTGTGGCCCGCCGACGCGTCGATGCTGTACGCGCTCTGCTGGCAGCGTATCCTCAAACCGACGTCATCGTGTGCGACGATGGATTGCAGCATCACGCCCTCAGGCGCGACATGAACATCGCTGTTTTTGACGAGCGCGGTGTGGGCAACGGCTGGTTGCTGCCGGCCGGGCCATTGCGCGAAGCTTGGCCGCCAACAGATCTGATGCGGGCACGCCTAGGGCCGCAAGCGGTTGCACCCATCGACCTTTTGCTGCACACCGGACAGACCGCCGCGTTCGCCGGGTTTCAGTCGAGTCGTGCATTAGCCGACGACGCTATTGCAGCCGACGGCACACGGGTTCCGCTCGACAGCCTGAAGGGCGAGGCACTGTTTGCTGTCGCGGCGATTGCCAACCCGGAGGCTTTCTTCTCGATGCTGCGCCAACGCGGCCTCACGCTGGCACGCTGCGTCGCACTGCCCGACCATGACAACTTCGATGACAAGGTCGAGAGTGATGCCTTGTGGGCGCCCGGTCAACGCGTGCTGTGCACTGAAAAAGACGCCGTCAAACTTTTCGCTCGCTACCCCGAGGCTGGCCAACAGCTGCTCGCCGTACCGCTGGTGTTTACCCCTGAGCCTGGCTTCATGCAGGCTTTCGACGCGCGGCTGCGCACCCTGCTGCCCCCGGTTTCTCACTGACTTCTCAATTACCATCGACGCATGGACACCAAACTTCTTGAACTGCTGGTCTGCCCCGTGACCAAAGGCCCGCTGACCTACAACCGCGACAAGCAAGAGCTCATTTCGCGCAGCGCACGCTTGGCTTACCCGGTGCGCGACGGCTTACCCGTGATGCTCGAAAACGAGGCCCGCACATTGACGGATGAAGAGCTCGGACTCTGATCTTCTTGACACCTTCTTGAACCAGGCATGACTTTCACCGTCCTCATCCCCGCGCGGCTGGCCTCTTCGCGCCTGCCCAACAAACCATTGGCCGACATTCACAATGTACCGATGGTTGTGCGCGTGGCTCAGCGCGCCAGCATGAGCAGTGCAGCCCGCGTGGTGGTAGCCGCCGACAGCCCGGCCATCGTGACCGCCTGCGAAGCGCACGGCGTTACCGCGCTACTCACCCGCACAGACCACCCCAGCGGCAGCGACCGTCTGGCAGAAGCCTGCAGCCTACTCGGCTTGAGCGCACAAGACATCGTGGTCAACGTCCAGGGCGATGAGCCACTGATAGACCCGGCCCTGATTGACGCTGTCGCCGGCCTTCTGGAAAGCCGCACTGACTGCGCCATGAGCACCGCCGCCCATGCCATCGATCAACTGGCCGACTTTATGAGCCCGCATGTGGTCAAAGTGGTGCTGGACGCCGAAAACACCGCGCTGTATTTCAGCCGTGCGCCAATTCCCGTGGGACGCGACTTCAATGGCCTAGCTTGGTGGGAAACATCAACACTGCCCAAACCATTGCGGCATGTAGGCATTTACGGCTACCGCGTAGGCTTCCTCCAAACCTTTCCAACCTTGCCGCAAGCCCCCCTCGAACAACTCGAGTCGCTCGAACAACTCCGTGCCCTGTGGCATGGGCACCGGATAGCCGTGCATATCACGCTGCACCCTCCGGGAATCGGCGTTGACACGCCCGAAGACCTGGAACGCGTTCGATCCCTACTGGCCCCTGCCCCTTAGTCATTTCGGCGGCTGGTTTGTAAGCTGCAGCCAATAGTGTGCATGCTATCCTTGGCCTCCATTCGAGTGCGCTGAGCCGCTAGACATAAATAATAAATTGAGGACATCCATGAGATTGATACTGTTGGGAGCCCCCGGCGCTGGCAAAGGGACACAAGCCACCTTCATCTGCCGTAAATACAACATTCCGCAAATCTCGACCGGCGACATGCTCCGCGCTGCCGTCAAAGCCGGAACTGCGTTGGGCCTGCAGGCCAAGAAAGTCATGGATGCGGGCGGTCTCGTCAGCGACGACCTGATCATCAACTTGGTCAAAGAACGCATTGCCCAGCCTGATTGCGAACATGGCTTTTTGTTCGATGGGTTCCCCCGCACCATTCCCCAAGCCGACGCCATGAAAGCCGCCGGCGTCAAGCTCGATTTCGTACTGGAAATTGACGTGCCGTTTGAGGCCATCATTGAGCGTATGAGCGGTCGCCGATCGCACGCCGCTTCGGGCCGTACTTACCACGTCAAGTACAACCCGCCGGCCAAAGAAGGCTTGGACGATGTGACGGGTGAAGCGCTGATTCAGCGCGAGGATGACAAAGAAGAAACCGTTCGCAAACGTCTAGAGGTGTACAGCGCTCAGACGCGCCCACTGGTGGCGTACTACTCGGATTGGGCCAAAAACGATGCCGCCCAAGCACCGCAATACCGCGCCATCAGCGGTATGGGCAGCGTCGATGAGATCACCGCTCGTGCGATGAGCGCACTGTCCGCCTGACACGTACGTTCAGCGGCTTTTTGGGGCCGCCCGCATCAAGCCCAACATCAGGGCGATGCGGGCCTTGACGGGCGTCAAACCAGGTGCCGCCGGCAAGGCATCGTTTCCGCCGGGCAGCATCCGTCCTTCAGCACAACGCGTTGCACGAGTCACTTTGACACCTTGCTGCATGGCTAGCACCAGGGCAGTCTCTAGATCCTGATGCACCGTGCCATTGCCTGTAGCCGCCACCACCAAGCCCTGCACGCCCGCTTTTAGCAGCGCTCTCACAACGGTGCCATCAGCGCCCGCATAACTCATCACGATCTCAACACGTGGCCAAGATGCATCGGCTAATTGGGACACCAGTAACCCACCCGATGCCATTTCATTCACCTGCGCATGCGGCCAGTCGCGCAGCAAGCGCAGACGACCTTGCTCGACAAAACCGATCGGGCCAGCGTCTACCGCGCTGAAAGCATTCAACCGGGACGGATGGATTTTTTGCACATCGTCAGCACCGTAGATCGCACCAGCACAGACCACTGTGACGCCACACCCCGTAGCGCTTGACGCCACGACCAGCGCGTCAAGCAAATTTTGCGGACCATCGGGCGCTAGAGCGTCAGACGGCCGCATGGCACAGGTCAGCACCACAGGTTTGGCAGGCCCTAAAAGTGCCTGTAGAAAGTAGGCGGTTTCCTCCAGCGTATCGGTGCCATGCGTGATGACGATCCCCTGCACATCCTCCTGCTCAAGAAAGTACGCCACGCGCAGTGCCAGCTTGACCCACACGTCAAAGCCCATGTCCTTGCTGTCTAGTTGAGCCACCTGCTCCACCACATAACGCCCTGTCCCAACGCCCGCTTTCAAACCGGGTAAGGCGGTCAGTAAGTCATGGACGCCCACTTGCGCAGCGGTGTAGCCCGTGTGGTCGAGTGCGTTCAAAGCAGTTCCGGCGATGGTCCCGCCCGTGCCCAAAAACACAATTTTTTGATCGCTCACTTGAAATCCCCGAAAAACTGGATAAAAATACAGCCACTGTTGATTTAGCCAGGAGCCACGCCATGACCATTCTCGACGACATTTCCCGCTTGCCCGAAGGCCCCAAACTGACGGCACGCCAGCAACAGATTCTTGAACTTATCCAAAACGCCATCTCTCGCACCGGTGCACCACCGACCCGCGCCGAGATCGCCAACGAACTCGGCTTCAAGTCAGCCAATGCCGCCGAAGAACACCTGCAAGCCTTGGCGCGCAAAGGCGTCATCGAACTGGTCAGCGGTACATCCCGTGGCATTCGACTGCGCAGTGATGCCTTGCGCACACTCAACGAATCACGCAACAAACAATTTTCCCTGCCACTGCAAAGTCTGGCCCAACTCGTCTTGCCGCTGATCGGACGCGTCGCTGCGGGCAGCCCGATTCTCGCGCAAGAGCACATCGAGCAAACCTACAGTGTGGAACCTAGCCTGTTCAAGAGCCCACCCGACTACCTGCTCAAAGTGCGCGGCATGAGCATGCGGGACATCGGCATCATCGACGGTGACCTGCTGGCTGTTCAGCAAACCAAAGAGGCGCGCAACGGTCAAATTGTGGTCGCCCGGCTCGGTGATGAAGTCACCGTCAAGCGCTTTCGACGGACCCAACATCTGATTGAGCTGCTGCCCGAAAACCCAGACTTCGAACCCATCATCGTCAGGCCCGGTGACGCCTTCGAAATCGAGGGACTGGCCGTCGGCTTGATACGCAACACCGTCCTGAGCTGAAGCCCGTCAAGGCGTCGACCCCGCGCAGAGACAAAGCGCCATTCTTGCAGGCACAATATCGGGATGAATATTGTGATCCTTGACGACTACCAAGACGCGGTTCGCAAGCTCGAATGCGCGTCAAAACTAGATGCCTATCCCGCCAAGGTTTACACCAATACCGTCAGAGGCATTGGGCAGCTTTCGGTGCGCCTCAAAGATGCCGATGTGATCGTGCTGATTCGCGAGCGCACGCATTTACCGCGGCTGCTGATTGAAAAACTGCCAAAACTCAAGCTGATAGCACAGACTGGCAAAGTCGGTGACCACATCGACGTCGCCGCCTGCTCTGAGCGTGGCATCGTGGTTTCAGAGGGGGTGGGCTCTCCGACAGCAGCGGCCGAACTGACTTGGGCGCTGATCATGACGGCGATGCGTCGGATCCCGCAATATGTCGCCAACCTCAAGCATGGCGCTTGGCAACAGTCCGGCCTCAAGACAAGCTCCATGCCCACCAATTTCGGTATCGGCTCAGTGCTCAAAGGCAAGACCCTTGGCATTTGGAGCTACGGAAAAATCGGCAAACTTATCGCTGGCTATGGCCGCGCCTTTGGCATGCGCGTGCTGGTCTGGGGCCGTGACGCTTCACGCGAACAAGCCCAAGCCGACGGTTTTGAAGTGGCTACCAGCAAAGCTGAATTTTTCGAGCAATCCGATGTCTTGACTTTGCACCTGCGACTGAACGAAGTCACGCGTGGCATCGTGACCTTAGAAGACCTGTCACTGATGAAAACAACGGCGTTGATCGTCAACACCTCGCGCGCCGAATTGATTCAGCCAGACGCGTTGGTGGCGGCCCTCAATCGCGGCCGGCCTGGCTTGGCCGCCATTGACGTTTTCGAATCTGAGCCAATTTTGCAAGGCCACGCTTTGTTGCGCCTTGAAAACTGTATTTGCACGCCACACATCGGCTATGTTGAGCAAGATAGCTATGAGCTGTACTTCGGTGCGGCTTTTGACAATATCGTCAATTTCATCAAAGGCACACCTACCAACATCGTGAACCCAGGTGCGCTACAGGTTCGCAGATAAGGCCAGCATGCAAGCACACTTCAACATCATTGGAATCATTGGCGCTGGCGCCATGGGTCGGGGCATTGCTCAAATTGCAGCTCAGGCGGGCAGCCAGGTCATGCTGTTCGACAAAGACCAAAACGCATGCAGCCAAGCGATCAAAGACCTCGCCGCGCAATGGGACAAGTTGGTAGCCAAAGGCCGAATCGAGGCCACCGTTGCCAATACCTACAAAGCCAGATTGTCAGTCCACGCAGCGCTCAACGATTTGAGCCAATGCGGGCTGGTGATTGAAGCCATCGTGGAACGGCTCGACATTAAAAGAGAACTGTTTGCCGAGCTCGAGTCCGTTGTCTCGCCGCACGCCTTGTTGGTCACCAACACCTCGTCTTTGTCGGTCACCGCCATTGCTGCGGGCATGAAACACCCGGAGCGAATGGCCGGTTTTCACTTCTTCAATCCGGTCCCACTCATGAAAGTGGTCGAGGTCATTCGTGGCGTGAAAACCAGTGCTGCCAGCTGCACGGCGTTGACCATCTACGCGAAGCAGATGGGCCACACACCCGTCCAGGCCCAAGACACGCCAGGCTTCATCGTCAATCACGCGGGACGTGGCTTTGGCACCGAGGCGCTGCGCATTGTGAGCGAAGGCATCGCCGACTTCGCCACCATTGACCGCATCTTGAAAGACCAAGTCGGTTTCAAGCTTGGCCCCTTCGAACTGATGGACCTGACGGGGCTAGATGTGTCGCACCCGGTGATGGAATCGGTTTACAACCAGTACTACCAAGAGCCGCGCTACCGCCCAAGCGTCATCACGGCGCAACTTTTTGCTGGCGGCTTGCTAGGCAAAAAAACCGGTGAAGGTTTTTACCGCTACGTCAATGGCGTGGCCGAGTTGCCCGTCGAGCCACCACCACCCGTGGTGGACACCCTGCCGCCGGTCTGGGTCTCGCCCCGCGCCTCACGCCGAGCTGAGCTGCTGAGTCTGCTGAAAACGCTGGGGGCCACCATAGAGACTGGCGCCTCACCATCCATGAACGCCTTGACGTTGGTCGCACCGCTGGGTTTTGACATCACCACCGTTGCTGTGGTCGAGCGACTCGACCCCGCACGCACGGTGGGCATCGACATGCTGATGGACGATGCCCAGACCAAACGCCGCGTGCTGGCCACCAACCCGGCCACCCGCGCCGATATGCGTGACGCCGCCCACGCCCTGTTTGCCCGCGATGGCAAGGCCGTCAGCGTGATCCGTGACAGCGGCGGTTTTGTGACGCAGCGCGTTGTTGCCCACATCGTCAACATCGCCTCCGACATCTGCCAGCAAGGCATCTGCAGCCCGCAAGACTTAGAAACCGCCGTGACCCTAGGGCTCGGTTACCCGCAAGGTCCACTGGCCATGGGCAATCACTGTGGCCCGACCAATATTCTGGAGGTCCTCTTCAACATGCAGACCGTCTATGGCGACACGCGCTACCGCCCTTCACCTTGGCTGCGCCGCCGCGGCGCCATCGGTCTGAGCCTGCTGCAGGAGGAAAGCTGACATGGCTGGCTCGCTGAAAAGCACCTGTGAAGGCAAGACGCTCATCTTGACGCTGAGCAACCCGGAATTTCGCAACGCGCTCAGCCCAGACATGTACACAGCGGGTGTTGAAGCACTTAATGCAGCGGAGAACAACCCCGAGATTCGTAGCGTCATCATCACGGGGGAAGGCAGTACCTTTTGTGCCGGTGGCAATCTGCAAAGACTGCTGGCCAATCGGCAGGCACCGGTTGAAGTCCAAGCGCAAAGCATTGATGCCTTGCACAGCTGGATCGATTCGCTCCGCACCTTTCCGAAGCCTGTGATTGCCGCGGTAGAGGGGGCGGCCGCCGGCGCCGGATTTTCATTGGCACTGGCCTGTGACTTCATCGTCGCCGCTGACAATGCCATCTTTCTCATGGCCCACAGCAACATCGCCCTGTCCCCAGACGGTGGCGGCAGCTGGGCTCTGACACGCGCCCTGCCCCGCTCGCTGGTTGCACGCATGCTGATGCTGGGCGAACGCGTGTCGGCCACCCGCCTGAATGCGTTGGGACTCGTCAGTGAACTGGCCCCCGCAGGCGACGCATTCGCTGCGGCGCTACAACTGGCAGAGCAACTCAATCAGCGTGCGCCCAACGTCATGGCCAGCGTCAAGGAACTCATCAACGAGGCCGAGACCAACACGCTGAGCGAACAACTGATGAACGAGCGCCTTCATTTTGTGAAGAATCTTCACCATAGCAACGCCGGCGAAGGCATTGAAGCCTTCCTGCAAAAACGCCCAGCCCACTACCCTTAACGAAAGATAGGACCACGATGATCAAGGTTTATTCATGGGCAACGCCCAACGGGCATAAAGTCCACGTCATGCTCGAAGAATGCGGCCTGCGTCAGGGCCGCGACTGGGAAGCCATTCCCGTCAATATCGGTGCCGGTGACCAGTTCAAGCCTGAGTTTTTGGCCATCAGCCCGAACAACCGAATCCCAGCCATCATTGACCCGAATGGCCCAGACGGCAAACCCATTTCACTCTTTGAATCTGGCGCCATCCTGCTGTATCTTGCAGCCAAGACGGGCAAATTCTTACCCAAGACCGATCGCCTGAAGTACCAGGTACTGCAGTGGCTGATGTTCCAGATGGGCGGCGTTGGCCCAATGCTTGGCCAGACCCATCACTTTCGGATTTACGCGCCTGAAAAAGTGGAATACGCCATCAACCGCTACACCAACGAAACCAAACGTCTGTACGGCGTGATGGACAAACAACTGTCAAAAAGCAAGTTCATTGCCTGCAACCAGTACACCATTGCCGACATTGCGATTTTCCCGTGGCTTCGCAACTGGGCCAACCAAGGCATCGACTGGGCTGACTACCCGCACCTGAAACGCTGGTTTGACCTCATCGCTGCACGTCCGGCTGTCAAGCGCGGTGTCCAAGTGATGGCCGACCTTCGGCCAGCCGTCAGAAGCGCCGCTGAGCATGAAGTATTGTTCGGCAAAGAGCAACAGGTGCGTCGCTGAGCAAATAATTCAGAGCCATCCCAAAGAACGACTTTGGGCGCGCTATAATATAAGACTTGTCGGAGTGTGGCGCAGTCTGGTAGCGCACCTGGTTTGGGACCAGGGGGTCCAAGGTTCGAATCCTTGTACTCCGACCATTGAATCAACAAAAAAAGCTCACTTTGTGGGCTTTTTTTGTATGTGCGTATAGTTCTCTGACGCATCAATCCAAAGCCCTGTTTAAGCGGCTGCCCGTAGCTCAGTTGGATAGAGCATCAGCCTTCTAAGCTGAGGGTCGGGGGTTCGATCCCCTCCGGGCAGACCAATAGATCATTTCACGCAGTCTCACGACACCTCAGAACCCGCATGCTTAAAGGCTTCGCGGGTTTTTTGTTGCCTCACGCGGTTTCACGAGGTAGCATGGCCTACCGCTAGGCTAGCGGCCGCATGACACGATTCACGCCATCCACCGGGGCCATGAGAAACACATGACTGGAATTTCCCGACGTTCCCTCCTCGCGGCGGCGGCTGGGCTGCCCTGCTCGGCGGCCTTGGCGCAATCGAGCCCAGCCGTCTTCCCGTCACGCCCGATCACGATCGTGGTGCCATTCCCCCCCGGAGGTGCGACAGACCTGATGGCACGGACCATCGCCCAGCGGTTCACCAGTGCCTGGGGCCAGCCGGTGACCATTGACAACAAGCCCGGCGCTGGTGGCATGCTGGCGGCAGCACATGTGGCCAAGGCCGCGACAGATGGGCATACGTTGCTCTTCGGTGCTACCGCGCAACTCGCCGTCAACCCGAGCCTGTATGCCAGTGTCCCGTACGACGTCGCGCGCGACTTCGCACCCATCGCGCTGGTGGGGAGCGTGCCCAACATTCTCGTGTCGCACCCATCCGTTCCGTTGACCAGGTTGGCAGACCTGATTCAGGCCGCCAAGTTGGAGCCCGGAAAATTGAGCTACGCATCGCCCGGCAGTGGGTCGACCGCGCATTTGTCAATGGAACTTTTCAAAGGGGAAACCGGTGTCGACATCGTTCATGTGCCATACAAGGGCGCAGCGGGTGGCGTGAACGATATCCTTGGCAACCAAGTCCCCTTGATGATCGTCAGCATGCCGTCCGTTGTGAACCACGTGAAGGCTGGTAGGTTGGTTGGCTTGGGCGTTACCGACCTTCGCCGATCTCCCGCGCTGCCGAACGTACCCACCTTTGCCGAGCTGCTGCCTGGCTTTGAGGCGACCGGCTGGTACGGGCTGGTGGCACCCGCGAAAACCTCGCCCACCATCGTGAACATGCTGAATACCGAAGTGCTGGCGGCCCTGCAGGACGCCGAGGTACGCCGCGCATTCGAGACCCAGGGTTTGCGCATCCTAGGCGGCACGCCCGATCAATTCAGTTCACACATCCAGTCCGAATCGCGCAAGTGGGCTGCGGTGATTACCAATGCGCGCATAAAGGCCAACTGACATGACAATGCCCACCGCCAAGGTCGTCCGACTATTCACGGGAGCCGACGGGCGTTCCCACTTTGAAGACCTAGAACTCCCGATGTACCTGTTTGAACTCGGCACGCTGCGTTCGAACAAGACCGCGATCATTCCGGTTGCGGAATTTGTGTTCCGCGAAACGACCCAAGACAGCGGACCGGACTTTCACTGCCCTCCACGACGGCAATTTGTAGTGACGTTGTCGGGCCGGGCAGAAATCTCCGTGGGAGACGGATCAACGCGCGTTTTCGGTCCGGGTGACACCCTCTTCGCAGAGGATCTGACGGGAGAGGGACACCGCACGCGCGAAATCGACGGAGTACGGCGAAGCATGATCCTGCCGGTTCCCGACGGCTTCCGTATCCATGACCTGATCAAGGCACGATGAGGAGCAATATCCACATTCCGCTTAGCGCACCCGGACTCTAGTTCAAGGCCACAGTGGCGCACCTCATTGCGACATCCCTTTAAGGGACGCCCGTGAACTGGTCTTTACTCAGAGCCTCCCGACCATGCGGTACCTCGTTTGTGCCGACCTTGGCCAGGCCTTAGCGTGTTGAGGATTACATCACCCAGGGTCACATCACCGCCTGCTCTGGGTACCAATTTTTTATGCTTTCACTCGGCTTAAAAATCCCGATCAACCAACGCCGGTGGCGTCCATTGATAGAGCCAAGTCTCGCTCAAGGCTTGCCCGTCAACCGTCAAGAAAACCCGCAAGTCAATGGGGGCCACGCTGGCCGACGTTGGTTTCAGATCGAACATCACCCGATAACCCTGAACATCCTCTAGCGGCCGCGCCGAGGTCACTTCGACCTCGCCACTGGAAGCACTGATCATCGGCGTCACTTTGGCATTGGGGCCTAGTAACTGCAGGTCACCACCAGCGAAATCGACCACGAAGCGCTTGGAGTAGTAACGCCGCTTTTGTCCCACCACACCGCCAACGCCAGTGCGCGTGGCGACCACCGTGGCTTGCGCTGGCACCAACGGCATCTTGCGGCCCCAGTGCAAGCGGTAGCTGTACAAATGCTCTTGTCCGGCTTGGGGCTTCTCAACTGGATTCCAGAAGCAAACGATGTTGTCAAAGGTTTCATCCAGTGTGGGGATTTCCACCAGCTGAATCGCACCCTTGCCCCAACCCGACTTGGGTTCTACCCAAACGCTTGGCCGGCGATCATAAAAAACGCCATCGTCTTGGTAATGGTCAAAGTTGCGGTCACGTTGCAGCAGGCCAAAACCACGCGGATTTTCATCGGCGTAAGCATTGAAGCGCAGATGCGCTGGATTGGTCAACGGGCGCCAGATCCATTCACCATTGCCGCGCAACATCGACAAGCCATCAGAGTCATGAATCTCGGGGCGCCAGTCGTTGGCAGCTGGCACCCGACGATCATTCTCACCATACTGAAACATGCTGGTCAGCGGCGCGATGCCGAGGCGCTCAATGCGCTTACGCGGGTACAGCGCCACCTCGATGTCCATCACCTGGGTGGCGCCCGGCTGAATTTCAAAGCGGTAGGCACCGGCCACGCTGGGCGAGTCCAACAAGGCATAGACCACCAGTTGGCTGCTGTCTTTGGCCGGCCTCTCAAGCCAGTAACTGACGAAGTTAGGAAACTCTTCAGGCCGCTCCATGCCGCAATCGATCGCCAGACCCCGGGCCGACAAGCCGTATTGCCAGTCAGAACCTACCGCGCGAAAATAGCTCGCTCCTAAAAATGCCGACACATCCCGACCTAGATCGGTATGGAAATTGAGCCTGAACCCGGCAAATCCCAAATCACTCGGCATCGACACGCCCTGCAAGCCGCTTTTGCCGTAGTCGAACATGTCTGGGTCGTAGGCGACCTGCTGCGCTTGACCACTTTTTAATTCAAAAATCTTGACCGGTGATTTGAAAAACAAACCCAGATGAAAAAATTTGGCCTGAAAGCGCAAGGCGTCGTCGGCCCACAGAGCATGGTCCGAGCGGTAGTTGATGGCTTGGTACTGGTCCCAGTCCAACTGGCTCACTGCCGTCGGTAGCTGACCGACCGGCGCCCGATACGCTTGCGCAGCCAGCGCCCGGGCAGCACCTTTGAGACTGGCGTAGTCAAACGCCTGAGGTTGCCCCAAAAATTTCAGGGGGCTGGGCGCGGTAGCCGCAGCAAATAAAGAAGCCGCCGGGAAACCAGCAGCACTCAGGGCAGCTGAGGCTCGCAGAAAATCACGTCGTTGCATGGGCTCCCAATGTCATTCATTCGTATCGAATCAATATAACAAAGGACACCATTCCCTTTTCTGCGCGTGGAGATGAGGTTCATAGCTCGTCAACCCAAAATACAGCCTCTCCGAAACAGTCGCGTCAGGTCAGCGATGCCTGCACCCGCGACACGCTCTCCAATGCGCTTGCACTCAAGGGGCCGCGTTCGAAACTGGCCACCGCCAGCTGGAGTTGCTCCAAGCTAGAGAGCCCCAATGCCAAGGTACTGAGCAGCGGGTTAGACAATGTATAGCGCAACGCTAGGTCCACAAAGCTGGTGGCTTCGCCCGCGTCTATCAGCGCGCCAAAGCGCCTAGCGGCTTCAACGTCCGCCGCATAGTCAGCGCCCATGCCGATGCCCTGGCCGATCGGAATAGAGACCGTTGCGGCCAGGGGCTCGCGGTCGAGAGATGCGCTGAGAGCGCCGCCCGCAAGGATACGGATGCCAATGGTGCCAGTGTTCTTCGCTGCCATCGTCTCCAACATATCGGCGTAATCGTCTGCGTCCCGCGTCAGCTTATTCGCCATGCCGCCAGCGGTCGCGTTCAGCAAGTTGAACGGCACCTGTGCTGAATCGAAGGCACCGCTGTCGATCACTCGCTTGATTTCAGACGCATCGCCCAAGGCGGTGATGCCGATGTATTTGACCTTCCCCTGCGCCTGTAGCCGTTGCATGGCGGGCGCGATGGCGTTCAACACGAAGTCAGCCGTCATACCCGGCCGCTGGCCCTCAGCAGACAAGGGGTGGTGGAGCTGCAGCAAATCGACGCTATCTCGCCCGAGGCGGCGTAGGCTGCCTTCTAGGGACGTCGCCATCTCGCCGGCCATGTCGGCAGCGGCATAGTTGCTGTTCGGCGACATACGCACCTTGGTGCCCACCAGCGCATGGTTTACGTTGGCGCCTAGCGCCCGGCCCAAGTTGGTCTCAGATGCGCCGTCACCGTAGAAGGGCGCGGTGTCGAAATAGTTGATGCCTGCGTTCAGTGCAATAGCGATGGCCTCGCGCTGCTCGCGGTCGGTGCCGCGAACCATGAGCCCTCCGATGGCCCCGCAACCGAACGTAAAAGCGCCAACACGCAGACCAGTGCGCCCAAGAAGTCTATTTTCCATTGATCTATTACCTGTTATTCGATGACCGCACCAGAAAGCTTGACCAATTGGGCCCAGCTAGCAATGTCGCTCGGTAATAAATTGGCAAATGCCAGCGGTGTGGATCCAACCGCTTCAGTGCCATCCGCTGCCAATTGCTTTTTCATTTCGGGGGTTTGCAGCGCCTTTTGCGCTTCCCGCGCGAGCACTGCGACGATGGCCGGGTCGGTGCCCGCCGGGGCCATGATGCCGTGCCATATTTGCACATCGTATCCGGGCAACGTGTCTGCGATGGGTGCGGCCTGCGGCATCCGCGGTGAACGGGTCGGCCCCGCCATCCCCAGCGCCTTGAGCTTGCCACTTTCAAGGTGTGGCAACACCTCGACCATAGGCGCAAACACCACGTCAAGCCGTCCCGCCAGCAGTTCCAAGTTGGCCGGGGAACCGCCCTTGAACGGTATGTGCTGCATCTGCAATGAAGCCATCTTGCTGAACAAGGCGGCAGCGAGGTGCGACGAGGTGCCATTGCCCGCTGAGCCGTAGTTGGCCTGGCCTGAAGCCTTGGCCCACTTGATGAAATCCGGCACGCTTGAAACGGGCAGATTGCTGTTCACGACCATGACCAGGGGTGGCCGGGCCAAGATGGTGACGGGGGCGTAGTCTTTGACCAAATCGAAGGGTGCAGGTCGGTACAGACTCATGTTCGCGGAATGCGAGCTGGTCGCGTACAACAGCGTGTGACCATCGGGCTTGGCCCTCGCGACATACGTCGCGCCGATGCTACCGCCAGCGCCCGCCCGGTTGTCAACAACGACTGGCTGGGCTAAGCCGCGTGCCATACCCTGCGCCACCAGACGCGCGATGCCATCAGCACTGCCACCTGGTGCGAGAGGGACAACCAAGGTGATCGGCATCGTCGGGTACACCGCCGCATTCGCGGAGCGCGAAGCCCCCGCCACCCAGGCCACACCAGCACCCGCGACTGTCTGCAAAAAAGCTCGTTTTTTCATGCTCAGCTCCATCAAAAAGTAGACTGAATAGCCTTGACTTGATACACGCCAATCGAACAAAAATCACCCGAAACATTGTTGCATAACCCCGCATGAGGCTGACACTCAGTCCGCATGGCGCCAGCGACCAGAGTCTGGGCACACCGTAGCGCTTGCGCCATTCAGCCAGACTTGCTCTTCACTCAGTCGCAACGCAGTCGAAGGATCGATGTCGAAAGCAACGTTCAGTGCCCGACCCACATCGGCATTCTCAATGGACATCTCCCAAGTCAGAAAGACTTGTGAGCAATCTTTGTTGGAAGGGAAATCGGCCGCGTCAAAGCCAGAGCTGCGGCGATCAATGACCGCGTGAGGTTGCCCTGTGTCGAAGATCACCGCTGTCCCCCGGACCAAGGGAATTCGATGACCTGTAGCTGGAAAATGCAAGTCGAGCCCTTTGTCCTCAGACAAAAAGAGGTTGCAAAAAGCAGCACTGCCATACTGCGCTCCGTCGTGGTGGTACTTCGCGCCGCGGCAAGCCATCAGAGCGGCGTCACTTGTGGCAAGAACATCTTGTAGACCCAACGAGCGCGTCCAAACGGACGCTGCCTGCGCGCAGTGCTTGTAGTCAGGCCACCGAACTCGTGCTCGCGGCAAAGACAGTGCCTCGACGTCTCCGGGCTCTAGCCCTAAGCGTAACGCGATATCTCGCTCCCAATCTGCCATTAGCCTTGTGGGCGGCGCAGGGATGTCGACCGTAGCCGTCAGAACAACATCGCTCACGCTTCGACTGCGGATGGCATCACCACTCCAAAAATAGGAAGTAAGAAGGTCTTGCAAGCGATGCCATTGAGGGGGAGGACTCATAGGGTCAGTGTAGTCAGGCCCAGCAACTCATTAGGTCGTCACTGATTCCAATTGAAGCAGGTAAAGTTCCGGGAATATTTTGATACTGAAATCTTGAGGCCAAAGAACTGATGAAACTGAAAATTCTGGTCGGCAGCATGACCGGCACCGCCCACAGCATCGCCCAAGCGATCCAGATGGATTGCACTGAATTGGTCGCGCAAATTGACGTTCTACCAATGGACGGGGTCGGCGTGAGCGAGTTCGATGCCCCAGCTGAAGACCTGCTGTATCTCGTCTGCTGCTCTACCTACGGATCTGGTGACGTGCCCGACAACGCTAGCGGCTTTTATGACTCGCTTGACCTTGAACCACGCTTTTTAGGGCATGTGCGCTACGGCGTTATCGCCTTGGGTGATCAGTGTTACCCCGACACGTTTTGCGGCGGTGGCAAAAAAATTGACACGCGCTTGCAAGACCTAGGAGCCCAGCGCATCGGTGAACTCTGCTGCCTTGACGCCAGTAGCGGAAACGAGCCAGCCGTTGAGGCTGTCCTTTGGTGTCGGCAGTGGCTGACGCAAGCACATTGAAAAGCGCTAAAGCAAGGGCCGCAATTCACGCGCGGCATCGAGCAGAAGAGGCAACATACCCAAGTGCCCAGCACCAGCAAGCGATGAGCTCACCACATTGATGGCGGCGACGGTGTGGCCTTGCATGTCGCGCAGCGGTACAGCCAGCGCGTGGACACCCAGTTCGTGCTCTTCACTGGCTTGGCAGTAGTCGTCTGCACGGACTTTCTCGACCCCTGCTTTGAGCGCACGCGGATCTGTCGTGGTGTGCACAGTCAGCCGGGCTAAGCCCGTTGCCAGACGCGGCTTCAACCAAGCATTGAACTCGCTCCTGCCTTTAGCGGCCAACAACACGCGGCCCGTGGATGTCGCGTGCGCCGGTAAGCGTGCACCCAAGTGCAAGCCGTAGGCCAGCACCCTCGCCTGCACAGAGTTTGACTCCGTGCTTTTCCATTCCAATCCGCTGCGCCCGATGATGACGACTTCGTCGCCGTCCAGCACCGCGACTGAAAACGAGGCTTGCGACTGCGCAGCTAAGCGGTTCAAGGTGGGCTGCACGGCACGCGGCAAGCGCGCGGTGGCGAGGTAGCTGCCTGAAAAACGCAACACTTTGGCAGCCAGCCAGAAATAGCGACCATCGGTTTCCAGATAGCCCAAATGCGTGAGCGTCAACAGATGCCGACGTGCCGCCGCGCGGGTGATGCCCGCCCGCTCTGCTGCCAGCGTCGCGTTCAGGCGTTGCCGCTGCGGGTCAAACGCTTCCAACACGGCCATGCCTTTGGCCATGCCTTCAATCATGTCGGCCTTGGCGATGGTGAAAGCGCCCGCCGGTACGGTTTTGGATGGTGTTTTTCGCAGTTCAGGCATTGCGCGATGATCGCACAATTGAACCGTTCAGCGCACAAAGAAGGGCTCACCCACTGGCTGTTCTGGCTCCGGGGACTTACGCTAAAAGCGGATGCCAGCCTTTACCCGAGATATCCGAAGAATCATTTTTAGGAGACAAACATGCCAACACGACGAGTGCAAGTAGCGATCATTGGTGGCGGTCCGGCCGGGCACCTGCTGGGGCAATTGCTGCACAAAGGGGGCATTGACGCGGTGATCATCGAACGCCAGAGCGCTGAGCATGTGCTGAGCCGGATTCGCGCGGGTGTGCTGGAGCAAGTCAGCATGGACTTGCTGGACGAAGCAGGCGTTGGCCAGCGCATGCACGCGGAAGGCCTGCTGCATGGCGGCTTTGACATGCTGTTCAAGGGCGAGCGTCACCGCATTGACATGCACCGACTGACCGGCGGCAAGAGCGTCATGGTCTATGGGCAGACAGAGGTCACCCGCGACCTGATGGACGCCCGTCAAGCGGCCGGTCTGAGCACGGTTTACGATGCCAGCAACGTGACCGTGCATGACTTTGACACCGACAAACCCCGCGTGCGTTTTGAAAAGATGGGTGCTAACGGCCCGGAGCAACACGAGATCGCGTGCGACTTCATCGCCGGTTGTGACGGCTTTCATGGCGTCTGTAGGGCCAGCGCACCGCGCAGTGCCATCCGCGAATACGAAAAGGTGTATCCCTTCGGCTGGTTGGGCGTGCTGTCCGACACGCCGCCGGTGCACGACGAACTGATCTACGTCAACAGCCCACGCGGCTTTGCATTGTGCTCGCAACGCAGCCACACACGCAGCCGCTATTACCTGCAAGTGCCGCTGACGGACAAGGTTGAAGACTGGTCTGACGAAGCCTTTTGGGACGAGCTACGACTGCGGCTCGACCCGCAGGCACGCGCGCAACTGGTGACCGGGCCATCGATAGAAAAAAGCATTGCACCGCTGCGCAGTTTTGTGACCGAGCCCATGCGCTTTGGCCGGATGTTTTTGGCCGGCGATGCCGCTCACATTGTGCCGCCCACAGGCGCCAAAGGTTTGAACTTGGCGGCCACTGACGTGAAGTATTTGTCGGGTGCTTTGATCGAGTTCTATCAAGACAAAAGCAATGCGGGCATCGACACATATTCAGAGCGCTGCCTGCGCAGGGTGTGGCGTGCAGAGCGTTTTTCGTGGTGGTTCACCAGCTTGATGCATCGCTTTCCAGACAACGGCGAGATCGGCCAAAAACTGCAAGAAGCCGAACTCGACTACATCGTGAACTCTGAAGCCGGCGCCTTGTCGGTGGCTGAAAATTACGTCGGGCTGCCGCTGAATTTTGGGGAGTAGTCAGTAGCACGCGGCTTGCTGTAAATTGTTGGGTATGACGCAAGCCAAACTCCAAGCCTTAGCCCCAGCCCCTGCCCTGAAAATACCGCAAGTCCTCAAGGGCGTTCGGTTGCTCAGTCTGGCCTTGAATTTACCCGGCCCTGCTGCGTTGATGCGCTGCCAGCAGATGGGCGCGCGATGCGTCAAGCTGGAGCCGCCGAGTGGCGATCCAATGCAGCATTACAGCCCGACCGCTTATGCGCAGTTGCAGAGCGGCGTTAAGGTTATCACGGCAGATTTGAAGACGGCGGCAGGACAAAAAACGCTGCACCGGGAACTCGCCAAAACCGATGTGCTGATCACCTCGTTCCGGCCGTCTGCAATTGAAAAACTCGGCTTGGGCTGGAAGACTCTGCACCGTCTCTACCCTGCCCTGTCGCATGTCGCCATCGTCGGCAGCCCTGGGGCGCGCGCCGAAGAACCCGGCCACGACCTGACCTACGTGGCTGACAGTGGCTTGGTGCCCGGCCTTGAATTACCCGCGACGCTGTACGCCGACATGGGCGGTTCGTTGACCGCCAGCGAAGCGGTGTTGCAGGCGGTTCTGTCGCAGCGCAACAGCGGAAAAGGCGTCCGCTTAGAAATAGCACTGTCTAGCGCAGCGCAATACCTCGCACTACCCCGGCAATGGGGTCTGACGCAGGCGAGTGGTTTTGTAGGTGGCGCACATGCTGGTTACCGCGTTTATGAATGCAAGGACGGCCGTGTGGCGGTGGCGGCGTTGGAGTCGCATTTTGCAGCGGCGTTGTGTGCTGCGGCGGGTTTGCCCGACTCAGATGTCGTCAGCTTACAAACACAGGCCACGCGAAACGGCATTGCCCGTTTTTTGAAAAAGCAGACGCGCCAGCAACTGGATGCACTGGCGTTGCAACGGGACATTCCGTTGCACACGATGGCTTAGCGGCGCTTTGAGGCCTTCGGCCCTGTCGGCTTGGACGAGGGTCCTGCACCAAGTGCCAATGGCGGCAAACCGGTGTGACGTGTCAGCAAACGCCCCCGGACGATCGGCGTTTCCTTGGTCGGGCTTGTTGTCGAGTTCTTCTTGCGTGCGCTGGTGTAGCCGCCGTCGGTCAGCGGCTGGAAGGTGGGGATCAAATGATGCTTGCCATTGCCGATCAAGTCAGACCGGCCCATGGTCTTGAGCGCTTCGCGCAGCAGCGGCCAGTTGTTGGCGTCGTGGTAACGCAAGAAAGCTTTGTGCAGGCGACGGCGTTTGTCGCCACGCACGATGTCCACGGTCTCGCTGTCGCGCGTGATCTTGCGCAGCGGATTGCGGTTGGTGTGGTACATCGCCGTCGCCGTGGCCATGGGTGACGGGTAGAAAGTCTGCACCTGGTCGGCCCTGAAGCCACTTTTCTTGAGCCAGATAGCGAGATTCATCATGTCTTCGTCGCTGGTACCCGGATGGGCGGCGATGAAGTAGGGAATCAAAAACTGCTTCTTGCCGGCCTCGAGCGAGTACTTCTCGAACATCTGCTTGAACTTGTCGTAGCTGCCAATGCCCGGCTTCATCATCTTTGTCAGCGGGCCTTGCTCTGTGTGCTCGGGCGCGATCTTCAGGTAACCACCGACGTGGTGCGTCACCAGTTCTTTGACGTACTCAGGGCTTTGCACGGCCAAGTCATAGCGCAGGCCCGAGCTGATGAGGATTTTCTTGATGCCCTTGAGCGCCCGGGCTCGGCGGTACATCTTGATCAGGGGCGCGTGGTCGGTGTTGAGGTTGGAGCAAATGCCAGGGTAAACACATGACGGTTTGCGGCAAGCGGACTCAATCTCGGGCGACTTGCAACCGATGCGGTACATGTTGGCTGTCGGGCCGCCGAGGTCTGAAATAGCGCCGGTGAAGCCTTTGACGGTGTCACGAATGGCTTCGATCTCGCGGATCACAGAGTCCTCGGAACGGCTCTGGATGATGCGGCCTTCGTGCTCGGTGATGGAACAAAACGTGCAACCGCCAAAGCAGCCGCGCATGATGTTCACGCTGAAGCGAATCATTTCCCAGGCGGGGATCTTGGTGCCGTGGTCATGGCTGCCGTTCTCGTCTGCGTATATGGGGTGCGGTGAACGCGCATACGGCAAGTCGAAAACATAGTCCATTTCGGCAGTGGTCAGCGGGATCGGCGGCGGGTTGATCCACACGTCGCGGGCGGTGACGCCTTCTCCGTGGGCCTGTACCAGCGCGCGGGCATTGCCGGGATTGGTCTCAAGATGCAGCACGCGGTTGGCGTGGGCGTAGAGCACGGCGTCGCTGCGAACCTGCTCGTAAGACGGCAGCCGAATCACCGAACGGTCACGCGGCGGCACTTTGATCTTGCCTTGCATGGACGGCAAGCTCGGGTTCTGCACAAAGGTGAGCGGCTTGATGGCGGGGTTGGCCAGCGGCGGTGTTTTTACCTTGAGCACTGGCGAGCCAGCGGCTTCGGCCTTGACGGCCACATCAGCAGCTTCGTCTTCGCGGGCGCAAGTGGCGCCCTGCTCTTTGGCCTGCTCCGAAATCATCAGGTACGGATTGACGTGGGCTTCGACCCTGCCTGGCGCATCGACATTGGTGGAATCAATCTCGAACCAGCCTTGCGCGGTCTCGTCACCTTGACGGCGAATGAAGGCGGTGCCGCGAACGTCGGTGATGTTGGCGATCGGTTCTTTGGCAGCCAAGCGATGGGAGATTTCGACAATCGCGCGCTCAGCGTTGCCATACAGCAGCAGGTCGCATTTGGCGTCGACCACCACGCTGCGGCGGACTTTGTCAGACCAGTAGTCGTAATGCGCGATGCGCCGGAGCGAGCCTTCGATGCCGCCCAATACAATCGGTACTTCTTTGTAGGCTTCGCGGCAGCGCTGTGAATAGACCAGCGCGGCGCGGTCAGGCCGCTTGCCGCCCATGTCGCCCGGCGTGTAGGCATCGTCACTGCGGATTTTGCGGTCTGCCGTGTAGCGGTTGATCATCGAATCCATGTTGCCGGCCGTGACGCCGAAGAACAGATTCGGCTTGCCCAACAGCTTGTAGGGCTCAGCGGTTTGCCAGTCGGGCTGGGCAATGATGCCGACCCGAAAGCCCTGCGCTTCGAGCATGCGACCAATGACCGCCATGCCAAAACTCGGGTGGTCAACGTAAGCGTCGCCGGTGACGATGATGATGTCGCAACTGTCCCATCCCAACGCCTGCATTTCCTCGCGGCTGGTTGGCAAAAACTTGGCCGTGCCAAATCGGGCTGCCCAGTACTTGCGGTAACTGGTCAGCGGCTTGGCGGCACGCGCGAAAAAGGAGACGTCGATGGGGGCGTTCATGGCGATTCTGAATAGCCGGACATTGTAGGGTTTCTACCCAAAAAAGCACGAATCTAGAAGAATGGCCCTTTATTGCGCCGGGCAAGCAGCGAGTACCGCGCTTCGCTCGACTTGACGGGTTGGGCTACCGTCGCAAAGTCATTTGCCCACGAACTTCACCACCGGGATGGGCTGCGGTGTGAATATTGGCGTACCAGCGCCCGGCCATCAAATCGGTCACTTGCGCGGCGGTGAGTGTGGCAGAACCTTCCATCGGACTGCTCATCAGCCCCGGAAACGGCAACACCACACCCGCGTTCGCGCCAACGGCAGCAGGCCCATGGAAATGCCCCGCCCTAGCGGGACCGCTCAAATTAAAATAAGACACCTTCCAGCGCAACACGTTGGTGTCGGTGTTAAGGACGGCATCCACCTGCCCGGTAGCGATGGAGGCCACCGGTGGAACCTCATTGCCACCACGCATCTGCGTTGTGAAGGTCAGAAGATTACTTTTATCTGCGGCTGGCATCATGCCGCCACAACCGACAAGCCATAAGGAGGCCGAGGCAAGAACCGCCAAACCGACACGGCGAAAAAGAAAACTGCTCATGATGAAACTCCTAGCTTTCATCCTAATTCAAAAGCCAGAGCCCCAGATAGCTCATCAAGAGGGAAGCATGCCAGCAGAGTGGTGCCACATTGGTGGCTGGACTTCACTGCGAATTGCCCACCTTCGGCCTCGACACGGTAATGCATCCCCAGTAATCCCAGCATGGCAATGCGCCCAGATAAGGCATCGAAACCAACGCCGTCGTCCGTCACGCTAATCTCTACATGTTCACCAGCTTCGCGTGACAGGCGCACCCGCACGTGACCGGCCTTGGCGTAAGCGGCTACGTTGTTAAGCGCCTCTTGTACCAGCCTGTAAATAGTCAGCTCAACTGCGGATTTCAGCTGCAATTCTTCAAGCTCGACGCAAACTTGGATGCCGTGCGCACGGGTGAAGTCATTGATCAATATCGTCAACGCTTGCACCAGCCCGAGCGAGCTCAAGGAAGAAGGCCGCAGATCTTCAATCAGGCGGCGCTTGCGGTCAATGCCCTTGTCCAGCATCTGCGAAAAGTGGCTGAAACGGGCGGCAATGTCGGGCGACAGCGGCGCCAACGCCGACTTCAGCCGCGCCACGTCAAACTTAGCGGCCGTGAACAAGGCACCCAAATCGTCATGCAAGGCACCGGCCAGACGATTTCGCTCTTCTTCACGGGCACACTGCAAGTGCCGGTTGAGCTCGGTCAGTTCGTCAGTGCGGCGTTTTATCTGTTGGTTCAGCGACAGGGTCAGGGCCTGCAACGCGGCTTCGCTGCCCCGTAACGCATCATTGGCGCGCTTGCGCTCATCAATGTCTTCAGTCGCGCCATACCAGCAGTCGATGACGCCGGCACTGTCGCGATGTGACACCGCACGAGATCTCATCCAACGGTAATTCCCGTCGCGCATGCAGAGCCGATGCTCGACGTCGAAAAGTTTGCCATGCGACACGGTGCAATGCCAAGATTCAGCGATCTGCGGCAGGTCGTCTGGGTGAACAGAATCGGCCCATGCATCACTCAAACCGCTTTTGCCCGTCCATGCACTCCAACGCTCACTAAGGTAGTCCACCTGACCGTTCGGGTCAGCAGTCCAAACAACATGCGGATTGAGATTCAAGGCGCTCCAGCCATGGCGGCTCATGTCACGGAAGCCACTTTTCTGCCGACAAGATCAAAGAAGATTCGGTCTCAC
>CANCLK010000002.1 GCA_947378785.1 Comamonadaceae bacterium
GATTCAACCAACCCCCTGCGGCCTGAATTTGTGGTCGGCACCTTGCAAAAAATATTGCCTGATGACGTGATTCTGGCGCTGGACTCCGGCGTTCACCACAACTGGTTCATGCAGTTCTGGAAATCCAAACGTCCCCAGAGCATGCTCAACAGCTGGGGCTATTCTTCGATGGGCTTCGGCGTCTGCGGCGTCATGGGTGCGCAGCTGGCGGCACCTGACCGCCCTTGTGTCGCCGTGGTCGGCGATGGCGGTTTCACCATGGCCCCTTACGTGTTGTGCACTGCGGTCGAATACAACTTGCCGGTGGTCTGGATTGTCTGGAACAACTTTGCTTGGGGCGCGATCCGCGACATTCAGCACGGCTTGTTCAATGGTCGTGAAATCGGGACAGCCTTTTACAAAGGCGAAACCGGTGAACGCTACAACCCCGACTTCGCCGCCTGGGCCCGAGCCTGCGGTGCCGATGGCTACACCGTCACGCGCCCGAACGAGTTAGGCCCCGCGGTGGAGCAGGCCTTGCGCAATAAACGCCCTTGCGTGATTGACGTGCACGTGGACGCAGATGTTAGGCCACCCTCGACAGGGACTTGGCAACTGCCTCCGATCGCTTACAAAGAACCTGTTTATGGAAAACCGTTCGTCGCCTGAAATGGGGCGATAAAGCACAAAACAAAAAGTGAAATTAAAGGAGATGCAAGTTAAACCCGATCTACGCCCGCTTGCGGGCATTCGTGTTCTCGACATGAGTCGTGTTTTTTCTGGCCCATGGGCGACTCAGCTTTTGGGCGACCTAGGCGCGGAGGTGATCAAAGTGGAGCAGCCCGGAAGGGGTGACGACATGCGTCGGCTCGGTCCGCCATTCCTTAAGGACGGTAAGGGCACCCCGACGCAGGAATCCTCGTATTTCCTGAGCACTAACCGCAACAAGAAGTCGATTGCTATCGATGTTTCATCCAAGACGGGACAAAAAGTCATTCGCGAGCTGGCAGCGATCTCCGACGTTTTCATCGAGAATTTCAAGGTGGGAAACCTCGCCAAATACGGGCTTGACTATGCGTCGATCGCCAAAATTAATCCCCGCATCGTCTACGCATCAATCACTGCTTTCGGACAGACAGGACCGCATCGTCACCGCTTAGGCTATGACACGCTGTTACAGGCAATGTGTGGCCTGATGAGCGTGAACGGTCATCCCGATGATGTCCTTGGTGGGGGGCCGCTCAAGGTCGGTATGGTGCTCTCCGATATGGTGTCGGGCATGTATGCTGCCCTTGCAATCCAGTCCGCACTTTATGCACGGGACGCCAAGGGTGGGGTGGGCGCACCAGGTCAATACATCGATATTTCTATGTTCGACGCACAATTGGCGGCGATGTCGCACCAGGCCATGCACTACCTCGTATCGGGGGAAAATCCGCAACGCTTTGGCAACGGTGCGCCCTCCGTTTCGCCCTCGAATGCCTTTGCATGTAGCGACGGGCACATCGTCATGGTTGCCGGTAACGACGTACAGTTCCGAAAACTGTGCAGCGTCATAGGTCGGGACGCGTTAGCAGATGACCCGCGGTTCACCACCAACGGTCAGCGCGTGGTTCACCGTCGTGCGCTCATGGATGAACTCAGGCCAGTGTTCGCAGACCGCCCTCGTGAGGACTGGTTGCAAACCCTTGGCCTTGCGGGCCTGGTGGCTGGACCGATCAACGAGATGTCCGATGTGTTCGCTGACCCACAAATTGAGGCGCGGGGCTTGGTGGTGCAGGCCCCCCACTCAAGCGGCGGCACCGTGCCGCTGATCGCTTCGCCGATGCGTATGTCAGCGACGCCACTTGATATTTACACTGCGCCGCCAACCAGTGGCGAACATACATATGAAGTTTTATCTTCGCTGTTGAATATGCGTGAGGACGAAATTCGCGCCATGCAATCCGAATCGGCTGCGACCTAGACTTTGATCACAGAGCAAAAAACAAGGAGAGCTAGTATGAAAAATTGCAAAATTTGGATCCAATTTGCGCTATTCGGGCTGCTGGCGCATGGCGCATGGGCCACAGCCCAGGACAGCCATGGGACGACCCGCATACTGGTTCCGTTCGTGGCAGGCGGTGCGACCGACATCGTTGCGCGCCAACTTGCGCTCAAGCTGGGAGACATGTGGGGGACGACTGTTATTGTGGAGAATCGACCTGGGGCCGCTGGAACAATTGCATCACGCCAGCTGGTGGGCTCAGCTCCGGATGGAAAGACGCTGATTATGGTGACCAGCGGTCATGCGATCAACGAGCTAATTTATGACAAGTTGCCGTACAGCACGTTGAAAGACTTCACCCCCATCACGCAAGTGACGGAGATTGCCAATGTTCTGCTGGCTAAACGTGACGCTACCCTCAAGACGGTGGCCGACGTCATCGCGACTGGCAAGGCCAAGCCCGATACCTTGTCTTACGGTACGGCAGGTGCCGGAACCTCCGTCCATTTGGCGGGGGAACTTTTTTCTGCGCTGTCCGGTGTGAAGATGACGCCGGTGCACTTTAAAGGCGATGGCGAGTCCATCGTCGCACTGGCTGGTGGCCACATTCCACTGAGCTTCAATACCATCCCTGGGGCTCGAACCATGATCAACGCCGGCACGGTGCGTCCTATCGCGGTGACCAGTTCGACTCGCTCCGAGGCGTTCAAGGAGGTGCCGACGATCGCAGAAGCGGGGCTCTCGAGCTACGTGGTGAGTAACTGGTTTGGCGTGTTGGGGCCCGCCAATATGGATCCGGCCATCGTCTCCAAGCTCAACACAGACATCCGCAACGCATTCGCGGACCCGGCGACGGCAAAAAAACTTGAGGATTCTGGAATTGCTGTCAAGACTGGTAGCGCCAAGGATTTCGACAGTTTGATCCGCAACGATATTACGAAATGGCGTCCGATCATCGCCAAGCTAGGGCTACGCGGTGCTAATTAATAACAAGGTCTCTAGCGGACAGCAAGTGAGGGGATTTTCATGAACTGGCTACGTGACCGCAGTATTGCCATCGTGGGCTGCTCTCAGTTGCCCTCCGTGCGCAGAAGCGGAAAGACGGCGCTTGAACTGGGCGCGGAGGTCACCGCGCTATTGCTCAAACAGTGCAGTATGGAGCGTTGGCAGGTCGACGGGCTGGCCACTACATTGGCCAATTCTGAAGCGGGTAACGCTTTCTGGACCAGCGTGATCTGCGAAACCTTGGGTTTGTCGGTGCGCTGGGCCCAGGTCACTGACATCGGCGGTTGTTCGGTGGGTGGCAACATTGCGCGGGCCGCTGCTGCGATTCACAGCGGATTGTCTGAGACCGTTCTTTGCCTTGCTGCTGATGCACCTTCGACCAAGTTCTCGACGGTCCAGAGCGGCTACAGAGCTGAGTTTTTTGACCCCTTCGGCTACGGGTTACCGGTCTCGTTCGGACTCTTAACGTCGGCCTATGCGGCACGCCATGGCCTCCCTGAAAAAGCGATGGCCAAACTCGCCGTGGCACAGCGTAACGGAGCCATGCTGAATGAAAATGCCTGCGAGGCGCTGCGCATGCCGCTGACGGAGCGTGACTATCTTGACTCGCGAATGATCTCGGATCCGCTGCGGTTGCTCGACTGCGTGATGCGTTGCGATGGCGCAAACGCTTTCATGGTGATGTCAACTGAGAGGGCGCGAGCGTTAGGCTTTAAACGTTTCGTTCATCCGATTGCATACCGTGAGTGCATCAACTTTGATCCACGCGGCGATATCGAAGACATCACGGTGACAGGATTTTCTGAGGTGGGACCTGCAGCCCTGAAGAGTGCGGGCATGGTCGTATCAGATGTGCAATCCTTTCATCCCTATGATGATTTCTACATCGCACTTATCCTGCAACTTGAACAGATCGGATTTTGCAAGACCGGTCAGGCCCAAGATTTCGTCCTGAATACTGATGTGAGCATCAACGGGGACCTGCCCATCAACACTGGCGGGGGACAGATTTCGGCGGGTCAGCCGGGCCTGGCTGGCGGGGGTGTCAACCTCGCAGAGGCCGTGGATCAATTATTGGGCCGCGCAGGCGCGCGCCAATTGCGGCGCGCCGAGAACGCTCTCGTCACGGGTATTGGTGTGATCCAGTATGGTCGCAATTGGGGTTGCAGTAGCGCCTTGGTTTTGGAGGCGGGAGCATGAGTAAGAGCAAGCCGCCAATCACCATTACCGACACAACTGCGCCATTCTGGGAGGGTGTAAAGCATCAGCGTTTGATGCTGCAGTACGACCTGCAGAGTCAGCGTTATCAGTTTTACCCGCGCCCTTTGAGCCTCTTTTCAGAAGGCCCGACCGAATGGCGCGAAGCCTCTGGCTTCGGTACGCTGGTCGCATTCACTCTGACGCATTTTCCAGCACCCGGCTTTGATGCTGAGCTGCCCTATCTGGAGGGTTTGATCAAGCTTGACGAAGGCCCGCGAATCTTCTCGCCGCTGACAGGTGCCAGCTTGCATGAGCTCATCGTGGGTCAGCGCATGCGCATCGTTTATGGTGTCGGTGGGCATGTTTTCCAATTTCAGCCGAACACAGATTTCATCGATTCAACTATCTCTTTTACTTCCAAGGATTTCACATGAGCAAACAGATCGCACTTGTTTTCGGAGGCACACGCGGCATTGGTGCCGCCTGCGTCCATAAGTTGGCTGAGGCCGGCTATGACGTCGCTTACACCTATGTCAGCAGCGCGCCCAACCTGCCTGCCAACTTGGGCGGCTCCCGGATCAAAGGGTATGCCGTGGACATTTGCGATTCAGCGCAGGTGGCTCAAGCTTTTGCTGATGTGGCCCGTGACTTCGGTGCGGCACCTTCTTGTGTGGTCGCTAACGCCGGCATCAACGTGCCGCCAGGTCCCGTGGCGCAATTCAAGCCGGAAGCTTTTCGGCAACTGGTGGAAGTCAACATCGTTGGCGCTTTCAATGTGCTGAGCGCTGCGGCCCAGCATGTGCTTGACGGCGGCAACATCATTGCGCTGACCACATCCATGGTGCGTGTCGGTATTCCGGGCGGTGGTCCGTACACAGCGACAAAGGCGGCGGTCGAAAGTTTGGTGCGCTCCATGGCCAAGGAATTGGCGGGCCGGGGCGTGCGCGTCAACGCGGTCGCACCAGGACCGGTGGACACTGATTTGTTCCGCGCAGGCAAAACCGACGAGGCCAAAGCCAAGGCGGCTGGGATGAGCCCGTTCAACCGGATTGGCACACCCGATGAAATTGCCGAGGTCGTGAGCTTCTTGGCTTCCGCCAAGGCCTCGTGGATCCACGGGCAAGTGATCCAGCCGAACGGCGGCATGATTTGATTCGCAGGTCGAGATGCTCGCCGCAGTCTTCACCAAAAACCTGACGAACCCTGCCTATGGCGCAGCGCGGCTGGGTGCCGAGCGGGCCGCGGCGCTGTTCGGTGCGGAGGTCCTGCACTTTGTTCCGAAAAAAGGCGATGACCCTGATGAGCAAAGCGCGCTGATTGATCTGGCGCTGGCGATGCCAAAGCGGCCCGATATTTTCATTTTCTCGCCTGTCCATGTGAGCTTGGTCGATGCGGCTATTCGGCGGATTGCTGTGGCGGGCATTCCGTTGGTTGGCTTTGTCAATCCGATTGCCGCTGTGCCGAGCGTCAGCTACGTGGGCTCTGATGACTATCAGTTGGCCCAGTCCATCGCCGACTATCTGTTCCAGCATCTGTATGGTCAGGGGCGGGTGTTGGTCGTGACGGGGCATGAACACTCTTTCACCAGCAAAGAACGACTGCGTGGTTTCAGGGCTGCAGCCCAGCGGTATCCTGGCATTCGCATCGAAGGCGTGATAGCTGGAGATTACGTGCAAGGCTTGGCTCGCGAACGAACCGCCACGTGGCTCAGTGAGCATCCGCATTTGGATGCGTGTCTGGTGGCCAACGACATCATGGCCATCGGCGTGCTGGAGGCGTTGGATGCAGTCGGTCGCCACGTGCCGGTCGTCGGCGTCAATGCCATACCGCAAGCGATCCAGGCCATCGCCGCGGGTCATATGTTGGCCACGGCCGATTTCAACGCCATGCAGATGGCACACCTTGCGACAGAATGTGCGGTGCGCCACCTGCGCGGCGAAGCGGTGCCCGCCGTCATCAATCTACCCGTGCACATCGTGGACGGCCGTAATTGTCACGAATGGGACCTGCCTTACGCGCAACGTCCAGTCATCACTTTGGCACAACTGAAGGGGCAAACATGACGCAGTTCTTGAAGACAATTTGGGGTCGCGGTTTGCTGATCGCTCTGCTGTCCATGCTGCTCGGCTCGGTCAGCGGCGTGATGGCGCAAGACTATCCCAGCAAGCCGATTCGCTTGGTCGTGCCCTTTGCGCCAGCCGGTGCCACGGACATATTGGGACGGATCCTTGCGGAGCGACTGGGGGCGGTGTATGGTCAAAATATCGTGCTGGACAACAAGCCCGGGGCCAGCGGACATGTGGGCGCACAGATCGTGGCCAAGGCGCCGGGTGATGGCTACACGCTGCTGATCGGCACCATTGGCATTCACGCGGCCTACACCAGCTATCGAAAATTGGCCTACAACCCGGGGACGGAGTTGCAGCCTGTCATCGTGATCGGTGAAGCACCCAACCTGGTGCTGGTGCCGGCTAGCTCACCCTACAAATCCTTCGCTGATTTTTTAGCAGATGCGAAGGCGCATCCAGGCCAGGTCAACTACGCATCGGCAGGTGCCGGGTCTTCCGTGCACATGGTCACCGCGCTGTTCGAGTTGGCCAGCGGCACGCGGCTGAATCACATTCCGTACAAAGGTAGCGGCCCAGCCTTGATCGACCTGATAGGCGGTCAGGTGCAAGTGATGTTTGACAACATGTCGTCCGGTATGCCGCACGTACAAAGCGGCAAGCTGCGTGCCTTGGCCGTCACCGGTGCCAAGCGCGATCCGCGTTTCCCTGAGGTGCCGACCATCGCCGAGGCCGGGGTACCGGGTTACAGCGGAACCTCGTGGTTCACGCTGGCCGCACCCGCCAGCGTGTCGGCGGCGTTGGTGAACAAGCTCAACAAAGACGTTCAGCGTGTGCTCGCTTTGCCCGATGTGATGGCGCGATACGACAAGCTCGGCATCAACTATCAGCCCAATACGCCCGAGCAAGCCGCCGCATTTTTCAAAATCGAAACGACCAAATGGAATCGTGTGATCCAAGCGGCCAATCTGCAACTCGACTAAGGGGACATCATGGTTAAAGACTTTGGTAAATTGCTTTTGGCATGGGGTCTTGTGGCTGCTGCATCCCTCGCGGTTGCGCAGGATTCTTACCCTTCAAAGCCCATCAAGTTGATCGTGCCGTACGCGGCCGGCGGACCCGCAGATCTGCTGGCCCGCACGGTTGCTGAACGACTTGGCCCTCGTTTGGGTCAGCCCGTGTTGATCGAAAACAAGACCGGCGCTGGCGGCCATCTTGGCGGTGAGTTGGTGGCCAAGGGTGCGGTGGACGGCTACACCCTGATGCTGGGCACCATTGCGCACAACGGGGCCGTCAAGTTGTACAGTAATTTGCGTTATGACCCGCTCAAAGATCTTCAGCCGGTTGCCTTGATTGCAGAGAGTCCAAGTGTGCTGATCGTCAATCAGAAGTCCCCCATCAAGTCGGTGGCAGAACTCCTGGTCACGCTGCGCAGCCAACCCGGAAAAATGAGCTATGGGTCTGCGGGGAATGGGTCAGCCATGCACATGGCGGCTGAACTGTTTCGCTACATGGCGAAGGTGGACTATGTGCATGTCCCGTATCGAGGTGGCGCTCCCGCCATGGCCGATTTGCTCGGAGGCCAAGTTGACATGCTGTTTGAAAGTCTCGGAACGGCCCACCCCCACCTGAAGAGCGGTAAGGTTCGCGCGCTGGCGGTGACGGGAACAGCCCGCAACGCCAGCTTGCCAGATGTGCCCACCTTGGACGAAGCCGGCGTACCCGGCTACTCCTCTGTACCTTGGTACACCATCTCGGCAGCACGTGGTGTGCCGCCGGCGATTGTCAGCAAGCTCAATACTGAAATCAACGCCGTGCTGAAGACGCCAGAGCTGGTTCAGCGCTGGGATGCATTGGGTATTCAGCCGCTGGGCGGAAGCGTGGCAGATGCCTTGCGACGGAATCAGATGGAAACGGAGAAATGGACGGCCGTGATCACCTCTGCGAACCTTAAAGCGGAGTGATGGTCGCGGGCGGCTCAGTTCAGCGGACCCAAAAAAACTTCCCCCGCGAAGCTATCGCTGAGCGGACTGAGGGTGGTCGGCCATTGCGTTGGGTCAGCATCCCATGACCTGCGCAAATTGGCGGGGCGCGGCTTGCCATCCCAGCCGATTTGCTCCATTTCCCAAAAGAGCTGTACCAGATAGCCGTCTGGATCAGTGAGCCACACGTGGTGGCCCATGCCCGGAAACAACGCTTGGGGCAGTTCTGTAAAGTGCAGACCCGCTTGCCCGAGGAAGGCCACGGCATCGCGCAGTTGGGCGTAGCTTCCGAGCTGCACGCCAAAACCAAACAGACTGGAGTTGTCGGCTAGACCTAAAACGCTGCGCAGCGCGACAGGGTAGATGGCCAACGAATGGTGCTCGGTGTTGGCGCGAAGGAAAACGCAACGGTGGCCCTCGTAGATGACTTCTTCGGTCAGGCTCAGCCCCAGCGTTCTTTGGTAAAAATCCAAAGCCTCGTTGACATCTTTCACAAAGATCCGAACGGGCCCGATTTTGGTGATTTTGAATGGCCGCGCCAACAAGACGCCGCCGACGTCGAAAGTCTCAGGCTGCGGTGTTTTTCGGCGGTAGCCGCCATCCAGGGGCAAGCCTTGTTGCAAGGCTGCATTGACTTCAGCAAATTCAGACCGGTGTGGCAGTTCTGGCGGTTGCATGTAGCGGATGCCGTGCATGGCGAGGGGTTTTGAAATGCCGGCCCATCCGATTTGCTCAATGCCGTAATAAAGCTCATTCACATGACCGTCAGGATCCGCTGGGTAAATATGCCAGTTGGAGCCCGGTGTATCGCGGCCAGACCGCAAAATTTTCAAGCCCTGCTCGCTGAACCATTTGAAACCATCGACCACTTCACGCAAGGAGGAAACCTGCCAGGTGATCTGGTTGACC
Source organism: Comamonadaceae bacterium (assembly GCA_947378785.1). Taxonomy (GTDB): domain Bacteria; phylum Pseudomonadota; class Gammaproteobacteria; order Burkholderiales; family Burkholderiaceae_C; genus Polaromonas. The sequence continues at coordinate 9,129 of CANCLK010000002.1, forward strand.
ATGAGTTCTGGATAGGAACCGTAGTGTGGGTTACTGGCCTCTACAGCGCGCTTGGGGAAAAGTACAAAGGAATGGTGGTCCGTGCCGTGGCGGGTGAAAACACCACGCGTTGCGCCTACCTGTGCTTTGAGTGCTTCAGGAACACGTGGACCAAAGTCGAGTTCATCTGAGAGTTCAAATCCAAGCAAGCGGCTGTAAAAATCCAGTGCCACGTCGACCGATGCAACGTTGATTCCAAAGTGCCCCAGCCTGCGAATCTGAAAGGGTCTCGTCAGGGAAACGCCTTCAACGCAGTGTAAATTTTGTGGCATGAATCAAGGGCTCCACGTGAACGCAGTTATGTCAACAGCCGGTTCACTTCGTTGAGGATTCAGACAGCGGGAAATATTTTCCCAACCAGTTCGACAGTACACCTTGCACGATGGGATTGTTCTCGGCGAGCATGAAGTGATCGACTTCCGCAAACAAATGCAAATCGGTGGGCTGACCGGCCAACTGAAACATGTCAATCGACTGTTCGGTGGGTGTGACTGTGTCATTGGCCGGGTGCATCAGCAGCAGGGGCCTGGGTGCAATGTTGGCGACAACGTCGTTGGCGCGAAAGGTATACATGCTTTCCACGACATCGAATGGGAAGGACATCACCGCGCCGTCTGCGAGATGGTTCCGCATGCCGGGTCGAATGGGGACGATGTCAAAGCGCGGAACATCGATAGAGATGCCTCGCTTGAGCTCGGCGCGTCCGCGCTGAAGCATGTCTGAGAATTTTTTCCACGCCTCTGGCGAAGCATGCTGTTTTTGAAATTTCTTTTCGCCATTTCCCCAGCCGCCGGCCGACACACATGCGGCGATACGGTCGTCAACACCTGCGGTGTAGACCGCCACGGCAGCGCCAAAACTAAATCCCAAGACGCCAATTTTTGTCTTCGAAACTTCCGCGCACGTTTCCAGAAATGAAATGGCATTTCGCGTGTCTTGAACCTGCTCGAGGCAGATCACTCGGCCGGGCGTGCCTTGGCTGTTGCCGCAACCGCGCATGTCGAAGCGCAGCACCACATAGCCCATGTCCTCGAGGATGGCGGCCACCGCTGGCGGAACGCCCCCATTTTTGGTGCCGCCAAAACCGTGCAATACCGCAATGGTTGGCCTGCGCTCGCCGGGTTTCATATCGTCAGGCGTGTGCAGAACGCCAGCGAGTTTCAGGCCATCCGAATCAAAAAATACGTCTCTTTGCATCGTCGCTCCAGCCCTTGGGGATTAGGGATTTTTCTAGTCACAGAATGTCGCGAATGTTATACGATAAAAAATTAAGTTAAATCCTTTGGAGCGTTCATGACAGCCCGCCATCAGTTCAAGCCGCATGGTGTTATTCCAGCGGTGCTACTTCCGTTTAACGACGACTTGTCAATTGATGAGGCCAGCTACCGTTCCCATTTGCGTGATGTCACCAGCGTCAGCGGCATCAGTGCCATCACCACCAATGCCCATTCAACTGAAGTGGCATCGTGCACGTTTGAGGAACAAAAGCGTGTGCTTGCCATCACGCAAGATGAGATTGGCGAGCGTTTACCCATCGTCAATGGCATTTATGCGGATGGCAGCATGGAGGCGCAACGGCTGGCCAAGATGGCGGATGAAGGCGGTGCCTCCGCTTTGTTGGTATTCCCTCCGGCTATTTACACCTTTGGCCAGCGGCCTGAAATGGCGATTGAGCATTTCAAACGCATCGCCGACGTGACCGACTTGCCACTCATCGCTTTTCAATATGCGCCCAGTGGTGGTCAGGGCTACCCCCTGCCAACCCTCATCAAGATGGTCGAGGCGGTACCCACCTTGGTGGCGATCAAAGACTGGTGCGGAAACGCCCAGTTGGCCGACCGCCAGATTCGCGCACTGCAGAGCCGAAAGTCAGCTGTGAACGTCTTGAGCACGCACAGCGCTTGGCTGTTCAGCTCCCTGGTACTCGGGTGCAATGGCTTGTTGTCTGGCAGCGGCTCAGTCATCGCTGACTTGCAGGCTCAACTTTTCCAAGCAGTGCAGGCCAAGGACTTGGCCTTGGCCCAGCAGATTCATGAGCGCATTTATCACACGGCAGAGGTTTTTTATGCGGAGCCGTTTGTGGACATGCACAACCGCATGAAAGAGGCGCTGGTGTTACTTGGCAAACTTCCGCGTGCCGTGGTGCGGCCCCCATTGGTCAAAATTCAGGCGCCCGAAATCGAACGGATCCGCCAAGCCCTGGTGGCGGCGGGTCTCCTCACGGCTTAGACTTTTCACAAGGGCAAGATCATGATTCGTTTACTGATGACGTTATGCATCGCCATGAACCTTGGCACGGCAGCTGCACAAACCTACCCCAGCAAACCGATTCGTCTGGTCGTGGGTTATGGACCGGGCGGTGTCGCCGACATCACGGCCAGGCTGGTGGCGCAAAAGTTAACAGAGTCCATGGGACAGCCCGTGATTGTGGAAAACCGGCCCAGCGCGGGCGGCATCATGGCGGGCGACTTGGTGGCCAAGGCTGACCCTGACGGCTACACCTTGCTGCACCTGAACTCCGGCAACGCGATCAGTGCGGCGTCGTTTCGGAAGCTGCCGTTTGACGTGAAGAAAGACTTTGAGTCGATTGCCAACATGGGTGCGGTCGACTTCGTCGTGCTGGTGGACAAAAGTTCCGACATCAAGACCATGGCCGATTTCATGGCCAAGGCTCGAGCCAATCCGGGCAAGACCAACATTGGCACCGTCAGCATCGGCAGTGGGCAGCACATGGCGGCCACTTTGTTCAAGAGCATCACTGGCGTGGATGCGCCTGTCGTGCCTTACAAGGCAACACCGGCGCTTTTCGCGGCCCTCAAGGGCAAAGACATTGACGTTGTTTTTGAGGTGGTCTCGCCAGCACTGAGCCTGATTCGGGGCGGTGAACTGCGCGCCATTGCCGTGTCGTCTGGAAAGCGCTTTGTGGGTTTGCCGGACGTGCCCACCATGATGGAGAGTGGCGTCAAAGATTTCGACGTCAATGCTTGGAACGGCTTGGCTGCACCGGCCAAAACGCCCAAAGCCATCATCGACAGACTGAACAAAGAGGTGAACGCTGTACTGGCCTTGCCTGATGTTCAAAAACGTTTCCAGGACTTGGGCATCGACCCGCGTGGCGGAACACCTGCGGAGCTACGCAACAAGCTTTTCAGCGAGGTCGATAAATGGACGAGCCTCGTGAGCACCATGAACATGGAGCGTCAGTAGGCTTCTGGGGTTTTATTGAGTCATATTTTTACTGGAATTTCGATGAGATTGAATTTAAAAAGAGTCTTCACAAGCGCACTCATGCTGGTGACATTAACAGCGGTTCTGCCTGCGCCAGCCTGGGCGCAAACCTATCCATCAAGGGTCATCACACTGGTCTGTCCTTTTGCGCCCGGCGGCTCGGCCGACATCATGGCTCGCCTGATCGGGCAAAAGCTGAGCGAGGGATTGAACGTCCCGGTGGTGGTCGAGAACAAGCCTGGTGCTGGCGGCATGGTGGGTGCTGCATTGGTGGCCAAAGCCAAGCCGGACGGCTACACCTTGCTGCTGGTGACGGGCGCTTATCCGGCCGCGGCCGCCTTGGCCAAGATGCCTCAGTTTGACTACGTCAAAGACCTCGCCATGGTGTCGATGGTCACGTCTTACCCCTTTATCGTGAATGTCCCCGCCAATGCGCCGTTCAAGACTTTTGCGGAGCTGTTGACGTACGCCAAGAACAACCAGGGGAAGCTGAATTACGCCACCTCAGGCATCGGCTCCATCAGCCACCTTTCGGCGGAATTGATGAACGTCATGGGTGGCATTGAGACGGTTCACATCCCCACCAAAGGCGGCACAAGTGCCTTGAGCGAGTTACTCGGAGGGCGAGTTGATCTGATCTTCGAAGCCCCCACTTTGTCCCTCCCGCTGATCAAGAGCGGAAAGTTACGTGCCTTGGCCTCAACCGGCCACGAGCGCTACAAAGCCATGCCAGAACTGCCCACGGTCGCGGAGAGTCTGCCGGGTTACGAGGTCTACTCATTCATCGGTCTGGCCGCCACGGGTGGAACGCCGGAGTCGATCGTCAATGCGTTGAACAGCGAGGTTCGAAAAATGGTCAGCAACCCAGATGTTTCACGTCGCTTGCGCGAACTCGGCGGAGAGCCGCAAGTCAATTCAGCTGCGGAGATGAATACCTATGTGTCCAACGAGCTGAAAAAATGGCGTCAAGTGATCGACGGCCGGAAGATTGAACGTTAATGACCTCCACCATCGTTGTCTCCGAGGGACTGCTCAAACGCTATACCGCCAAGATTTTTGAGCATGCCGGTTTGTCGGCTGACCATGCGGCGGTTGTCGCAGATGCCTTGGTCTGGGCCGACTTGCGTGGCGTCGACTCGCATGGCGTTAGCCGTGTTGGCTTCTATTTGAACTTCATTCAAAAGGGCGTCATTAACAAGGCGCCGAATCTGCGTGTCACCCACGACACGGTGGCCGTGCAAATCATGGATGCCGATGCCAGCGCGGGCGCCGTGGCCATGGGCCAAGCTGTCGAACGTGCGGTTGAGAAAGCCCGTGCGGTCGGCTTGGGCTTGGTACTGGTGCGGGCGACGACGCACACCGGCGCGCTCGGTTACTACACCCAACAGCTGGCACAGCAGGGCATGATCGGCATCGCTTATTCCGCCTCCATTCCCATGATGGCCTACCACGGGACACGCGTGGCTGGCGTGTCTACGGCACCCTTATCTATTGCGGCACCAGGGGCGCTGAACGAGCCCATCGTTTTGGACATGGCCTCAAGCATCGTCTCCATGGGGCAGCTCAATCAAGCGAAGCTACTCAACAAAGTTTTGGCTGAAGGTCTCGCGCTCGACGCCAAGGGCAACCCGACGACTGATCCTCAACAAGCGGCTATTCCCTTGCCTTTTGCCGGGCCCAAAGGTTCGGGCCTAGCGCTGATGTTCGAACTCATCACCAGCCTGCTGGTGATGAATCCTTTGGTGTCAGAATTTTTTTCGGGTAAACCGGGCGGACGAAAACATCAGCAAAATGCCTGCATCATTGCAATCGACGCCTTCAGGTTCTGCCCGGAAGAGACGTTCCGTAGCGAGGTCGCGCGCACGGTGGCCACGCTGAAGAACTTGCCGGCACGCGAAGAAAACGGCGACATCTTGATGCCGGGGGAGCGCGGTCATCGCACGGCCACAGACCGTCGCCAGAATGGCATACCGCTCTCTGCTGAGGTCGCTCAAGAGCTGGCTGATTTTGGCCAAGCGGCGGGACTCCAGAAGCCCTGGTGAGTGCGGCGTCTAGAGTCGCGTGAAACTCAGCTTGTCTTAAAGCCTGCGGCCAACACGCCGTGGGCGCAAATAGCTTCATCTTCATCGCCTGTGCCACCGCTGGCGCCGACTGCGCCAAGGATGGTGCCGTCTGCATTTTTGATCAGCACGGCACCCGGTTGAGGCAAAAACTTTCCGCCTGATGTGGAGGCCAGCGACAAAAAGAAGTTGGGGTTGTCTTTGGCGCGCTCGCTGAGGCCGCGGCTGGAAATGCCCATACCGACAGCACCCCATGCTTTGCCTGTGGCAACGTCGACGCGGAACATGCTGGCGCCGTCTTCGCGCTGCGTTGCTTTCACGTGGCCGGCGTCATCCAACACCACCACAGCCATGGGCTTGTAGCCCATTTTTTGGGAGTGCTCTAGGGCCGCATCAATCATCTTATTGGCCTGTGCCAGGGTGAGTTGTGTCATCAAAGTCTTTCTTGTTAAAGGGAGGGCGTGGGTATATTTTATTCAGCGGCAAGCGAGTCTCAACAGTGTAATGAAACCGACCTGTGGTGATGTGCGCAACATGCCATTCAATCACTTGACCCGTGTGCTCGGTTAAGAAGAGTATTCTTACGCCGGTATTTTGGGCTGTCGTTAAGTCAGTCAAGTGCAAAGCGGATCGAGTATTGAGCACGTCGCGAACAACTAACAAAAAGGATCAGGGAATGAGCAAGCCAGTCATTGGGGTTGTGGGTCTGGGCATCATGGGCAGTGCGATGGCCGCAGAGCTCATCAAGTGTGGTTATCCGGTTGTCGGTTACGACGTCTCAGCACCCGCTTGCAAGCGGCTCAAAGCCGGCGGCGGCAAGGCACTCGCATCTGCGACGGCTGTGGCCGATGCCTCGGCCATCGTCATCGTGTCGTTGTCGACTTCATTCGCACTGGCAGAGACGGTCAAAAAGCTCGCTGCAGCCAAGCCGCGCGCCAAGGGCGAGGGCTTGTTGGTGGTGGAGACCAGTACACTGCCTATTGACGACAAAGAGCAGGTTCTCAAGGCGCTGCGCCGCGTCGGTATCTCGGTGCTGGACTGTCCTATCAGCGGCACGGCGGTGCGCATGAAGGAGCGCGCTTGGACCGTTTTTTGCAGTGGCAGCAAGGCGGCTTTTAAGCGCGTTGAGTCAGTGCTCAAAGTGTTCACCGACAACGTGCCGTATGTAGGTGCGTATGGCAACGGCACCAAGATGAAATTTGCAGCGAATCATCTGGTCGCCATCTACAACGTTGCTTGCGCTGAGTCGGTGACGCTGGCACGCAAGATGGGGCTTGATCCGCAAGATGTACTGAACCTGTTTGGCAGCAGTCCCGTCATCGGCACGGGGGTCATGCGTCTGCGCATGCCGTTCATGATTCGCAGCGAGTATTCGCCGCCGACCATGAAAGTTGAAGTCTGGCAAAAAGACATGCAGGTCATCGGCGACATGGCCAAGTCTGTGGATTGCCCAACGCCCTTGTTCAGTGCTTGCGTGCCGATTTACAGCGCCGCCATGGCCCAAGGTTTGAGCCAGCAAGACACGGCCTCGGTGAGCGAAGTGCTCGCCAATATGGCTGGCATCGCGCCCAAAGCAAAGGGTAAACGCTGAGGCGTTGAAACCTCATTGGCGCTGCATGCCGTCTTAAAATTTGCGCTTGTCTCTGACTCAACCTGAAGGTCTGACCATGCAGCGCTGGATAAAAAAATTAGTGAGTTTGCTTTTGTCGACCGTGACCCTCTGCGCCATGGCGCAAAGCTATCCAGCCCCCAAGCCGGGCAGCTGGACGGCCAAGGACTTTCGCTTTCACACCGGTGAGGTCATGGCCGAACTGAAGATCGGTTACACCACGGTGGGTGAGCCGACCGGTGAACCTGTGATCATTTTGCATGGCACCGCCGGGTCAGGCGCGGGGCTGTTGACACCGGCGTTTGCCGGTCAACTGTTCGGCCCGGGGCAGGCGCTTGACGCCAGCAAGTACTTCATCATCTTGCCTGACGCGATTGGCACGGGTCGTTCGACCAAGCCCTCAGACGGTTTGCGCGCCAAGTTTCCGCATTACAACTACACCGACATGGTGGCCGCGCAACACCGGCTGGTCACCGAAGGGCTGGGCGTCAAACATGTGCGTTTGGTGCTGGGGAATTCTATGGGTGGCATGCAGACATGGATGTGGGGCGTCACGCACCCGGACTTCATGGACGTGTTGGTGCCGATGGCCGCCATGCCCAGCCCCATGTCAGGTCGGAACTGGATGATGCGGCGACTGATCATTGACTCGATCCGCAATGACCCTGAGTGGATGGGCGGCAACTACACCACCCAGCCGCGCAGCGCGCAATTTGCATCTGTGTTTTATTCGACCGCCACCAGCGGCGGCCATCAAGCTTTGCAAATGCTGGCGCCGACCAGCGACAAGGCCGACCAGTTGCTGGACTTGCGACTCAAGACGCCAGTGCCGGGGGATGCCAACGATCTTTTGTACCAATGGGCGTCCTCGCGCGACTACAACCCGTTGGCCGGCTTAGAAAAAATCAAGGCGACGCTGCTGGCTATCAACTCCGCTGACGACGAACGGAATCCGCCTGAACTGGGTGTGATGGAACGTGAACTCAAGCGCGTTCCAAAGGGTCGTCTTTTGTTATTGCCGGCCAGTGACCAGACGGCTGGTCACGGCACCACGGGGCAGGCTAAATGGTGGAAAGAGCCAGTCGCTGAACTGCTGAAAAACGCACCTCAAAATTCACGCTGATTCAGCCGTGCTGGCTTAGATCCCTCTGAGGACATAGACATGAAAAAATCCCTCCGAATTTTGGCCGGTGGCCTGTTGATCTTGTCCTGCGCCGTGCAGGCGCGCGTCACGCGCATCGTGATCGACGAAACCCTGCCAATGCCCGCAGTGGCTGGCGCACCAAACGGCATGGCGTATGAGCAGATGGCCGGCAGAGCCTTTGGTGAGTTGGACCCCAAGCTGCCGGGCAACGCCATCATTCAAGACATCGAATTGGCCAAGGACGCGGACGGCAAAGTGCGTTACGTGGCGTCGTTCGTTATTTACAAACCGGTTGACTTGAAACAGGCCAGCGGTTTGATGTGGCACGACGTGCCTAACCGTGGACGGGTCTATCCCTTTGCGCCGCAGGAGCGGGCTTTCGGCGACATCGAACTGGCCAGCGCCTGGCAGGGCGACAACGTTGGCGCCACCACGGTGAGGCCTACAGCCAGCGTGGCTGGCATGCAGTTTTTGCAAGTTCCCGTTGCGCGTCAGGTCGATGGATCGCGTGTCACGGGCCAAGTCCTCGGGCGCATCGTCAACCGCAGCGGTCCGGGCTCGCAGCCGCTGATGGTTCAAACCAACCCCGTGCCCTACAAACCCATGAGTTTGGAGACCGCCAAAGCCAAATTAACGTCGCGCGCCGGCGAGACCATGAACGGCGAGGTGATTGACGAGCAATCCATTGCTGCAAGCGATTGGGCTTGGGCGCGTTGTGACGCACAAAACCCGTTTCCCGGTGTGCCCGACGCGACGCAGATTTGCCTGAAAAAAGGCTTTGACGCGAAGCGTCTTTACCAAGTGGTGTTCACCGCGGCGGACCCCTATGTGCTCGGTGTGGGTTTTGCCGCTTGGCGTGATGTCGGCGCATTCTTCAAACAGGCGCAGGCCGACGATGTGGGCACACCCAATCCGATAGCCAAAACGGTGAAGCACAGCATTGGCCGGGGTGTTTCTCAATCGGGCAATTACTTGCGGGGTTGGCTGCACCTTGGCTTTAACCGCGATGAAACTGGTGCGACCGTGCATGACGGCTTGTGGCCGATCATCGCGGGTCGGCGAATAGCTCTGAACTTCCGCTGGGCGCAACCCGACGGCGTTCTTGAGTTGTATCAAGCGGGTAGCGAAGGCCCCCAGTGGTGGCTGCCGCATCCAGACCTGTTGCGCGGGATTCCTGCTGCCGGAATCTTGGACCGCTGCACCGCCACGACAACCTGCCCCAAGGTGATGGAGCACTTTGGCTCAGCTGAAGTCTGGGCTTTGAAGCTGACGCCTGAGTGGGTCGGCACCGATGCCAAGCAAGACCTGCCTTTGCCGGCCAACGTGAAGCGTTATTACATCGCGGGCAGTAACCACGGCGGCGGCGCGGGTGGTTTCAATTCAAGCCTGCCGGGTGTCGGCTTGCCGAAAGAAGGGCCGATGTGCCCTGGTAACAATTTTGGACAAGGGGTTTTACCGGCCAACCCCATGCCACACACGCAAACCGTCAATGCGCTGCGCGTGCACTTTCGCAACTGGGTGATGCTCGGAACCGAGCCACCCGCCAGTCGTTATCCGATGCTCGCTGTGGGCACGCTGGTCGAAGCGCACAAGGTTGCCATGGGTTTTCCGGCGCTGCCCGGCTTGCGCCCCACGTTGCCTGAGCGCGACTTCATCATGCCGGTTCATGACTACGATTGGGGCCCAGATTTCAAGGCCGTCGACGGTTCAGGCATTCCCTCTTTGGCACCGCCAAAGATCAAACAAGTTCTGAAGATGATGGCCCCCAAGGTCAATGCCGATGGCAACGAGCTCGGCGGTTTGCCCGTGGTGTTGGCCGATGCCCCGCTGGGGACGTATCTTGGCTGGAACATCACGGCAGATGGCGCACTGCCGTTTCACAAAGACCAGATTTGCAACTATGTGGGCGGCATGGTGCCGTTTGCACGTCACGCGAAAGAACGCATCGCCAGTCGCGACACTCGACTTTCTTTGGAGGAGCGCTATGGCTCGCACGACGGCTACGTGGCCGCAGTGACCCAAGCCGCCGAGCGGGCCCGCAAAGAAGGCTTCTTACTCGAAGAGGATGCCAAGGCGTTGGTCACCGAAGCCAGCGCCAGCGCGGTGCTGCGTTAAGCCCTTGCCGATGCTAGACTCGCGGCCCAACGCCCGTCATTCTGCTGAGCCGCAGCACCTTTGAGAACCCCATGAAATCACCGAGCCTTTCAGGTAGCCGCCAACTCGGCTTTGGCTTTGACGAGGCTTCTGCTCCGATGCCCGCAGTGCCGCCGGTGATCGCTTTGCAGGTGGCTCCGAAGCCCAGTGCGCCGATACCAGCCAAGCCAAAGGCCGACACAAACCCTGACGTTAACGCCGAAGCCATGGCGAAGGTGCTGGACGCGCACCCTGACTTTCGCGTCCTACGCCGCCTGGCACCCCGGTTCGAATTTCCGCCGGCCACCGGACCGGTGGCAACGCTGCTGGTGCTCGACACCGAAACCACCGGCCTGAACGCGGCGCGGGACAAAGTCGTCGAGCTGGCCTTGCTGCGCGTCACGGTGGACTTGCTGACCGGCCAGCCGGTCGGTGCTGTGCAGGTGTATGACGGTCTGGAAGATCCTGGCATGCCGATGCCCGACGAAATCATCGCCATCACGGGCATCACCGACGACATGCTGCGCGGGCAGCGGCTGGACGATGCTGAGGTGCTGCGCATGCTCGAAGGGGTCGACCTGGTGCTGGCGCACAACGCCGGCTTTGACCGTCCTTTTGTTGAGTCCCGACTGCCGCAGTTCGCGGCCCTGAATTGGGCGTGCTCGTTTGCCGACATCGACTGGAAGCAAGAGGGCCGCGGCTCGGCCAAGCTGACCTCGCTGGCCTACGACCTCGGATTCTTCTACGATGCGCACCGTGCCGAGATGGACTGCCATGCGCTGCTGGCGGTGTTGATGGCGTCACTTAAAACGACCCAAGCCAGTGGCCTGTCGCGCTTGATCGAATCGGTCCTCACGCCAACCTTTCGCTTGCAAGCGACGAACGCGCCGTTTGACGCCAAAGACCTGCTCAAGGCGCGCGGCTACCGGTGGGATGGCGCGCAAAAAGTTTGGCACACGCGCTTGGGGGATGCCTCTGCTTTGACGCTTGAATGCGAGTGGCTCAAATCAGCCGTCTACGCGGGTCGGAGCAGCCGGGTTCAGGTCGAAGAACTCGACGCTAAAACCAAGTATTCGTCGCGACCCGGGCAAGTCGGCTGGCGCGAACTCTGAGTCTTTGAGTTTGAGGAATATAGAAATTCCCTTACCCGTCTCTGCGAGCGAAGCGCGGCAGTCCATGACCGCTGGATTGCCGCGCTTCGCTCGCAGTGACGTTATTTTTGCGCGGCGTCCGGGTTTATTCAGCCTTCAGTTTGAGGGCAGCGTCATACAGTTCGTTGCGTGATGCACCGGTGATCTCTGCCGCCAGCTTGACGGCTGTCTTGAGCGGCAATTCAGCCAGCAGCAACTTCAACACGCGCCCACCATCGTCCGCGGCGGCCGCTTGTGGGGCTGGGTGCAGCACCAGCGCAAATTCACCGCGCAGACGCTGCGGGTTCGCGGCTAGCCATTCCGGCAGTTCATTGGCGGGCAGGGTGGCAATTTCCTCAAACTGTTTGGTCAGCTCTCGCGCCACGGTGATGGCGCGCTCAGCCAGCGGCGCACAGGCGCGGGCCAGCGCCTCCATGCGATGCGGCGCTTCCAAAATCACCACCGCACGTTTTTCAGTCAGCAAGGTTTGCACGGCCTGATCGCGCTCGCCCGCTTTGCTCGGCAAAAAACCGGCGAACACAAAACCGCTGTCGCCAGAAATGCCTGCCACGCTCAAGGCGGTGGTGACGCTGCTGGCGCCCGGCAGTGGCATGCTTTTGAAGCCAGCCGCGCGGACTGCCGCCACCAGCCGCGCACCCGGGTCGCTGATGGCGGGTGTGCCGGCGTCGCAGACATAAGCCACGCGCTCACCGCGTTGCAACCTGTTGATGACGGCGCCCGCTGCCTCGGCTTCGTTGTGTTCGTGTACGGGTAGCAAGGGCTTGTTGACGCCGTACTGGCGCAGCAGCGTTTGGGTGTGGCGGGTGTCTTCGCAGCCGATCGCATCGACCAAGCCCAGCACATGCAACGCGCGCAAGCTGATGTCAGACAAATTACCAATAGGCGTGGCAACCACGTAAAGTGTGGCGGGTGGGTAATGTTGCAGGCCAGCGGCAGCCCGAGCGGCCTCAAGGGCCAAGTCGAAAGAAGCGTTCAATGTGGTTTTCCAAAAAACAAGCGGCAGCGCCGACCGGGCAGATTACCACCAAGCGTCGGGGCGACGCGGCGGAAGCCTTGGCCTGTGCGTACCTGACGGGGCAGGGTTTGCGCTTGGTCGAGGCTAACTTCAACACGCCGGGCCGCGGCGGTGGCGAGATTGACCTGGTGATGCGGGCGCTGGATGGCACGCTGGTTTTTGTTGAAGTGCGCCAACGCAGCACGGCTTCGCACGGTGGTGCGGGCGGCAGCATCACGCACACCAAGCAGCGCCGAATTATCTTTGCTGCGCGGCATTATTTGATGCGTTTTGCGAATTCGCCACCCTGCCGCTTTGATGTCGTACTGGTGCAGGGGCCTGAGGGCCAGCAGACGATTGAATGGTTGCAAGCGGCGTTTGATGCGTCTTGACACACGGGTCTAAGCCGGTGACGCTATCATGGAGGGCATGATTGAACAACGCATTGAGCAGCACTTTATTGACAGTGCCGACCTCAAATACCAAGCGGCGCAAGTCCTGTCGAAACCGATTGCGGCCGCTGTTTCCGCCATCCTTGCCAGTGTCACCAGTGGTGGCAAGGTGCTGGCCTGCGGCAACGGTGGCGGTGCGGCCAGTGCACAACATTTCGCAGCCAAGTTTGTGGGTCGCTACGACCGTGAGCGCCCCGAGCTGGCCGCCATCGCCCTCACCACCGACTCATCTGTTGTCACGGCTATCGCCAATGACTTTGATTTCAATGTGATCTTCGCCAAGCAAGTGCGCGCCTTTGGCGGTGCTGGCGATGTCTTGTTGGCCATCAGCAGCAGCGGCGATTCAGCCAATGTGTTGGCGGCCATTGACGCGGCCCACGAACGCGACATGACCGTGGTGGCGCTGACCGGCAAGGGCGGCGGCAAGATGACATTCGCCCTGCGCGAAACCGATGTGCATATCTGCATTCCGCACGACCACACCAGCCGCATTCAGGAGGCCCACTTGTTGGTCTTGCACTGTATTTGCGATGGTGTGGACGCTCAATTACTAGGTGATCAGGAGGTCTCTATATGAACCCGTCAGTCTTTCAACGTCGGCTACTCGCCGCAGGTTTCACGGCCGCTATCGTCGGCATCGCCGGCAGTCTCACGGCTTGCGTGCCGCTGGTCTTGGGGGGCGCTGCAGCCGGTACGGCGCTGGTCGCTACCGACCGTCGCACCTCGGGCGCCCAGCTCGAGGATGAAGGCATTGAACTGCGCTCACTCAGCCGTGTGCGCGAGAACTTTGGCACGCGCGTCCGCGTCAGTACGGTCAGCTTCAATCGGCAGGTGCTGCTGACCGGAGAGGTGCCTAACCTGCAAGACAAGCAGGCGGTCGAAGACATGGTGAAGAAAATTCAAAATGTCGCGTCAGTCGTTAACGAGTTGGGGGTCCGCAGCTCGCCATCTTTGGTCGACCGTTCGTCCGACTTGCTCATCACTGGCCGCCTCAAGGCCGCGATATTGGATGCGCGTGACTTGCAAAGCAACGCCTTCAAAGTGGTGACTGAGAACAATACGGTTTACCTGATGGGTCGCGTGACGCAACGTGAGGCCGAACGCGTCACAGGCATCGCGCGCACCATTCCCGGTACGCAGCGGGTGGTACGCATTTTCGAGACGATCAGTGAAGATGAACTGCGTCGCTTGCAGCCGCAGCGCTCAGAACCGGCCGTGCCACCCAAGGCCTAAACGGCCCTTATTTCAGCCGCTTGATCAGGCTGGAGGTGTCCCAACGGCGGCCACCCATGGCCTGCACGTCTGCATAAAACTGGTCAACCAAGGCCGTGACGGGCAGTCGTGCGCCATTGTGCTTGGCTTCGTCCAGCACCAGCCCCAAGTCTTTGCGCATCCAGTCGACGGCAAAGCCGAAATCAAACTTGTCGGCGACCATGGTGGTACCGCGGTTTTCGAGCTGCCAGCTTTGGGCGGCGCCTTTGCCGATCACGTCTAGCGCCAGATTCATGTCGAGGCCGGCTTTTTGGCCGAAGGCGATGGCTTCGCTCAAGCCCTGTACCAGCCCAGCGATGCAAATCTGGTTGACCATCTTGGTCAGTTGGCCTGAACCGCTGTCACCCATCAGGGTGAAGGCTTTTGAAAAAGCCATGCCCGCTGGTTTGACGTTGTCAAAGGCGGCAGCGTCGCCGCCGCACATGACTGTGAGCGCGCCGTTTTGGGCGCCACCCTGACCGCCCGAGACGGGTGCATCTACAAAGTGCAAGCCAAGGTTTTTGGCGGCCGCGTACAACTCGCGCGCCACGGTGGCGGAAGCTGTGGTGTGGTCGACAAACACCGCACCTGGTTGCATGCCGGCAAAAGCGCCATCTGCGCCCAGCGTCACACCACGCAGGTCATCATCGTTGCCGACGCAGCAAAAAACAATGTCAGCACCCGTGGCGGCCAAGCGCGGTGTAGCGGCTTGGCGTGGTGCGGCCGTGCCCGAAAATTCATCGCACCAAGCGGCCGACTTGCTGGCGGTGCGGTTGTACACCGTGACCTGATGACCTGCCAATGCCAGATGCCCGGCCATGGGGTAGCCCATCACACCCAAGCCGATAAAGGCGACTTTTCGGGAGGTGGAGGGTGAGTAACTTTTGGCGTTGGTGCTGGTGGTCATGGTGATGTCTTTGTAGTTTGGAAAAGGAGATGTAGCAGCAGTGGCTGCAGCGAGAATGATTTTTACACAGCATCCCATCAGGGCGGTTTTCACCCCGGAAATTGCGCGGGCGTTTTGGCTTTGCAGCGCGCTTCTGCTGGCGTGATCTGCTGGCGTTTGAGCAACTCCGCCAAGCTTTGGTCAAGTGTTTGCATGCCTTGGCTCAGGCCAGTTTGGAGGCTCGAATACATTTGGGCCACTTTGCCTTCCCGAATCAAATTGCGGATGGCCGGCGTGCCCAGCATGATCTCGTGTGCCGCGACTCTGCCCAAGCCGTCAGCCGTCTTGCACAAGGTTTGCGCCACCACGCCCTGCAATGACTCGGACAGCATGCTGCGCACCATCTCTTTCTCGTCAGCGGGAAATACATCGATGATGCGGTCAATGGTCTTCGGGGCGCTGGTGGTGTGCAGGGTGCCGAACACCAGGTGACCGGTTTCAGCGGCGGACAAAGCCAGACGAATGGTTTCCAAGTCTCTCATCTCGCCCACCAAAATCACGTCAGGATCTTCTCGCAAAGCAGATCGGAGTGCAGCGCTGAAGCTGTGCGTATGGCGGCCCACTTCGCGCTGATTCACAAGACATTTCTTCGCCTCGTGAACAAACTCGATGGGGTCTTCTACGGTGATGATGTGACCGCGTTCTGTGCGGTTGTAAAAGTCCATCATCGCCGCCAGCGTGGTCGACTTGCCCGACCCCGTTGGCCCGGTCACCAGCACCAGTCCGTGCGATTTGAGCGCCAACTCGGCCACGATGGCGGGTGTGCCGAGGGTTTCAAGCAGAGGCACAGTCGATGGGATGCTGCGGAAAACCGCGCCCGCACCGCGACTGTGTTGAAACGCATTCACGCGAAAACGCGCCAAGCCCGGCACATCCAACGCAAAGTCCAGCTCCAGCGCAGTCGCAAAGTCATCGCGCTGCTGGCGGCTCATCGCCTGCGCTAACAAATGGTCAACCTGTGCCGCGTCCATGACCGGCAGATCCATGGCGTGAATGTCGCCATGCACGCGCAGCATGGGCGGTCGCCCGGACGACAGATGCAGGTCTGATGCCTGGCGGGTTGTTGCGGTGGTCAGCAGTTGGGTGAGTTCCATAAAAGCCTTTGCTAAATTCTTTCAATGTAAATCAAAAGTAATATTTTTTAGTCTTGCAGAGATAGGCTTCTGACCTTGCGCGTAAAAGACAGTTGGCAGTTCGTTACAGTCAGCTGCATGACCCTTCCCCAGAACTTAGAGGCCAACGACAAGCCCAGCATCGCCAGCCAGCTCGCGCAGGTCCGACAGCACATCACGGACGCCGCATTGGCTGCCGGGCGTGCGCCGAGCAACGTGCGGTTGCTAGCTGTCTCCAAGACCTTCGGCGCTGACGCCGTGATCGAAGCCGTGCAGGCCGGCCAGACTGCGTTTGGCGAAAACTACATTCAAGAAGGCGTGGAAAAAATTCAAGCCTTGCGGCAGTGGTTGGGCGAACCCGCGCAGTCTGGGCAACAACACCTAGAGTGGCACTGCATTGGCCCCATCCAGAGCAACAAGACGCGTCTGGTGTCAGAGAATTTTGACTGGGTGCAGTCGGTTGATCGGCTGAAAATTGCCCAACGATTGAGTGAGCAGCGGCCAGCGGATTTACCGCCGCTGCAAATTTGTCTGCAGGTGAATATTGATGGCGGCGCCAACAAATCTGGCGTGTCCCCTGAGGATGCGATGGAACTTGCGCAAGCGGTGGTGAAGTTGCCCCGGCTGGTGTTGCGGGGCCTCATGGCCATCCCCGAACCGGCGCTTGATGACGCCAGTGCCCGGGTCGTGCACGCACGCACGGCCGCGTTGCTGGCGCAGATCAATGCGGAGGGTGGACTGCCGCAGCCTTTAGACACCTTGTCGATGGGCATGAGCGCTGACCTCGGGCCCGCTATTGCCGCTGGCAGCACGATGGTGCGCGTGGGCACGGCGATTTTTGGCGGACGCGGCTAACAACAACTGCGGGCCACTTCTGCTTCTTTGCAGGTGACCACTTTACCCAAGCGTCCGCGCAGAAAAATGCGCGGTGATGAAGGCGTCAAGCTGGTCGATAGGCAAGGCTGGGCTACACAGATAGCCCTGATAACTGTCACAGCCGTGACGCATCAGAAAATCCCGCTGTGCCTGGGTTTCCACGCCTTCGGCCATCAGCTCTAGCCCCAAGCTCTGAGCCAAGCCGATGATGGTGCGGGCAATGGCTGCATCGTTCGGGTTGGTCAACACGTCTTTGACAAATGCGCGACAAATTTTCAATTGGTCAAGGGGCAATTTCTTGAGGGATGACAGCGCTGAATAGCCCGTGCCAAAATCGTCGATCGAGAGCGTCACACCCGCATCTTTGAGCATGCCCATTTTGGCTATCGTCACGTCAATATCGACGGCCAGCAAACTCTCCGTGAGTTCAAGCTTGAGGCGGCTCGCCTGAACGCCGGTGCGCTTGATCAGCGCCATCACTTGGTCGACAAACTCTGGGTGACAAAACTGCCGTACGCTGACGTTCACAGCGATGCATAGTTTTTCAGTTTCGGGTCGCTGTGACCATGCCACCAACTGCGCGCATGCGGTCTCTAGGACCCAGTTGCCAAGGGGCAAAATCAGACCACTTTGTTCGGCATGCGAAATGAAATCATCCGGCATGACCAAGCGCTCAGACCGTTGCCAGCGCAGCAGCGCTTCGACGCCGACCATCTGACCCTCGCGACCGACTTGCGGCTGGTAGTACAAGATAAATTGATGGTCATAAAAGGCTTGCCTTAGATCGGCGGTCAGGGTGGCTTTGGCCGTCGCTGCGAGCTGCATCTCGGGGTCAAAAAAGCACATCGTGTTGCGGCCCGCGGCTTTGGCTTGGTACATGGCCAAATCGGCCTGTTTCAGGGCATCTCCCATGCCTTGGTGGAGGATGCCGATGAGTGTGACGCCGATGCTGCAGGTGCCGTGGTATTGATTGCCGTTGAGTTCGTAGGGAACGCTCAGGGAGGCCAAAATTTTCTCGCCAACCACGCGACATTTCTGTAGTGCGGTCTCCAACTCGTCGGACAGGTCTTCAAGCATGACGACAAATTCATCGCCGCCGAGTCGGGCGACAGTGTCGCTTCGCCGAACGCAGCTCTGCAAACGCGTGGCGACTTGCTGCAGCATCATGTCGCCCCGCGAATGCCCCAGCGTGTCATTCAGCACTTTGAAGTTGTCAAGGTCGATGAACATCAACGCGCCGATTTGCTTGCCCACGTTCTTGGGTGATAGAACAGCCTCAAGTCGCGCTGTCAACAATTGCCGGTTGGGCAATTGCGTCATGGGGTCGTAATAGGCCAAGTGCTCGATTTTCTCATTGGCTGCTTTTCGCTCAGTGATGTCGCGGCCCACGATGACCCAATGCGTCAGGCCGCGGTTCTGATATTCCACTGGAACGATGTTCAACTCTAGCCAAAATTGCGCACCATTTTTTTTATGGTAAATCAGCTCCACACGCACAGGCAACGCGTTGCGGAAAGCGTGGTTGATGCGGTTGATTGCATTGCGCTGCGTCTGTGGGCCTTGCAGTAACTCGGGCGTGCGGCTCATCACCTCAGCTTGGCTGTAACCAGTCTGCCGTACAAAGGCCTCGTTGACAAACACGATTTTCGGCCATGCCCCTTCGTGCCCAGCTTCGGCTATCAGCACAATGTCGTTGAGCCGCGCGATGCTGGTCTGCAACAGTCGCAGCAGTTCCTGCTCATGGTGGCGTTCTGTCACATCTTGCAAGTAAACCGCCAAGCCATCTGCAAATGGATAGACCCGTAGCGCCAACCACTTATGCTGCACAGGGTAGAACGCTTCAAACTCTGCAAAATTTCCGCTCTGCAGCGCGTTGAGGAGCTCTTGGTGCAATCGGCTTGTGCCGTTGTGCGCTAAATCACCCCAGATATGGCTTCCGAGTAGCGCTCTACTTTCACGCCCCAAGAGGCGCTCGCTGACAGGGTTGAGGTACGTGAAGCGCCCTTCACGGTCAAGCGTGACAAAGGCCTCCTTGAGGCTGGCCAGCGTGGTGTTGAGCTGCATCAGGACACGCTGCGACGCCTGCTCTCCCCGCTTCTTTTCAGACACATCCAGCAACGCGCCTTCAAGTGCAACCACGGCGCCCGTGTCGTCGTGCACTGCCTGACCTACCAAGCTGACCCACAGGCTTCGAACCGAAGGAAGCATGATTTGTGCTTCTAATTCAAACTGTTTGCCGTTGCTCCGGCAGGCCTTGAGCGCATCGGTCAAGGCCGCTTGCGACTCTGGGGAAAACAGGCCCTGAAAAGTTGTCCAATCTGGCGCTCGGTTCAGTTCAAGCAAAGCCGTCAACCCCGCGGTCACGCGCAACTGCTGGTCAGCGAGATCGAGTGCCCAGCAGCCAGCATGGGCACTGCGCTCAAGCAGGCCGAGCCAGCTTGGCACTGACGCCAAGGGTTGACTTTCGCTGCTGCACGGATTGGCTGAGGCGAGGCGGGAGTGGGGCATTTGTAGAAGTGAAAAAAAGTTGTGAGTGAGGTTACTGCTTTGCGCGCGCTGCGAAAAGTCCTCAACAGGCGAAACCGGTCAAGTCCTACGCCGGGTGCAGTTGCTGACCTAGTCGTTCGAAGGCGAGACATCTTTAAATTTGACAACCCGTTTTAGCTCGCCAACAAATACCTCATGACCTCGCCACTGGACGCGCTTAAAACGTGTACCGATCTCAACCATTTGCGGACAACATTGCACGCCTTGTGCGCGCCATTTGGAGCGGTGGCTGAGCTTGAAATCTTTCTGATTGAACAGGCGGGCCACCATCAAGCGATGTGTTTTTGGCGCATGCAGTCAGAGAAGGAAGAGGCGCGAATCATGCAAGCGTGGGGCGTTGGTCGGTTCGGTGGCGAGCTGGTCGCCGTGGTTGACTTGGAACCCGTCGCGCTCAATTCCACCACTTAACTCGGCCACTTAATTCGTTACGCCTCTTGCATGTGACAGTGGCGCTTTTAGGTTGAGCTTTCTGTAGCATTGGTTTCTTTCAAACAAAGGAACTTCTTGATGGCCACACCTTTTTTCGGCAGACGAGAATCCGAACCCTCTGGCCTGCGTCCCGGCGCCGTCAGCAATCAAAATCATCAGAACAGTCATGGCCAAACGCAGATGGCGCAGGCGAACGGTGCGGGCACCACGTCAGCCTTGGACACCACCGCGACCCATCCGGTCTCGACCATCACCGCACCAGGCAAGGAAGTCGGCAGCAAGCTCACCGTCGGTCCCAACATCAAGCTCAAGGGTGTTGAGATCACCGATTGCGACACCCTTGTGGTGGAGGGCACGGTGGAGGCCACGATGGACTCACGCGTGATTCAAATCTCTGAGCTCGGCGCGTTCAAAGGCTCGGCAGATATTGACATCGCTGAGATACATGGCCATTTCGACGGCAACCTCACGGTGCGTCAAAAGTTGGTGATCTACGCCACCGGCAAAGTGATCGGGAAGATCCGCTACGGCAAGCTGGTGATTGAGGAGGGCGGCCAGCTGTCGGGCGACATTCAGTTTGGCTCTGCGGGCGCTGCTGCGTCTAGCAGCTCAAAGCAGCCGCATCAGCAGCGGTAGCAGCAACGATGCCAAGACCACCTGCAGGCCCAACGCGAGCGCGGCGTAGGCGCCGGCATCGGCATTGATCTGCATTGCCCGCGCAGCCCCTATGCCGTGCGAGGTGGTGCCCAGCGCAAAGCCGCGGGCCGTCCAGCCAGCGGCATCGGTTGGGATCCGCAGTGCGTCAAACAGGTACTTGCCACTGAGCGCGCCAATCAAGCCGGTCATCACCGAAAACACGGCAGTCAGCGCGGGAATACCGCCGATGCTCTCGGCAATGCCCATGGCGACCGGCGCGGTCACTGACTTGGGTGCCAGCGACAACAACACGTCGTTTGGCAAACCCACCGCCCATCCCAGCGCCAAGGCAGAACTGCTGGCGGCCACCCCGCCCGCCAACGCGGCCAGCAGCAGTCGCCCCCAGCGGCGCTTGAGGTCAGTGCGACGCTGCCACAGAGGCCACGCCAAAGCGACCACGGCCGGACCCAGTAAAAAGTGAATGAACTGCGCGCCGGCGAAGTAAGTCGGGTAGGGCACACCCGTCAGCAGCAACCCAGAGGCAATCACCGACACCGTCCAGAAAACCGGGTTGGCCCAGGGCGCATGGTCGACGGCCGTGTAGGCTGCTTGCGCGAGCAAATAAACCACCAGTGTGGCTGTCAGGCCGAACAAAGGCGTGGCTGACAGATAAACCCAAAGCTCAACGAAATTAGACATGCTTCTACGGCTCGTCAGGGTTGTTGCGGCTCATCGCGACGCCACAGGTAGTTCAACAGCAGCGCCGTCACGGCCAGCCCGATCAGCGTTGACAGCACCAGCACCAGCAGCATGCGGCCACCGTATTCGCTGACGATGGAAAGATGGGTCATGACGCCGACACCGACAGGGACAAATAGCAGGGATAAATGTGACAACAAGTAATCGGCGCAAGCCGACACCGGCTCTCTCACCACAGCCCAGCGTAGCGCCACCAGCAGCAACATCATGCCAACCACCGGCCCGGGAAAAGGCAGGTGCAGGCCGCGCGACATCAGCTCGCCCATGGACTGCAATACCAGTAGCCAGCCGAGGCCGCGGAGTCCGTTCATGGTGTTGTTTCGACTTGAAGTTTCGGTTCTAAAAACGCGGCAAATCTGGGTGTGCGATCTTGCCGCCGCGCACCAGCATCTTGCCGTACTCGGCGCAGCGTTGCAGCGTCGGAATCACCTTGCCGGGGTTCAGCAGACCACGTGCATCAAAGGCCCGCTTGACGCCAAACATCTGTTCGTTTTCAGCGGCGCTGAACTGTACGCACATGCTGTTGAGTTTTTCAATGCCAACGCCGTGCTCGCCGGTGACCGTGCCGCCCATGGCGACGCTGGTTTCCAAAATTTCGGCACCAAAAAGTTCGCAACGGTGCAGCTGGTCGGCATCATTGGCATCAAACAAAATCAGCGGGTGTAGATTGCCGTCACCCGCATGAAAGACGTTGGCGCAGCGCAGCTGGTATTTAATTTCCATTTCGGCAATCGCCAACAAAATATCGGCCAAGCGCTTGCGCGGAATGGTGGAGTCCATGCACATGTAGTCAGGGCTGATGCGGCCAGATGCCGAGAAGGCATTTTTTCGGCCGCTCCAAAAGCGCAGGCGCTCGGCTTCGTCTTGACTGACCGCGATGGCCGTGGCGCCGCAGCGCCGCAGAACCTCGAT
This sequence comes from Comamonadaceae bacterium, assembly GCA_947378785.1. Lineage (GTDB taxonomy): Bacteria > Pseudomonadota > Gammaproteobacteria > Burkholderiales > Burkholderiaceae_C > Polaromonas. The sequence continues at coordinate 31,407 of CANCLK010000002.1, forward strand.
CATGCGGCCAATTTCCTCTTCAATTTCTTCGGGCGTGCCATCGCTTTCGCAGAGCAAAATCGCCGCTGCGGTGAGGTCGTAGCCGGCGTGCACGAAGTCTTCCACCGCGGCGGTCATGGGCTTGTCCATCATCTCCAGTCCGGCCGGAATGATGCCGGCGGCGATCACGGCGGCCACCGCATCGCCGGCTTTTCGCAAGTCGTCAAAGCTGGCCATGATGCAGCGCGCCAGTTGCGGTTTAGGCACCAGTTTGACGGTGACTTCAGTGGTCACCGCCAGCATGCCTTCGCTGCCAACGATGATGCTGAGCAGATCGTAGCCAGGGGTGTCCAGCGCGTCGCTGCCGAACTCAATGTCTTCGCCCTCAACTGTGAAGCCGCGCACCTTGAGCACGTTGTGCACGGTCAGTCCGTACTTCAGGCAGTGCACGCCCCCCGAGTTTTCGGCGACGTTGCCGCCGATGGTGCAGGCGATCTGGCTCGACGGGTCGGGCGCGTAATACAAATTGTGAGGTGCAGCGGCTTCAGAGATCGCCAAGTTGCGCACGCCACCTTGCACCACAGCGGTCCGGCTGGCGGGGTCCATTTTTAAAATTTTGTTGAACTTGGCCAGCGACAGCGTGACGCCCAGCTTGTGCGGCATGGCCCCGCCCGACAGACCCGTGCCTGCACCCCGCGCGACCACGGGTACATCCAGTGCGTAGCAAGTCTTCAGCACAGCTTGCACTTGCGCGTAGGTTTCAGGCAACACGACGACCAGCGGACGCTGACGGTAAGCGGTCAGGCCATCGCATTCATAGGGGGTGGTGTCTTCGCGGTTCCACAGCAACGCATGCTGCGGCAAGACCTGCTGCAAGGCGGCGACAACCTGCGACTGACGCTCGGCGCGCTCCAGCGAGGCTTGCTGTTCAGATGAAACGGGTGCATTCATGTCAAAGCTCCTGCCGCCAGCCACGCCGCGAAGCGACCGTTCTTGGGGCAGATGCACTTTAAACCATGCGGCCGATTCTCTGCATGAGGAAATTTGGAGGGTTTTGTGAAAACTAGGGCGCACCGAAGCCATATTGCGCAAAGGTGGTCTGTGCGGGCGTGGCCAGCAGGGCTTTGGCAAACGCCGCGGCGGCCGGGTGCGCGCCGTTTTTCACGGTCACGCCATAAGCCGCGCCAACCTGCAGATGGTTGGGTAATGCCACCACGGCCAAGCGCGGCACTTCTTTTTGTGCCGCTACGGCGTTGGTGCAGTAGGTCAGAAAAATATCGGCTTGGTTGTTGTCCATCACCCAAGCGTAAGTGCCGCGACCTGCCGGCGCTTTGGGTGAGTCTGCACCACCGGTGAGCTTCAAGGCCTTGGCGTCCAGCGCGGCGTAGGCGCCCGCCTTCAAAGAGTCAGCTTTGCGAAACAGTTCCCACGCGTAGTCACCAGCGGGGTCGGCCATGGGCATGGAGGTGCCCAAGCGCACCATCGGATCGAGCAGGGTGTCGAGCAAGGTGGCCGGCGCAGTTTTCAGGCTGGCCTGTGTCAGGGCGCACAAGCTGTTGCGCACGAACACGGTGGGTGCGGCCCAGCCACCCGCATTGGCCAGACGCTGCGGATGTTGGGTATCCGCCGATGCAAAGACCAGTGCCGCCTCACCTTTTTCGATGCGCTCACGCAGCAAGCCGGAGGCGCCGAAGGTTAGCGCGATTTTTTGGCCCGTACGGGTTTCGTAGTCACGCGCCATATCCGTCATCGCTTCACGCAAGCTGCCAGCGGCAAAAACCGGCAAGGGTTCACGGGATGTTGTCATTTCAGCCGGCGCGGCGCAGCCGAACAGCGTTGCTGCGGCCATCGCTGTCAGTACAAGATGTTTCATCATGCGTCACAGACCGGCGTTCGGGAAGCAGAGCCGCAGAGGGACACGAGCAGTGTGTTGTGCAATGTGTGTGAGGCTCAAGTCAATTTCTCCTTAAAGACGTCAGAACTGGCAGATCAAGATGAACGTTGATCTTAGGCAGCGTGGGGTGAATTGACGAGCGGGTATTCCAGTTAGGAAGCGTTTTGCATAGAGCGCGCAACGTGGGTGCACAGCCTATTTGCAAAAGCAGCCCCAACTGCCAGCGATTCAAAAAACGCTTTTACGCAGCCATTCCGCAAAGGCTGCACACTCCCAGCGGTCCATCATGCCAGTGCGCCAGCACAGGTAGTGCGCATGGGGGCTGGGGACGTTGCGGTCGTACAGGCGCACCAGTGAACCGTTTTCAAGCCAAGGTGCGCCGAGCTTGAGCCGCACCAACGCAATGCCAATGCCCGCTGCTGCAGCGTCGCACATGAGGCCGATGTCGTTGAATTGCGAACCTTCGAGGGGTTCTGGCCACGGCAGTTGGTGGGCGGCAAACCAGGTTCGCCAAGGCTCCAGCGGTGAGCGCAACAGCGTTTCGCCATCGAGGTCATCGGGTGCCTCAAACGGGCCGTGTTCGCGCACATAGGCGGGAGAGGCGAGTGGCGTCACCTCGTCTTCCAACAGGCAGACATGCTCCACATCGGCATAGCGGCCCGTGCCAAAGCGCACCATCAGGTCGGCGTCTTCGGCGACCACATCCAGTAGCGGGATCGACACTTGCAGCGTCAGTTCGATCTCGGGATAGGCGTCGATAAACTGGCGCAGACGCGGGATCAAAATCGAGCGCGAAAAAGTCGGTGTCACGGCCAGTCGCAGTTTGCGTTTTCCGGGGGTGGCGCTTTGACCGGCCGCACCTGGAAACTTTTGCAGCGTCGTCAGTCCTTCACGCACATGCGCCAGGTATTCACTGCCTTCAGTCGTGAGTGAAAAATCAGCCCGCCCAAAGAGCTTCGTGCCAATAATTTGCTCCAGCTGTTTGACGCGGTGGCTGACCGCGCTGGGCGTCACAAAAAGCTCTTCGGCAGCTTGTGTCACGCTGCGCAGCCGGGCCAGTGCTTCAAACGTCAGCAGGCACTGAATCGGTGGAATGCGTTTGGCGCCAGCGGTCGGAGAGATCATCAAGTGGGCGCGCTGATTAGAGACGTACGTTATTTGAAGATGACGGTCTTGTGGCCGTTCAGCAGCACGCGGTGTTCGCTGTGCCACTTGACGGCGCGTGCCAGTACTTGGCTTTCGGTGTCGCGGCCCATGGCGGTCAGGTCTTCTACGGTTCTGCTGTGCTCAACGCGGGCCACGTCTTGCTCGATGATCGGGCCCTCGTCGAGGTCCGAGGTGACGTAGTGAGCCGTGGCGCCGATCAGCTTGACGCCGCGCGCATGCGCTTGGTGGTAGGGCTTGGCGCCCTTGAAGCTCGGTAAAAAAGAGTGGTGGATATTGATCGCGCGGCCGGCCAGATTTCGGCACATGTCGTCGCTCAAAATTTGCATGTAACGTGCCAGCACGACCAGCTCAGCGCCTTCAGACTGGATGACGTCGTATTGCCGGGCCTCGGACTCGGCCTTGGTCGCTGCCGTCACCGGGATGTGGTGAAACGGCACCTTGTAGCTGGCTGCCAACTGGTGAAACTCGTTGTGGTTGGAGACGATGGCGCGAATGTCCAGTCGCAGCAGGCCAGACTTCCAGCGGAACAGCAGGTCGTTCAAGCAATGCCCTTCTTTGCTGACCATCAACACGGTGCGCATGGGCTGGCTGGTTTGATGCAGGCTCCAGCGCATCTCAAAGTCACCGGCCAAAACGGCGAGTTCTTCTTTAAGGGCATCAAACGACAGCTCAGCGCAGGCAAAGCCAACGCGCATGAAGAACAGACCGGTGGCATCTTGGTCCCTGTCGTCGGCGTACTGGGCGGCATCCAGAATGTTGCCGCCGCGCTCAAACAAAAAGCCAGAGACGGCATGAACAATGCCGGGACGATCCGGACAGGACAGGGTGAGGGTGTAGGTTGAACTCATGGCGGAGCCATTGTCGCAGGCGCAGACGTGATGCGCTGAGCTCATCAGGGTGAACAACAACGGTGACAAAATAAGACTCAAAGACCGATCACGCTTTCAAGGGAACTCACATGGCTCAACAAGACTTCAATATGGATCACCACTGGTTGCCGTTCACGCCGAATCGCAGCTTCAAGCAGGACCCGCGCGTCTTTGTCGCCGCCGACGGCATGCACTTCACCACGCACGACGGCAAGCAGGTGCTGGACGGTATTTCAAGTCTGTGGTGTGTCACGGCGGGCCACAACCGCAAGCCGATCAACGAGGCGATCAAAAAGCAGCTCGACACGTTGGACTACGCGACGGCTTTTCAGGCCAGCAACGACCAAGCTTTCAAGGCTGCTGAAATGATCGCCACCATGGCGCCCGGTGACTTGAACAAGGTGTTGTTTTGCAGCTCAGGATCAGAAGCCGCAGACACCTCACTCAAGGTTGCGTTAGCGTACCACCGCGCCCGTGGCGAAGGCCATCGCAATGTCTTCATCGGTCGAGAGCGGGGCTACCACGGCGTCGGTTTTGGCGGGATGAGCGTGGGCGGGATTCCTGCCAATCGCAAGGCCTACGGCACGGCGCTGCTACCGCGTGTGGACCACATGCAGTTCATTCACGACCCCGTGAACCACGCCTACATTCACAACCGGGAGCCGGTCTGGCAAGAAGACATCTTGTTGGAGCTAGAAAACCGCATCTTGCCGCTGCACGACGCCAGCAACATCGCCGCTGTGATTGTCGAGCCGGTGGCTGGCAGTGCCGGTTGGTATCTGCCGCCGCAGGGGTACTTGAAGCGACTGCGAGAGATCTGCGACAAGCACGGCATCTTGCTGATTTTTGACGAAGTGATCACCGGCTTTGGTCGCATGGGCGTCAACTTTGGCGCCGACTATTACGGCGTTGTGCCAGACATGTTGAACTTCGCCAAGGGCGTCACCAACGGTGTGATTCCGCTGGGCGGCGTGATCTGCACCGACCGCATTTACAACGCGATGATGAAGGCCCATGGCGAGGCGGCCGACCACGCCATCGAGTTCTTCCATGGCTACACCTACTCGGGTCATCCGGTGGCCTGCGCAGCGGCCATTGCCACGCTCGCGCTGTTCAAGGAAGAGAAGCTGTTTGAACGCGCCGGGCTGATGGGCGCGGTGCTGGGCGATGCGATGCACAGCGGTTTGAAGGGCCTGCCGAATGTCATCGGTATTCGCAGCCTAGGTCTTGCGGGTGCTGTCGAAATGGCGCCGATAGCCGGCGCGCCCGGTAAACGCGCGTATGACGTTTTCATGACCTGCTTTCACAACGGTGTCTTGGTCCGGTCCGCCGGTGAAAACATCGTGCTGTGCCCGCCGTTCATTGTGGACAAAGAGCACATCGACCGGATGGTCAATGTGCTGGCTGACGCAATTCGCCAACACGCTTGAACGCTGTCATGGCGAGCGCAGCGCGGCCATAGCGTCTTTGCGAGCAAAGCGCGGCAATCCATGACTGCGAATTCGGACTCTGGACTGCCGCGCTGTGCTCGCAGTGACGGGATTTTTCGCTTGCCCTGACGGTGCTTTGAACTTCAACGCCGCGGCAGTTGCTTGGCCAGATCGGCGCAGTAATCTTTCTCGGGTGTTGCTGGCGTGGCCCAGACGCTGTCAAAAGCTTCGTGCTCCCCGCCCGCTGTGCCCGATCGCAGTCGGATGGCTTTGATTCGCAACGCTGGCGGCAGGTGTTGCGGTACGCCGAGTTGCTTGTCTGCATGGACGCTACCACTGATCAGCACCACCACTTGACCGGGCTGAACGGCAGCTCTAACGGTGTCCGCCATACGCATATCTTTGGCGATTTGAATGCGCGTCATCGGCGTGATCTGGCTTTCGGGCAACAGATTGCAATGGCCTTGCCGGATGAGTTGCTGCTGCACTTTCAGCGCCGGGCCCGGCAGTCGCTGGTCTAGCTGCGCATCGGCCATGCTGCGGTGCATTTGCACGCGCGGCAAGTTCGCGCCCAGCACCGGCACACCCGCGCGCACGGCACTCATCACGGCCGGGCCATAGGCAGCCCAGGGCCAGGCGTCGTTGCTCCATTGAAGCGCTGTGCGGACCTGCTCTTCGCTGGTGTCAGGACGCAGAGCGGCGGTGCTGATTCCGCTGTCAGCCATCTCCAAGGCAACTGCTGCAAGGACACCGCGTGCCGCCAGCGCTTCGACGATCTGCTGCTGCAATACCTGATGCATGGGCGCATCATGCTGCTCGCCAAGCAGCAACACATCGGTTGGCAACCAAGTCCCGAGCCGGCTTTGCAATTCTGTGGCGCGAAGTCCATAGGTGCAACCAGCCAGCGACACACTCAGCGCGATGGCGAGCACTGTCGCGCAAGACCGGGCAATGGCAGACAGAAAAAAGGGGGTGCACATGCGTTGATACTAAGGCCTCGCCTGATTTGACCGCTCCTGATTTTTAGCCAACCGATTCATGCCTCGTTTCGCCCTCGCCATATTCACCCAGAGACTGTTTCAGCAGCCTGTTGCACGCACCCTGCTCACGCTGTTGCTGGCCTGGGTTGCGGCTTTGCTGTGTCAGGCATGGAAAGTTCCTTTGCCGTGGATGATCGGGCCGCTGCTGCTGACGGCGGCTTTGTCGATGGCTGGTGGCCCGACCACCAGCTGGACGCCGTTGCGCAACGGCGCGCAATGGGTCATTGGTGGTGCATTGGGGCTGTACTTCACGCCGCAGATTGTCAGTTTGGTGGCTGGATTGTGGTGGGTGATGGCGCTTGGCATCTTGTGGGCGCTGGCGCTTGGGCTGGTGTTTGGTGCTTGGCTGCATAAAGTGCATGCCGGCGCTGGTCCCTTGCATATTGAGGGGCTCTCGCGCATCACCACCTACTTTTCTTCACCCATCGGAGCGGCATCGGAGATGACGATGATGGGCGAACGCCATGGTGCGAGCACTGACCTCATTGCTTCGGCGCACAGCCTACGGGTTCTGCTGGTCACGCTGATGGTTCCCTTCGGTTTTCAGTGGGCGGGTTTGCATGGACTGGACACGAGTTTTCCTGGCCCGCGCATCGTGGTCTGGCCAAGCTTGGCGCTGTGGACTTTGCTCACCGGCGTTGGCTGTTGGATCATGGTCAAGACACAGAGAACGAACCCTTGGTTTATCGGCCCGCTGGTCGTGTCGATACTGCTAACCGCCAACGGTCTGAGCCAGTCAGCGCTGCCACCTGGTGTGATCAATGCCGCGCAGCTCGCCCTTGGCATCAGTCTGGGCGTTCGTTTCACGCCTAGTTTTGTGCACATGGCGCCGCGTTGGATGGCGTCAGTGGCGTTGGCTACCGTGGTCATGATTGCGCTGTGTGGCGGATTCGCCTGGACGCTGTCGCATGTCGTCGACCTTCATTGGGCCACGCTGTTGCTGGGCACATCCCCCGGCGGTGTCGCGGAAATGGCGATCACCGCCAAAGTCTTGCAACTGGGTGTGCCTATCGTGACCGCATTCCATGTGATGCGGTTGGCGGCAGTGCTGCTATTTGCGGAGCCGATGTACCGCTGGTGGTATCAGGGCCGGCTGTAGTCGCAAGACGATTCTGTTTGTTGTTGCGCTGTGATGCACGCCAAGCTTGTTTCCACGGGGCACTGCGAGAGTTGCCGCGAAGCTTTTCGACCTTTGACTCAGACTATAGTGGGTGACATGGCGGCTTAAAATCAATCACTGCCAACACTCAACGAAGGCTTGCAGCAATGGAATACGACGGCTTGCTATTTGGCTCGGGCAAACGCGGTGACCACGACGAGCACGATGATTTCGTGCAAGGGCGAGGTCGCTACACCAGCGACATCGACGTGCCAGGCCAACTGTACGCGTACTTCGTTCGCAGCCCGATGGCAGCCGCGCGAATCTTACGCATTGATGCCTCCGCCGCCGAATCCATGGTGGGCGTCCATGCGGTTCTCACTGGCGAGCAGCTGGCGCTAGCCGGTGTCGGCAAGATCATGCCGCTGGCCATCTTTAACGGGCGTGACGGGCAGCCCATGGCTCAGGCCGGCGTTCCCGTGCTGGCTTATCCCGAGGTGCGCTATGTTGGTGAAGCGGTCGCACTGGTAGTGGCCGACGACGCCGCCACCGCTCAGCTAGCGGCAGAGCTTGTCGAGGTTGAGTGGGCGTCGCAGGCCCCTGTGATTGACCCCTTGCAGGCCATAGAACCTTCAGCTCCCGCGGTGCATGAAAACTGCCCGTCTAATATTGCGCTCGACTGGGAGGATGGCGATTTAGCAGCATCCGACGCGGCTTTTTCGCAGGCCCATCACGTCGAGTCGGTGGACCTTGCGGATCCGCCTATGACGGCCTGCGCCATGGAGCCAAAGGCCGCTTTAGCGCAGTGGGACTCTGTCACCTCGCGCTTCACGCTGGTCGCCACCACGCAGGGCGTGATGTTGGTGCGCAAGATCTTGGCCGAGCAAGTGTTCAAAATTGCACTCGAAAATCTTCGGGTGATCACGCCACACGTGGGCGGCGGCTTCGGCGCCAAGGTTCAGACTTATGCTGAATATGCCGCCATCTTGTACGCTAGCCGCTTGCTGGACCGGCCGGTCAAGTGGACGGCATCGCGCATCGAGTGTTTCCTGACCGACACCCACAGCCGCAACTCTACCTTGCGCGCGCACATGGCGTTTGATCCTCAGGGGTGCATCCTAGGCCTGAAGGCCGATGTGATTGTGGGCATAGGGGCCTACACATCGACCTACGTGGGGATCGTCGGCACCAACAACTTGAAAAACTGCCTGTCCAGTGTGTATCGCATTCCCTCGATACAGATGCGTTCGCGGCTGGTGTTCACGCACATGATGCCGCACGGCCCCTATCGCGGGGCTGGTCGCCCCGAGGCGATCTACATGATTGAGCGGCTGCTCGATCAGGCGGCTGCTTCCCTGGGCGTTGACCGTGTTGAGTTGCGTCGCCAAAACCTCATTCCCGCCAGCGAAATGCCTTACACGGCGGCCAATGGACAGGTGTACGACAGTGGGGAGTTTGAAGTCGTGATGGATAAGGCCATGGTCTTATCGGACTGGCACGCGTTCGAGTCACGTCGTCAGGTCAGTGAGCGTGACGGTAAGCTGCGCGGCATTGGCATGTGCTGCTTTCTCGAAGTGGCGGGCGGTATTCTTGAAGAACCTGCCGACCTGCGCTTTGCCGATGACGGTACTGTCAGCATCCACTTGGGCGCGCAGGACATCGGTCAGGGGCACTTGTCGACCTATCCCGTGCTCATCGCTGACCGGCTGGGCATCGATGTCAGCCGAGTGCGACTGGTAGCTGGCGACAGCGACCAGGCACCAGGGCTGGTGGCCACGGTCGCGTCACGCTCGACCATGATGGCCGGTAGTGCTACGGCACTGGCCTGCGACGAAGCCGTGCGGCGCGGCAAGCTGATCGCTTCTCACCTGCTGGAGGCTGCCGGGTTTGACATCGAGTTCAATAACGGCGAGTTTCGTGTTGTGGGGACCGACAAGGCAGTGAAATTGCTCGACCTGCCGACGCGACTTTCGCATTGGCCCGAGCGTCCTAAGGACCTGCCTGAGACACTCAATAACATCGCCAAGTTCGTTTCGCCCGCCATGAGCTTTCCAAACGGTTGTCATGTCTGCGAGGTCGAGATTGATCCGGCTACCGGCTCGGTCGCCGTCGTGCGTCACACCGCGGTTGATGATGTTGGCGTGATGCTCAACCCGCCGGTGGTCGAGGGCCAAGTGCTGGGCGGGATAGCGCAGGGGCTGGGGCAGGTGTTGGGTGAGCGACTGCACTACGACGAACAAGGCCAACTTATCAACGCTTCTTTCATGGACTACCCCATGCCGCGCGCCGACATGCTGCCATTCATCACGCTGGGACACCATGAAGTGCCCTGTCGTAGCAACCCGCTGGGGGTCAAAGGCGCGGGTGAATCAGGGGTGGCGGGGTCCTTGCCGTCGGCTATCAATGCTATCTTGCATGCGTTGTCCTATCGCGGTGTGCGGACCATGGACATGCCTTTCACTTCAGGCAGGGTGTGGAACGCACTGTCCTCAGTTAAAGGCCAATAACAGAGCGGCTGACCATGGCGTGGATGCCCTTGTTGCCATCCACCAGTTGCGTCACATGCAAGTCGCAAGCCAGACTGCAAAACACATAGGCTTCTTCTGCCGTCCAAGGTTTGATTTCGGTGAGCCACTTGATCATGTTGCGCAGTGCTTGTTTCGCTGCATCATCTAGATCTAAGTCCATGCCCATTGCTATGTAGTGGGTAGGTGTGATGGCGCGTGGGAAGTTCAGTGCATGCTTGTGCACGATCAGCTGAAAGCGACCCTTCAGGCAAGTTTCCAGCGCCGTGAGGCAGACCTCGCCGTCACCTTGAACTGCATGGCCATCACCTACTGACAAATTCGCGCCAGGTACAAATACCGGCAGGAATAAGGACGTGCCTGGCACAAACTCTTTGTTGTCGATATTGCCTCCATACTCGCGGGGCTCGACCGATGACACGCGGCCATACGCCGGCGGTGGCGCTACGCCGACGATGCCAAAGAAGGGCTGAAGAGGGATGTCAACGCCCCAGGGTAGGCGGGCCACGTGGGCTTGTCTATCGATAGGAATAATGCGCCGACTGAGGCTCGGAAAATCCTCTGGTAGCGCACCCTTGAGTGGCCGGATGATGTTCCAGCCCCAGTCGGTGGTGAGTTCAATGTCTAGGATGCGGACCTCCAGCGTATCCCCTGGCTCGGCCCCTTTCACATGCACTGGACCGGTGAGAATGTGCGGCCCCAAGATCTGCGGGACCGTGTCAACGATAAGCTGGTGTGCTGGCCGAAACAGGCTGGGGTCGGCCACTTCGCTCAGACCGCCAGAGAACGTGTCGATGATGACTGTGTCACCCGAGGCGACTTCGAGTACCGCCGGGATCGCCGCGTCGAAGTGACCCCAGTGCACCGTTTGTGGTGTTGGGTTTAAATCGAATGTCTGGCTCATGCGTGGACTCCTATGTCATCGAGCGACTTGGCACCCGAAACGCCTAAGTGCTCGTCCAGCACATCTGGCTGCGACTTGAGCTCTTCCGGTGTACCAGAAAATACAAAGCGTCCCGACGCGATGATGTGAACGTAGTTGGCCACCGACAGCGCCAGCGCTAGATTCTGCTCCACCAACAAGATGGTATGACCCAAGCTGCGCATTCGCATCATGATTTCGCCTACGTGCAGCACGAAGCGCGGGGACAGACCTTCGGATGGTTCGTCCATCAGTACCAAGTCGGGATTGGCTATTAAGGCCCTACCGATCGCTACCATCTGCTGTTCACCTCCGCTTAGTTCGTTGCCACCATTTTGAAGGCGGTCGCGAAGTTGAGGAAACTCATCGAGCACTTTTTCTAGAGTCCAACCTCCGCGCTCGCGTGCACCGCGCTGCGCGGCTTGATTACCGGCCAGAGAGCTGGTGGGAAGTTGCAGATTTTCAAGTACAGACAGGTTTTTGAAGATGCGGCGACCCTGAGGAACGAGCGCCAGACCTATTTGCGCGATGCGAAATGGAGGTAGGCCCACCAGTGACTGTCCCTGATATTCGACCGCGCCCTGGCGAGGTGGTGTGAGGCCGAAGATGGAGCGGATCAGCGTGGTCTTACCCATGCCGTTGCGCCCTAAAATGGCGACAATCTGGCCGCGCGGGACGTCCATACTCAGACCCTGTAGAACATAGCTGTCCCCATAGTAGGTGTGTATGTCGCGAACCGATAGCAGCGTTTCAGACTTGTCCAAAGTACACCTCCCTGACCTGCGGGTTCACACGCACTTCCTGCGCGCTACCCTCAAGAATCATCTCGCCGCGGTGCAGGACCGTGACACGATCGGCTAGGCCCAACGCGATGTCCATGTCGTGCTCAATCATCAGCATGGTGATGGAGCGCGGCAGGTTTTGGATGATGGCAAATAGCCGCTGTCGTTCGGCGGGCGAGAGCCCTGCGCAGGGCTCGTCCAGCAGCAAGAGGCGGGGACCATTGACCAGCGCTAGCACCAACTCCAGCTGTCGGCGTTCGCCATACGACAAGCTCTTGACGGGCACGTCTTGCTTTCCGGGTAGACCTACCAGTGCGAGGTACTCGTCAGCTTTCTGGCGAATGTCACTCATTCGGTTCACGCTGGACCACATATTCCACTTCTTTGTGCGTATGCCCAGAACAGCCAGTGCCACGTTCTCCAGTACCGTTAGGTCAGCGAACACGCTGGAGATCTGGAAAGTGCGCCCGACACCTTTTTGCGTGCGGTCGGGTTCGGGTAGGCGGGTAATGTCTTCACCAAAACACTGGATGATGCCGCTAGACGGTTGCAGCACCCCGCTGATGCAGTGAAATAGCGATGTCTTGCCAGCGCCGTTGGGGCCAATGATGACGCGCCTCTCACCCGGCGCCACCTGCAGGCTAACGTCACTGACCGCGCGCAGCCCCCCAAAATTTTTTGTGACCGACTGTAGAGACAAGGCCGGCGTGCTCATGGCTGCCCCTTCTTGTCTTTGGTGGCCCCAATGCGACGCAGCAGGCCGACAACACCGCCAGGTGCCCATATCACTACCGCAATAAAGACCAGTCCCATGACCGCTAAGTGCAGCTCGAAGAACGTGCTCACCCAGTTCCGTAAGCCCAGCACCAGCGCAGCTCCGATAAACGGACCGAGTAGGGTGCCTGAGCCTCCGACAATCGCCATCAGCACCGCCTCGACGTTGTTGTGAAGTGAGGCTGACACCGGGTTGACGAAGCGGTTGAGGTACACGTAAAGCACGCCCGCTAAGCTCGCCATGAAGGATGAGATGACGAAGGCAACATACAAATGTGCGCCCGGCTTGAAGCCTAGGCTGCGCATACGGGGCTCGCCAGCCTTGATCCCACGTAGCGCCAATCCGAAGGGCGAACTCAACAGCTTCTGGTATCCGACCAGCATGACCACCACCACAGCAAGCACCAGGTAGTAGAACTGGCTAGCGTTGGCAATTTGAAAGCCGCCGAGGCCCGGTGCAGGCACGTTGGTGATGCCGCTGTCGCCGCCGGTCAAAGCCGTCCAACGGTAGCCCACGCCCCAGATGATGTACCCCATCGCCAGCGTCACGAGGATGAAGTACACCCCGCGTGTGCGTACTGATAAGCCGTAGATCGAGCCGAGAAAGGTGCCAGCCAAAATACCAGCAGACACAGCCCACACGCTGGTCACGCCGTAGCGCACCTGCAGGATAGCCGTGGTGTACGCTGCGACCGCGAAGAAGGCTGCGTGACAGAGTGAGAACAGCCCCGCGTTGCCCAACAGGAGATCGGCCGATAAGGCCAGCATGCCAAAGATGAGGACTTGGGTTGCCATGGTGACCCAGTAAGTGCCAACGAACAGCGGCAGCAATGCCGCCATAGCCATCAGCAGCACCAACACCATGCGAGTTTTTTTGTTCATGTCATGTTCGCCGTGCCAAAGAGGCCGCGCGGGCGGAATAGCAATAGGATGGCCATGGGACCAAACAGCACGAAGTAAGACATCTCGGGCAACAACCAGCGTCCGTAGGCGTCGAGCAGGCCAACAATGAGTGCGCCGATCATGGCTCCCTCCAAGCTGCCAAGTCCACCGACGATGACCACCACCAGCGCAAACACTAGGATCTCCCACTCAGCACCCGGGTAAACGGTGAGAAACGCCCCGCCCAGAACCCCAGAGAACCCCGCCAAGAATGACGCCAGCGCCGACACGATGATGAACAGACGATCAACGTGGATGCCTGTGGCACTGACCATCTCTCGGTCGTCGACCCCGGCGCGAATAGCCGCGCCAATCTGAGTCTTCCGGTAGAGGATCCACAGTAGGACTGCGACCAAGACGCCCACAGAGGTCAGGAAGAATCTAAAGACCGGATAGACAATGCCGCCCGGAAGTTCAACGACGCCACGCATCATCATTGGAATGGGCAATTTCTGTGCGTCGCCGCCCCAGACCTTGAGAACCAGATCACCCACCACATAGGCTAGGCCGACCGTGACGAGCACTTGCGCAAGATGGTCCTCGCCGGTGCGTTTGATGAGCAGCTTGTCGGCCACGAATCCCAGCAGCGCCGCTGCTGCACCACCGGCCAGCAGCGCGAGCCCAAAGTTGCCGGTAGCTTTTGCGACGGTTAAACCAATGTAGCCTCCGACCAGATAATAAGCGCCGTGGGCCATGTTGACGATCCGCATCAAGCCGAAGGTCAAGGTAAAGCCGCTTGCCAAGAGAAAAAGCAACGCCGCATAGGAGATGCCATTGAAAGTTTGGAGAATGAAGCTATTCATGGCCGTTCGGAAAGGAGCTTTCCACCCAACGGGTGGAAAGCTGAATCACTGGGATTGCGAACGCCTGGTCAGGGCTTGTAAGGGCCGCGCTTGAGGAAGTCTTCAGGCTTGTCGGTCCAGAACTGCGACACGTTTGTGTAGGTCTTGACCGGGATGTTCATCAGCACGTCACCTAGGATTGGGTGCTTCACCTTCTGCAAACGCGTGATGTACACGTTCTGTATCGGGTTGTCATAGGCATCCAGCTTAAGCGGACCGCGCGGAGCCTTGACTTGTACTGTGCGCATGGCCTTGAGGAACGCCGCGCGGTCTTCCACGTTACCGTTGATCGAATCAATGGCGGCCTTGGTCCAGAGCCCCGCGGTGTAGGACGACTCGGCAAACCACGATGGCAGCTTCTTGTACTTGCGAGCGTAGTCATCCACGAACGCCTTGTTCTCTGGGGTATCAATACCGGCGACGTAATGCACCGAGTTGGAGATCAGGCCCACCGCGCGCGCATCGATCTGCGGAATCGCGTCTTCGTGCAGCCAATATCCGCCGTGCAACTTGAACTTTTTGTCGTAACCAAAGTTGTACCAAGCTTCGAAGAAGCGGATTCTGGCGACGCCGGCCAGTGCCACGACCACTGCATCGCTATCTGCCGGAATGGCGGCAAGCGACGCGCCGTAGTCGGTGGTGGCAAGCGGTGCCCAAATGACCTTGTTGATCTTGCCTCCCAGCTCCTTGTAAGTGCGCATCATGCCGCCGGCTACTTCATGACCCCATGTGTAGTCCGAACCGATGAAGGTGGCATTGCGCGCTCCCAGTTCCTTGTAAAGGTAGTCACCGAAGGGGTGGCTGATCTGACTGGCCGAGACGGCTGTGCGCACGACGGTGGGCGTGCGGTCCCACTTGGTATTGGTGTCTGCACCTGCGGAGTCGAGTACCAGTGGTATGCCTGTTTCCTTGCTAACCTGAGCGACCGCTGGACCTTCGTGCCCGCACAATGGGCCTAGGAGAAAGCTGACTTTTTCCTGTAACGCCAAGCGACGTGCCTGCGTCAGCGCCTGGTCGGGGTTGCATGTGGTGTCTGCAATCACCAGCTCGACCTTGCGGCCACCTGCCGTGTAGTTATTTTTTTCCCAGAACATTTTCAGGCCATCAACCATCTCGGCGCCGGGCGTGGCCAGCGGACCTGTCGTGGGCGCCAGCACGCCGATTCGGATGGGGCCTTTGGTTTGTGCCACGGCAGTCCCTATGAGCGCAGCGGCGATCAAGGTCAGTGCGGTGCCTGCCCGCGTCATCCAGTTAGATCGAACGCTTTTCATAATGTCATCCTTTGAAAAAGTCACACGAGAGTTAAAGCGAGGGCACGGTTGTAGCCTACTTGTTTGCATAGCGATGGTAGGGGGGTGTCAGTCGCCCATCTATAGGACTTACCCTGAAAGCTTACGATACCCCTAGCATTGGCAGAAGGACTACACCAGCCCACTCTTGTTTGTGAATTCTTGATTCAGTCACTCAACCAACCTAGGAACCGACATGACGACGGCCCTGACACCACACGTTCAAAACCATTTGGCACTTGGTCCGCTGGCCTCGCGCTTGGTCGATGTCGATGCATTGCCATGGCGGGACACACGTTTCGAGGGCATTGTTGTGAAGCCGCTGCTGTTCGATGGTGCAAGCGGATTGGCCACTTCACTGATGCGTATGGCGCCGGGCTCGGTGCTGCCCGAACATGAGCATGTGCTGATCGAGCAGACTTGGGTCATCGACGGGCATTTGGTGGATAAGAGCGGTCCGGATGAGGGGATCGAGTGCAAAGCGGGACAGTTCATCTGGCGCCCCGCGGGTAGCCGTCATAGCGCGTGGTCGCCCAACGGCGGTTTGTTCCTAGCGATCTTTCAGATCTCTAACAAGTTTTTCGCTGCGGATGGGCAGGTCACGGACATGGCGGGTGTGGACTGGGATTCCCTCTGGGGCAACTCGGCGCGCTGAATTTCAATCGACCTTGACGCCGCCGCTACCATCGCCGTCAGTGCAGCGATACTGGCGTGTGGGCCAGCTCTGCATAGCCCTCCAGCATGTTTTCAACTTCCTCCTGCGATGGCGTTTTTTGCTGCCACACGTTCAGGCGCTGTTGAAACAATTCGGCCCAAGATCCGTCAAGGTAAACCTCCTTGCCTGAGCGTTTGTCGACGATTTCAAAACCGTGGCGTGCCAGCTGTGGCGGCGCAGGCTGAGCACCCTTCACGCCTGAATTTTCTTCGTCGGCGTTGGCGTGGATCTGGACCACGACAAAAGAGTCTGAGTCATAAAGCATTTGCATGGGTAATCTCCTTTGAACTCAAATGGCGTCGATGACGACAAGTTCAAGGTGGGCCGCTGCTGGACAATTGTTGGTCAATGTAATCGCCACTGTGTTGCGTGACTTTCATGCGCACCGGCCAGTAGCCCAGTGACGGCGCAAACCAAGCGTCGACGCGTTGGTCAAATTCGCGCCGTGGGTCGCGTGTGAGCTTGATGGCAGTCACAGCGCCATGAGGCAGGTCCAAGGCTTCTTCACCTGCCACGGTGAAAGTCCAAGTGTCCACATCGCGTGGCCCCACCGTGTAAATCGGGATTTTGGTTCCCGGCGGAAAACCGGCTGGTTGACCTGCCAGCAGACTTGCTAACTGAAAAAATACGCTGAGCCGGTCCTGCGCTCCGCGTTTCCAGGGGGCTTCAGGGGTGTTGGCGCTAAAGCTGATCTTGCCTTTGTCGGTCTGAAAGTGGGCTGCGAGTTCGCTGCGGCCCTTGTCTGCAAAACGCTTCGGTGCCAAGCCATACGCCGTGATGTCACCCGTGCTTTCCAAGGAGCGGGAGCCGAGCAAAAAAGCGCTCACCACCATCGTGGCGTCGTAGCGGCTGCCGTCTTGTCGCCAGGTCATGGTGCCGGTGGCGTGGTAGGTGAGGCCGCTAGAAAGGCCTGTCATTCGGTATTTGAGTCGCACGGAGCCGGGGACGTTGAAAGGGGTCTGAGCTGGGGCGGCGGGCTCGCTGGCGACGGGCAATTCAGCTGGGGTGTTGTCTGCCGCGGCGCTGCCCGTGGCGGTATTTTCAGCGTCATTCCCAAGAACGACGGGTGGCTCAACTGGTAAGGCGGATGCTGGTGCTGATACTTCCGCCACGGCTGTGATGGGCGTCACGGGTTCAGACTCCACCATGGAGGGGGAGGGGCGTTTCGGTTTTTGAAACAGAACGGGTTTGGGCTGAACCGGTACAGTCTGAGCGACTGGCGCTGGCGGTGGCACTTCAATTCGTCGTGTGTTGAATACCAGCGTTTTCAGGTCCGGCGGCTCGATGGCTGGCCCCACGTGCACTTCACGAGGGATAGCGGCCAGTAGCAGCCAGTGGCCGAGCACGACCAGCAGCGCCAGCCACCACAAAATGCGGCGCGGCGCGGAAGGCCCTGCGGATGACTTGGCGGGCAGAGAACCAGAGCGGTCGTTCATGCGTAAGGGCTGAAATGTGGGCAGGGGTGCTGGCGGAATTTAAGCCACTGATCGTAACGCGGGTCTTTGCCGTGTGTGCGGCGGGCTCGGGTACGATTCTGGTTTGCGGACAAGTAGACAAGAAAGATACCGATGAAACTCGCCACTTACAAAGATGGCTCGCGTGACGGCCAATTGCTGGTGGTCTCGCGGGACCTTGCCACCGCGCACTATGCGACGGGCATTGCCAACACGATGCAGCAAGTGCTGGACGACTGGAACTTTCTGTCGCCTCAGTTACAAGACCTGTACGATGCCCTGAACCAAGGCAAGGCGCGCCATGCTTTCCCGTTTGAGGCGGCCCGTTGCATGGCCCCTTTGCCGCGCGCCTATCAGTGGGCCGACGGCTCGGCTTTCCTCAATCACGTCGAGTTGGTGCGACGCGCTCGGGGTGCCGAGATGCCACCCGCTTTTTATACCGACCCGTTGATGTACCAAGGCGGTAGCGACGATTTTCTGGGCCCGTGCGACGACGTGCGCTTGCCCAGTGAAGACTTGGGCATCGACTTTGAAGCTGAGGTCGCCGTGGTGACCGCCGACGTTGCCATGGGTTGCACGCCTGAGCAGGCGCTGGACGGCATTCGGCTGGTGATGTTGGCCAACGATGTGTCTTTGCGCAACGTGATCCCAGGCGAAGTGGCCAAAGGTTTTGGTTTCATTCAGGGCAAGCCGGCGACCGCCTTCAGTCCGGTAGCCGTGACGCCGGATGAGCTCGGTGCTGCGTGGGAAAAAGGTCGTCTGCATCTGACGCTGCAAAGCACTTGGAATGGCCGCAAGGTGGGTGTGTGCGACGCTGGACCGGATATGACGTTTCATTTCGGTCAGCTCATTGCGCATCTGTGCAGAACACGCCATGTGCGCGCCGGTAGCATCATTGGTTCGGGCACGGTCAGCAACCCGGGTGTGGAGCACAAGGGCAAGACCGATTGGCCCAAGGGTTACAGCTGCATCGCAGAAAAACGCGCCATCGAAACCATTCAGGATGGCCAGCCGAAGACCGAGTACATGAAGTTTGGCGACACCATTCGCATCGAAATGAAGGACAAAGACGGTCGTCAGCTGTTCGGTGCCATTGAGCAAAAAATAGCCACGGCCATCGTCGCCAAACCGCTGCGCATCAGGGCAGAGAAATTCGACAAGGTGCCAGAGGTTGTCAGTCCTGAAGAGTGATTTTTTTGTCCAATATCCGGCCGTGTTAAGTCGCGTAGATCGTCTCTAGTGAGCGAAAGCCCTTGATTTCCATCGGATTGCCAAAAGGGTCGCAGAAAAACATCGTCCATTGCTCGCCAGGTTCTCCGGCAAAACGACACTGCGGCTTCATGATGAAGTCTGTATGGGCTGCTTCCAGCCGGGCGGCCATGGTCTGCCAGTCAGGCAGCGCCAGCACCAGGCCGAAGTGCGGCATCGGGACCATTTGGTCGCCGACGCGGCCGGTGCGTGCGGTCTTCAATGGCTCGCCCAAGTGCAGCGAGAGTTGATGGCCGACAAAGTCAAAGTCGACCCAGGTGGCGGTCGAACGGCCTTCGGTGCAGCCGAGCACGTCACCGTAAAAGCGGCGTGCCACGTCAAGGTCGGTCACATTGAAGGCAAAGTGGAAGAGACTTTTCATGCCGCAGAGCTTAGCAAATGTCGCTGGCCTGCCGAAAAGACGCTTTGTCAGTTGACGGACGGCTTGGGCATTGCACAATGGCGTTGGCACCAACTTTCAGGAGACACCATGAGCGACTTTGACAAAAGCACCTTCACCGACTTCGGCAAGCTGGTGCCGGGCTTTGATTTTTTGCAAAACCTGACGCGGCAAGCGACTGCCAGCGCGGGGCAAGGTCAGCCAAAGTTACCGCAGTTGGGGCACTGGGTTGCGCCGACCATGAGTGTTGAAGAGCTCGAAAAACGCATCGCTGAGCTCAAGGCGGTGCAGTTCTGGCTGGATCAAAACGCCACCGCGCTGAAGGCCACCATCCAAGCGCTGGAAGTGCAGAAAATGACCTTGGCCACGCTGCACGGTATGAATGTGAATATGTCTGAAATGGCTAAAGCCTTCAGCGTCAAGATGCCGGAGAGTGCTGCAGCCCCGATGCCTGCTGAGCCAGCCAAAGGGCGCCAATTTTCTGGTCTCGAAGTGCCGGAGACCAGTTATCAGCAGCGTGAGGCAAAACCGACCCCCGCTGCCGCCGAATCCACGGGCAGTGCGCCCAGCGGAGTCGACCCCATGCAGTGGTGGGGTGCGCTGACGCATCAGTTTCAAAGCATCGCCGCTTCAGCGCTCAAAGAAGTGTCAGACCGCCACCCGCTGGATGCTGGCAAGGGCATGGCGCAAGACGTCATCAAGACCGTACACAAGTCTGCAGTGAAGCCCGCAGTCAAAGCAAAACCTAAAGCCAAAGCAAAGAGCAAAGCACCGGCGCGTGCAACCGCCGCGGCCGCCCGTAAAAGCCCCTCCCGAGCCCGATGAAACTGTTTCCCTACGGTCACGCCACCCACCCACAGTGGCCTATGGCCGCGGGTCTGGTGCTGGCTCAATTGCGCGCCCACATGGCGCTGCCCAACTACGCCAGCGCGCCGACCTTGGCGCTGCTGTACATCACAGACCACTATGCCCCGCACGCCCAAGACATCCTCGACCATTTGAGCGCCGAGCTGCCGGAGGTGACCGACTGGAGTGGTACGGTGGGTGTCGGCATCGCCGCCAACAACGTGGAGTACTTTGACGAACCCGCGCTGGCCGTGATGCTGTGCGACTTGCCGGCCGATCAGTACCGCGTTTTTTCAGGCGTTTCACCGTTGCCACCGGCGAGTCGTTTCAAAGCGCACACAGCGCTGGTGCACGCCGATGCCAGCACGCCGGATGTCGCTGAATTGATTGAAGAAATGGCAGCCCGCACTGACAGCGGTTACGTCTTTGGCGGCTTGGCATCCAGTCGTACGACGACCGTGCAGTTCGCGCTCAGCGGCAATGGCAACCTCAAAGGTCATGGTGCCGCCAGCGGGGTTTTCAGTGGCGGGCTCAGCGGCGTGGCGTTTGCCCGCGCGATGCAAGATGCCACGCTGGGCGGCAAACAAGAGGCGGATTCCGGGCGTTTGGGTTTGATGTCGCGCGTCACGCAGGGTTGCCAGCCGGTCTCGTCCAACTACCAGATCACGGCCTGCGAAGGCAATGTCATCACTGAGCTCAATGGTCAGCCGGCGCTGGAGGTGATGTTGGGCGACCTCGACATTTCGCTGGACGATCCGCAAGAAGCTATCGACAAAGTGCGGCGCACCTTGGTGGGTTTGAGCAGCGCTTCGCACAGCTTGGCCGACGGCACGGTCAGACGCGCCGGTCAGTTCGGTGCCGATGTGCTGGTCCGTCACCTGATCGGCCTTGACCCGTCGCGCAAAGGCATTGCCATCGCCGATATGCCCGAAGTCGGGATGACCTTGGCTTTTTGCGAGCGGCATGCGGCAGCGGCGCGGGCTGATCTGATTCGGGTCTGCGCTGAAATTCGTGAAGAACTGGAACCGCAGGAGGTCACCGCGGATGTGGCCCAAGCCTTGGGTGCCGGTGAGGCTGAATCTGCACCGCACTTGGCGCGTGGCATTGCGGGCGCGATTTATGTGAGTTGTTCAGGCCGCGGCGAACCGCACTTTGGTGGGCCTAGCGCTGAGCTGCAGATCGTTCGGCGTGCCTTGGGCGATGTGCCCTTGGTCGGATTTTTTGCCGGTGGTGAAATTGCCCGGAATCATGTGTACGGCTACACCGGCGTGTTGACCGTCTTCACCGCCAGCCGCTGACCTTGACGTCGCCAGAGCCCGGCAACAGCCAGTTCGAATTGCTTCGACAGCGTCGTTTTGCGCCATTTTTTTGGACTCAATTTTCAGGGGCGATGAACGACAACCTGTTCAAGTTCGCCTTCACCATGATGGTGACCTACCAGCTCAGCGTGGCGTGGTTGCCACCGGCGATGGCGGGGCTGGTGATTGGGGCGGTGTTCATCTTGCCGTTCTTGCTGTTCTCGGCGACCAGCGGCCAGCTGGCTGACAAGTACGACAAGACCCGCGTCATCCGCTTTGTCAAGAGCGTGGAAGTGCTCATCATGCTGCTGGCGGCGGCCGGCTTCTTGGCCACAGACAGCGCTTGGAGTGCGTGGCAAGTGCCGCTGTTGTTGGGCTGCACGTTCATGATGGGACTGCATTCGACCTTGTTCGGGCCGGTCAAGTTTTCCTACATGCCGCAGGCGCTGCGCGAGTCCGAGTTGATGGGCGGCACCGGCATGGTCGAAATGGGCACCTTCGTGGCGATTTTGCTGGGCAATGTGGCCGGGGGTTTGCTGGTGGCACTGCCCGGCACGGGCCCGCTGTATGTGGCTATTGCTTGCGTCTCATTGGCCGTGGCGGGACGCGTTGTGGCGCAGTTTATTCCCGCTGCACCGGCCACTGACCCAGAACTGCGCATCAACTGGAACCCTTTGTCTGAAACCTGGCGCAATCTGAAGCGGGCGCATGCGCAGCCCATGGTTTTTCGGGCCCTGCTCGGTATCAGCTGGATGTGGTTTTTTGGTGCGGTTTTCTTGAGTCAGTTCCCGAGTTTTGCCAAGGAAGTGCTGCATGGCAACGAGCAGGTGGCGTCGCTGTTGCTGGTGGTTTTTTCGATTGGCATCGCGATAGGTTCGCTGCTGTGCGAAGTGCTGGGGCGGCGCCAAGTCGAGATCGGTTTGGTGCCGTTGGGGGCCATCGGCATGACGATTTTCACGGTGGATCTGTACTTGGCTTCGCGTCACTTGCCGCCCGCAGCGCTGATGGGCGTGGCGGAGTTTATGCAGATCCCTGCGCACTGGCGCGTCATGGCGGACCTTGGATTTTTGAGCCTGTCGGCTGGCCTTTACAGCGTGCCGATGTATGCGTTGATTCAGTTGCGCAGCGAGGTCACGCACCGCGCCCGCATCATCGCGGCCAACAACATTCTGAACGCGCTGTTCATGATCGTCAGCGCCGTGCTGGCGGGTGCCTTGCTCAAAGCGGGGCTCGGTATTCCTGCTGTGTTTCTGGCGGTCGGCTTGGCCAACGCGCTGATGACGGCTTATATTTTTTGGGTCGCGCCAGAGTATTGGCTGCGCTTTAAATGGTTGCTCGGCTTTCGGGTTTAGGCGACGCGGCAGCGCTTGCCCATTGGCGTGACGGCGAAGGAGTTCATTGTGAAAATAGGTGTGCTGGGTGCTGGTGCTCTGGGTTGCGCGATAGGCGGTGTGCTGACCGAAGCGGGCCATGAGGTCTGGCTGATCAATCGCAACGCTGCTCACGTTGAGGCCATGACGCAACGCGGCTTGATGCTGCGCACCGACGGTGTTGACCGGACGGTGCGGGTTCGCGCAGTCACGTCGGCGGTTGGCGTTGACAGCGCCAGCCGCCCGGCCGATCTGTTGATCGTGCTGGTCAAGTCTTTCCACACCGAAGACGCCATGCGCTCGGCGGTTTCACTGGTGGGGCCGCAAACGACAGTGCTGTCACTGCAAAACGGTTTGGGTCATGAAGACGTACTGGCCGAGATGGTTGGTCGCGACAAGCTGCTGGCTGGCAAAACATATGTAGGTGGCACACAACTCGCGCCGGGTCATGTCATTGCCGGCACGCGCCAAAAGCTGACGATGATTGGCGAGTTGGACGGCGCGGTCAGTGCGCGGGCCAAGGCCATTGCAGCTGTCTTCAACGCGGCGGGTCTGGACACCACGGTGAGTGACAACATCTTGGGCACGATCTGGGACAAGCTGCTGGTGAATGTGGCCACGGGCGCGCTCAGCGGCATCACACGCCTGCCTTATGGCGAGTTGTATCAAGTGCCTGAGTTGGAAGCCTGCGCTGTGGCGGCGGTCACCGAAGCGATGGCTGTGGCGCGCGCCTGCGGTGTGCGCCTGAGCATCACCAATCCGGTGGATGCGTGGCACATGGCCGGCGCTGGTTTACCGTTCGAGTTCAAGCCCTCGATGTTGCAAAGCTTGGAAAAAGGCTCGATCACCGAGATCGATTACATCAACGGTGCGGTGGTGCAACAGGGTGCGCGCCACGGTATTCCAACGCCGGTGAACCAGACCTTGGTGGCGGCCATCAAGGGGATTGAAAGAAGTTTGCTGCGTTGATCTTTGTACGCGGATATCGTTTCAGCACCCTATACTTTGCGAATGAACGAACCAGTACATTCGTCGCTGAAAATATCTTCGCGCACGATCAGGCCAAAGGCCAAGGCTTCAGCACGCACCACGACCCGAACCAACGATCCGGCCCGGACCATGGCTGGCATTTTGGAAGTGGCGACCGCCGAGTTTGCAAGCAAGGGTTTGAGCGGCGGGCGCATCGACGAGATTGCTGCCGCCACCAGCACCAGCAAGCGGATGATCTATTACTACTTCGGCAGCAAAGAGGGCCTGTACCTGGCTGTGCTGGAGGAGTCCTATCGGCGCATGCGCAGCATCGAGGCGGAGCTGCATTTGGGCGATTTATCCCCTGAGGAGGCCTTGCGGCGGTTGGTGGAGTTCACTTTTGACCATCATTTTGGCAACCAGGATTACATCCGCTTGGTGATGTCCGAAAACATGCAGCGTGGCGAGTATCTGGCGCAGAGCAAGATCATTCAGGAGCTCAATGTCACGGCCATTCAAGCGATTCGCCAGCTCTACGACCGGGGCGTTGCCGAGGGCGTGTTTCGGGCGGGCTTGGACCCGATCGACATTCATGCCTCGATTTCTGCGCTGACGTTTTTCAATGTCTCGAACCAGCACACCTTCGGCTTGATCTTCAAGCACGACCCGGCGGCTGACGCCGCACGGGCTGTGCGACGCAGCAATATCGTTGAGATGATCGTGCGCTTTGTTCGGCGCTGAACCAGCTCGATACCGTCACCTAGGGTTTTCCCTGTTTATTAAGAACTAACAAGTTCGTACATTACGTGCTGCATCCTTCAACCGGAGACAAACCGTGCTCAAAAAAACGATAGATCTGTACTGCCAGTTACTGAGTTACCTCATCGCAGCCGCCTTGGCGCTGATGGTGGTGTTGGTCTTTGGCAATGTGTTCATGCGCTACGCCTTCAATTCTGGCTTCACGCTGTCTGAAGAGCTGTCGCGGTGGTTGTTTGTGTGGCTGACCTTCATGGGTGCGGTGGTGGCCTTGCGCAGCAACGCGCATCTGGGGACTGACATGTTGGTTGGCAAACTAGGACCGACGGGCAAGAAAATCTGCATGGGCTTGTCGCTGCTACTCATGCTGTATTGCCTGTGGTTGCTGTTCAAAGGCGCGTACGACCAGACGATCATCAACCTGACCTCGACCAGCGCTGTGATGGAAGTGTCCATGGCCTGGTTTTATGCCTCGGGCATGGTGTTTTCTGTGCTGGGTGCGCCCATCATCTTGAATGACCTGTGGCGCTTGTTGACCGGTCAGATTGAAGATGATCAGTTGGTGCTGATTCAGGAGTCCGAAGAAGCGCCGCATGCAGATGTCAGCCGTTGAGCACGGCGCACCCATCAAACAGAATAAAAAATAGAGGTCGGATATGACGATTGCCATTTTCTTGGGCTCCTTGCTCGCCGCTATGGCGCTGGGCGTGCCGATTGCTTTTTCATTGCTGTTGTGCGGTGCCGCGTTGATGTGGCACATGAACATGTTTGACGCGCAAATCCTCGCGCAAAACGTCATGGAAGGCGCCAACAGCTTTCCGCTGCTGGCGGTACCATTCTTCATGCTCGCCGGTGAGATCATGAACGCGGGCGGCTTGTCGCGGCGCATTGTGAACTTCGCCATGGCCTTGGTCGGCCACGTGCGTGGCGGCTTGGGTTATGTGACCATCGTCGCGGCCGTCATCATGGCCTCGCTGTCGGGCTCAGCGGTAGCCGATGCGGCTGCCTTAACGGCTTTGCTGCTGCCAATGATGATCGCCGCCGGCCATGACCGCGGCCGCTCAGCTGGTCTGATCGCATCGGCCGGCATCATTGCCCCGATCATTCCACCCAGCATTGGCTTCGTGATTTTTGGTGTGGCCGCCAATGTGTCAATTT
Organism: Comamonadaceae bacterium; assembly: GCA_947378785.1. Lineage (GTDB taxonomy): Bacteria > Pseudomonadota > Gammaproteobacteria > Burkholderiales > Burkholderiaceae_C > Polaromonas. The sequence continues at coordinate 57,175 of CANCLK010000002.1, forward strand.
CAAAGCTGTTCATGGCCGGCATCTTTCCGGGAATTTGGCTCGCGCTGTCGCTGGTCGCCACGTGGTGGTGGTTGGTGCGCAAAGAAGCCATCACGCCACCGCCGCGCAAGTCACTGGGAGAAGTGCTGGAAGCCATGCGGTTAGCAACGTGGGCGCTGGTGTTGCCGTTCATCATCGTTTTTGGACTGAAATTCGGCGTTTTTACGCCAACAGAGGCCGCGGTGGTGGCTGCTGTTTACGCCTTGGTCATCTCAGTGTTTGTTTACCGTGAACTGAACTTTAAAAAGCTGGTTCCTTTGTTTGTGTCCGCCGCTGTGACCTGTTCGGTAGTGATGTTTTTGGTGGCCGCCGCGATGGTCTCGGCCTGGTTGATCACGGTGGCCAATTTACCTGCGCAAGTGGTTGAGTTGATGCAGCCTTTGCTAGACAGCCCCCGCTTGCTGATGTTGGCGATCATGGTGTTGACCATGGTGGTAGGCACAGCGCTGGACATGACGCCGACCATATTGCTACTGACGCCGGTGCTGATGCCGGTGATCAAGGCCGCTGGCATTGACCCGGTTTATTTTGGCGTGCTGTTCATCATCAACAATGCCATTGGCCTCATCACGCCGCCCGTTGGGACGGTGCTGAATGCGGTGGCAGGCGTTGGAAAAATGGGCATGGACGAAGTGACGAAAGGTGTGATTCCATTCATGATCGCTCAGTTCGCCGCAATGTTCTTGATGATCGCCTTTCCGCAATTGATCATGGTACCGGCGCGCTGGTTCTATTGAAATGTTTGGTTTGTCGTCTGCCCGGGTACGCCAGTCGACAAACACCTTCATGCTTGCGTACGGCCTGACAACAACCTTATTTGGAGACAAACTCATGAAACGTGTATTTATCAAAACCGTGATGGCAGGCGTGATTCTGGCCGCTGCAGGCATGGCATCGGCTCAAGACAAAACCATCAAGTTCGCGACGCAAAATCCGAAAGGTCACCCGATCGTGATCGGCATGGAAAAGTTCGCTGAAATCGTACAAGCCAAGACTGCCGGCAAGATCAAAGTCAACCTGTTCCCCGGTGGCGTTCTGGGCAGCGACCAGGCCAATGTGTCGGCCTTGCAAGGTGGCTCGGTCGAGATGCTCTCCCTGAACTCCGGCATTCTGGCCAGTCAGGTCAAAGACTTTGGCGTGTTCGACTTCCCGTTCTTGTTTGCTAGTGAGAAAGAAGCCGACGCCGTGGTCGATGGCGCTTTCGGTAAAAAAATGCACGCCAAGTTGCAAGAAAAAGGCATGGTTGGTTTGGGCTACTACGAGCTGGGTTTTCGCAGCATCACCAACAGCAAGCGCGCCATCAACAAGGTTGCTGACCTAGAGGGCCTGAAGCTGCGCGTGATCCCGAACCCGGTCAACGTCGACTGGGTCAAGGCCGTCGGCGCTAATCCGACACCGCTGCCATTTCCTGAGGTGTATGCCGCGTTGGAGCAAAAAGCCATAGATGGCCAAGAGAATCCGATCACGGTGATCAATGCCAACAAGTTCTACGAAGTTCAAAAATTCGTGGCGTTGACCAACCACCAGTACAACCCACAGTCGGTGATCATGAGCAAGAAATTCTGGGACAGCCTGTCGGCTGCCGAGAAGACCATCGTGCAAGATGCCTTGACCGAGTCTGTCAAGGTTCAGCGTGCTGCCGCCCGTGGCCAAGTGGCCGGTGCTTTGGCCAACATGAAGACGAATGGCATGAGCGTGACTGAGCTGCCGGCCGCTGAAATGGCCATCTTGCGTGACAAGATGAAACCGGTGATCGCCAAGCATGGTGAGCCGATAGCCGCGACCGTGGCTGAGTTGCAGGCCGAGTTGGCCAAACTGCGCAAGTGAATGAGGTCCGCCACGGCGCAAGTCGTGGCGGTTGATTGTTTCGGAATCAATTTTTGACATGACCAAAACTCGAATTGCAGTGGCCGGTGCCGGCTACATCGGTCAGGCTCATATAGGCGTGGCCCAGCGCAGTTCGAGTTGTCAGTTGTCAGCGATCGTTGATCCTTCGCCGGTTGCCGCAGCGCTTGCTGCGCAAGCCGGTGTTCCGTTGTTCAAAAACATACAAGAGCTGCTTGCCAACGACCGTCCCGACGGGCTCGTGTTGGCGACGCCCAATCACTTGCATGTGCCGCAGGCGCTGCAGTGCATTGATGCCGGTTTGCCCATCCTTCTTGAAAAGCCAATCGCCACCAGCGTGGCTGAAGGCGAGCAGTTGCTCCGGGTGGTGAATGCGACTGGCGCCAAGGTTTTGATTGGCCACCACCGTGCGCACAGTCCGATCATGGCGAAAGCGCGTGAAGTGCTTGATGCTGGCAAGCTGGGCCAGCTCGTGGCGGTCATGGGGAGTGCAACTTTTTTCAAGCCCGACGCGTACTACGCGGACGCGCCATGGCGGCGTGAGCTTGGCGGCGGGCCGATCTTGCTGAACATGATCCACGAAGTGCACAACCTGCGCATGTTGTGCGGCGAGATTGTGGCGGTGCAGGCCTTTGCCTCGCACGCGACACGCGGCTTTCCCGTAGAAGACACGGTCGCCATCAACCTGCGCTTTGCCAGCGGCGTGCTGGGCACTTTCTTGCTGTCTGACACCGCTGCCTGTGCTCGCAGTTGGGAGCAGACCAGCCAGGAAAACAAAGCCTACACAACGTACGAAGACGAAGATTGCTACGTCATCACCGGTACCAACGGTAGCCTGTCGGTGCCGACCATGCGGCTGAAAACCTACCCCCGGCCGGAAGACCGTTCGTGGTGGAAAGAGTTTGAAGTCGGTGTCGTGGGCATGGTGCGCGATGACCCGCTGAAGCATCAGATGGAACACTTTGGCCAAGTCGTACGCGGTGAGGCATTGCCCTTGGTCAGCGCGCACGACGGTCTGCTGAACCTGCGCGTCACAGAAGCCATCGTTGAAGCGGCACGCACGGGCCAGACTGTTAACCTAGACGCTGGCTGAAGCCGTTCAAAAGCGACATAAACCCCATTCACGTTCCAAGGAAAAACCATGAAAATTCTCATGCTGCATGGCATCAACCACAACATGTTCGGCAAGCGCGACCCGGGTCAGTACGGCACCATCACACTGGACGAAATCAATGCATCGCTCGTCGCCTTGGGCCAAGAACTTGGCACCACGATCGAGGCCTACCAAACCAACAGCGAAGGCGACATGTGCGAGCGCATCCATCAAGGCTACGCCGAGGGCGTGGACGCGGTGCTGATCAACGCCGGTGCCTGGACGCATTACAGCTACGGCATTCGTGACGCATTGGCCATCCTGACCTGTCCGATCGTTGAGTTGCACATGTCCAACATCCATGCGCGCGAAGCTTTTCGCCACGTCTCAGTCTTCGCTGAAATCGTCAAAGGCCAGATCTGCGGCTTCGGCGTTGACAGCTATTTGTTGGCGTTGCGCGCTGCCGTCTCGGCGGTGCAAGCGGCTAAGTAAATCGCACTTCCGCACAGCCCTTTTTCCTGATTCTTCATTGCTCTACATGCTCATCAACGGCCACACTGAAATCATCCCGCACATTGGTTTTCCGACGCACGCTTTCAAGGCGCCGATGATCTACAACCCCTACTTTGAGCAGCAGGGGATCAATGCGCTGGTGGTGCCCATGGGGTGTCGGGCTGAGGACTACCCGGTCTTTTTGCGCTCGGTGTTCAAGCTCAGCAACATCCGTGGGGCACTGATTACCATGCCGCACAAGGTCACCACCATTGGGCTGGTTGACGAGTTGTCGCCGGCGGCGGTCATCGCGGGCGCCTGCAACGCGGTGCGACTGGGCCCGCAAGGACAGCTGCAGGGTGACATGTTTGACGGCGAGGGCTTTGTGCGCGGCGTGTCCCGCAAGGGCTTCAAGCTGCAAGGTGCCAATGTGTTGGTGGTTGGTTCCGGCGGCGTTGGCTCAGCGATTGCCGCGTCGCTGGCGGCGGCAGGCATCGCAGCCATCAGTGTGTATGACGTCAACGGGGCCTCGGCTGAGGCGCTTGCCGACCGTTTGAAAGCGCATTACCCGGCGTTGCAAGTGCGCACGGGTAGCAACGATCCTGCCGGCCACGACTTGGTGGCCAACGCCACCCCAATGGGCATGAATGAGGGCGATGCCTTGCCAATGGATGTGGCGCGCATCGCGCCGTCCACGTTTGTGGGCGAAGTGGTCATGCGGACCGAGATGACGTCCTTTTTGAATGCGGCTAAAGCCCGCGGCTGTCTGGTGCAGATTGGCACTGACATGTTGTATGAGCAGATCCCGGCTTACCTCGAGTATTTCGGTCTGCCGAGCACCACGCCCGACGTTTTGCGCGCGGCGGCCCGACTCAGTTACTGAGTAATGTGAATAGCGTGAGCAACAGAGCATCCGGTGGAAGGGTTTGACCCGATGCAATCAAGGTGTTAAGGGGTTTGATTGCATCCAAAATTGCACATAATCTGGCATGGCCAAACTCAAACAGCTTGAATCCTTCGTCTCTGTGGCCACCCGCGGCAGCCTGACGGCAGCCGCCAAAGCTGAAGGCGTCGCGCCTGCCATCATGGGGCGGCGGCTCGACGCGCTGGAAAGCCGGCTCGGCGTCAAATTGCTGGTTCGCACCACGCGCCGTATCAGTTTGACGCATGAAGGCAGTGCTTTTCTCGAGGACTGCCAGCGCCTGCTGATCGATGTGGCGAATGCCGAAGCCAGCGTGTCAGCTGGCGGCGTCAAGGCCAGCGGGCATCTGCGGATCACCGCCCCGGCGGGTTTTGGACGACGTCATGTGGCGCCACTGGTGACGCGCTTTCGAGAGCAGCATGCTGACGTCACCATCTCGCTCAATCTGAGCGACCGCGTCGTCGATCTGGCTGGCGAGGGCTTTGACTGCGCAATACGGGTCGGCGACATGCCGGACTCGTCTTTGGTGAGTGTGCGCATGGCCGACAACCGGCGCCTGTGCGTGGCCACGCCCGACTACCTGCGACGCCATGGCACACCGCAGCAGCCCTCGGAACTGGCGCGTTTTGATTGTCTGACGCTCTCCAGCGATGCCTCGCAAACGCGTGGTTGGGCATTTCGCATCAACGGCGAACTGCAGCACCTCAAGCCCGGCGGTCCGTTGGATTGCTCGGACGGGCAAGTGCTGCACGACTGGTGTCTGGCCGGTTATGGGATTGCGTGGCGAAGCACTTGGGAAGTCGAGGCCGAGATTGCAGCGGGGAAATTGGTGGCTGTGTTGCAAGACTTTGACGCGCCGGCGAATGGTATTTTTGCCGTGTTCCCGCAGCGCAAACACCTGCCTCTGCGGGTCCGTCTGTGGATCGACTTCCTGAAGCACAGCTACGGCCAGCCCGAGTTCTGGACAGCCCCGCGGCCAGATCAACGGTAAATACATTTAAAAGTTTTATATTTTTGGTTTTGTCCTCCCGTCCTACAGTCTTTTTTAGTATCCATTGGTAAGGTGTTCTCCTCGCCAGTTTTTTCAACATTGAGTCTTATTTTTCATCACTCAATCCACTGACTCCCAGCTGCCGCGTCCCGGCCGGCTGCCGTGGCGCTTTTATTCGCCACCCCGCTAGGGGATTCAAGGAGCTGAATTGCACAAAACCATACTCGCCACCGATCTGGACGGTACCTTTCTGGGTGGCTCAGATGCACAACGCACCGAGCTGTACGACTGGATCCTGGCGCGCCGCGACGAGATTGTGCTGATCTATGCCAGTGGTCGCAGCCTGACCGCCATGCAAGACGTGTTGAATGATCTACCTCTGCAGCCGGACCACATCATTGCCGATGTGGGCACCAGCTTTTACAGCGGTCCGCTCTTTTTGCCACATGCCGAGATGGAGGCGTGGTTCGATGGTTGCTGGGCAACAGACGCCCGCGAGCGAATTAACGCCGTGCTGCGTGAGCATCCCCACCTGAAAATCCAACCGATGGTTGAAGGTCGCCGCATCTCTTGCTTTTATACCGACACAGCGCTGGCCATGGCTGCGCGCGACGCTCTCGCACCGCTGGGTTTTGACGTGTTGTTGTCCGATGAGATGTACCTTGATGTCCTGCCACATGGCGTGCAAAAGGGGCCGACGTTGCTCCGGACATTGAGTGCGTTGAATCTGCCGCCTGAACGCACGCTGGTGGCCGGCGACACCTTGAACGATTTTTCGCTGTTTCAGACGGGTCTGGCCGGCGTGGCCGTGGCCAATCGCGAGCCACTGTTGACTGCAGCAATCGCCGACCTGACCCATGTGCATCAAAGTGAGCTGGAGGGCGCCGCTGGCGTGCTTGAAGCATTGCGCCGCTTTCACTGAAGGATCTCAATATGAACACCGAACTGGTCGTCGTCTATCACCGCCAACCCTACGAAGAGGTCATCGAAAACGGAGCCATGACGCTGCGAGAGCCGCGCAGCCCGAATGGCATCATCCCGTCGATCAAGGGATTTTTCAGCCAGGTTGACAAGGCATCTGGGTCGCCTGGAAAAAAGCGCCGGTCGGCAAAAAAGGGAAATTCGAGCGCCGTATCACCATGAAGGAAAGCACAGGCGACTACGACCTGGTGCGCCTGCCACTGGATGCTGCGCAGATCAATCAGTTCTACCATGTGGTGTCGAAAGAAGCGCTGTGGCCGGTGCTCAACTCCTTCCCTTGGCTGTACTCGACAGAGAACACCGATTGGTCGATGTTTCGCGAGGTCAACCGGCTGTTTGCCGAGGCCGCCTGCGAGCAAGCGGCGCAGGGTGCGGTGGTCTGGATCCATGACTACAACCTGTGGCTGGTGCCGAAGTTTGTGCGCCAGATGCGGCCTGATTTGAAGATCGCCTTCATGCACCACACGCCGTTTCCCAGCCCGGATGTTTTCAACATCATGCCGTGGCGTGACGAGATTCTGGGCAGCTTGCTGGACTGCGACATGATCGGGTTCCATGTGGCGCGTTACAGCCAGAACTTTTGCGCCGTGGCCCAAGGCCTGCGCAGCGGCATCACCCGGCACGAAGAACCGGTGCCCGAGGCGATTCGCACCAGCGGGCAGGGCATGTCCGAGCCGGTGGTGACCAGCAGCTTGGACTACGAGGGGCGCAACATTTTGATAGACACCTGGCCGATTGGCACCACGCCGGATCGCATCATCGCCGCCGTCGAGTCCGAGGCCGGCTTGGCCTGCACCGACAAAATGCGCAGCGACCTGAACTCCGAAATTGTCATTGTCTCGGTCAGTCGGGTGGACTACGCCAAGGGCACGCGCCAGCAGCTCGACGCGTTTGACCGTCTGCTGCGCCGTCGCCCTGAACTTTTGGGCCGCATCAAGCTGCTGCTGGTGACGGTGTCTGCCGCCGATGGCATGGAGGTCTACAAAGCCGAGCAGCGCAAGATTGAACAACTGGTCGGCCGCATCAACGGGCACTTCGGCTCCATGAGCTGGCTGCCCATCATGTTGTCGACCACGCCGCTGCCCTTTGAAGAGGTGGTGTGCGCTTACCGGGCCGCCGACATCGCCTGGATCACCCCGCTGCGTGACGGTCTGAACTTGGTTGCCAAAGAGTTTGTGGCTGCTAAAAATGGCGAGCCCGGCGTGCTGGTGTTGTCTGAGTTTGCGGGCTCTGCGATGGAGTTGAAAGACGCGGTGCTGGCCAACCCCTTCAGCCGCAATTCCATGGACGATGCCATCGACCAAGCGATCGACATGCCGGAAGCGGAACGCCGCGCCCGCATGCAAGGCCTGTTGGCGCATGTCAAGCAATATGACATCGGTTACTGGACCCGGCATGTGCTGGCGAAGTTTGCCAAGCTCACCGTAAAATCAGCGGATGCTCTCGATTAAAAAAGACTTGCTCGCAGCTTTGGCTGCCGGGCTCGAAGAACTCTCCCCCGGTGCCGGCGACAAAGCCGCTTTTGAGTCCCCCAAAGTGGCGGCCCATGGCGACTTGGCCTGCACCGCTGCCATGCAACTGGCCAAACCCCTCAAGCTCAATCCGCGCCAAGTGGCCGAGAACCTGCGCACCGTGTTGCTGCAGGCGCCGGCTTTTGAGCGCTGGGTCGATGCGATTGAAATCGCCGGGCCGGGTTTTCTGAACATCCGGCTCAAGCCTGCGGCCAAGCAGGAAACCGTGCGCGAAGTGCTGCGGACAGGCACCGCCTACGGCCAGCAGCACCCGGACACCCAGCCGCGCATGATCGTCGAGTTTGTGTCTGCCAACCCGACCGGGCCACTGCACGTCGGCCACGGCCGGCAAGCCGCGTTGGGTGATGCGATTTGCAATTTGTACGCGACCCAAGGCTGGGACGTTTACCGAGAGTTTTATTACAACGACGCGGGCGTGCAAATCCACACGCTCGCCACCAGCACCCAAGCACGCGCCAAAGGCCTCAAGCCCGGTGACGCTCGGTGGCCAGACCCAGCTTACAACGGCGACTACATCGACGACATCGCCCGCGATTTCATCGCCCAAAAAACAGTGCGTTCTGACGACCGTGAATACACCGCCTCTGGCGACATCGAAGACCTCGATGCGGTTCGCCAGTTCGCCGTGGCCTACTTGCGCCACGAGCAGGACCTTGATCTAAAAGCTTTTTCGGTCAGCTTCAACAACTATTACCTCGAGTCCAGTTTGTACAGCTCGGGCAGGGTCGAAGCAACTGTTGGCAAGCTGAAAGAAGCCGGCAAAACCTATGAGCTGGAGGGTGCGCTGTGGCTCAAGTCGACCGACTATGGTGACGACAAAGACCGTGTCATGAAAAAGAGTGACGGCAGCTACACCTACTTTGTGCCCGACGTCGCCTACCACCTGGCCAAATGGGAGCGTGGTTACACCCGAGCCATCAACATCCAGGGCATGGACCACCACGGCACGATTGCCCGCGTGCGCGCTGGTCTGCAAGCGGCGGGTGCCGGCATCCCGGCCAATTATCCCGACTACGTGCTGCACACCATGGTGCGCGTGGTGCGTCACGGCGAAGAGGTGAAAATATCCAAACGCGCCGGCAGCTACGTCACGCTGCGCGACCTGATCGAGTGGACCAGCAAGGACGCGGTGCGCTTCTTTTTACTGAGCCGAAAACCTGATACCGAATACGTCTTTGACATTGATTTGGCGTTGGCCAAGAACAATGAAAACCCGGTCTACTACGTGCAATACGCCCATGCGCGCATTTGCTCAGTGCTGCTCCGGCATGTGGGACTGGACGATGAAGATATCAAAAGCCAGCTACCAAGCGGACAAGACGAGCAGCAGTTCAGAGCGGAACGTGTGCTGGCGATTGCCGATGAGCTGCGCAGTGTTGATGTCTCGCCACTTGACAGCCCGCAGGCCCAGTCCTTGATGCTGCTGCTGGCCAAATACCCCGACATGCTGAGCAATGCTGCCAGCGGTTTTGCGCCGCATGATGTGGCGTTTTACCTGCGCGAATTGGCTGCTAATTACCATAGCTACTACGACGCTGAGCGCATTTTGGTGGATGACGAAGATGTCAAGCTGGCGCGGCTGGCGCTGGTGGCAGCGACGCGGCAGGTGTTGCACAATGGTTTGCAAGTGTTGGGTGTTAGCGCACCTGCCAAAATGTGAAGAAACTGACTATGAAAAAGCAATACGGCGGAACCCTTTTGGGTTTCATCATGGGTGCCCTGATCGGGCTTGGCGCGGCTTTGGCCGTGGCTGTCTACATCACCAAGGTGCCGATGCCCTTCATGAACAAGACGCCAGCCCGCGCTGCTGAAAACGAAGCGGCTGAAGCTCAGAAAAATCGTGACTGGGACCCCAATTCAGGGCTTGCGAACAAACCGGGGGTGAAGCCCGCACCCGCCGAAGTGCCCGCTCCGTCAGCAGACCCACTGGGCGATCTGGCCAATACCAAATCTGAAGCAGCGGTTCGACCCGCAACACCTGCCACAGCGGCCCCGCTGGCGCTGCCTGCTTTGTCACCCGTTCCAACGGCTACGCCTGCCGCCAGCACCGATCCCTTCAACTACTTTGTGCAGGCGGGTGCTTTCCGCACGCCCGAAGATGCCGAGCAGCAACGCGCCAAGCTGGTGCTGATGGGTTTGCAGCCACGCGTCAGCGAACGTGAGCAGTCAGGTCGCATGGTGTACCGCGTCCGCCTCGGCCCGTTTGATAAAAAAGACGATGCCGACAAAGCCAAGGCAAAGCTCGACAGCAGCGGCATCGAAGCTGCGCTGGTACGCGTTCAAAAATAACCCCCTAGTTCAGGAGTACATCCATGCAAAGACGTGAATTTTCTCAAGCCGCTTTGTCTGCTGCCACCTTGGCGGGTCTTTCCGTTGCACTGCCGGTGACGACGCAGGCGCAGGGCAAGCCGCCTACAGAGGGCACTGATTATTTGTTGCTGGACAAGCCGGCGCCTGTTGACGCCGCCGCTGACAAGGTCGAGGTGGTGGAGTTCTTTTGGTACAGCTGCCCACACTGCAATGTTTTTGAGCCACAGTTTGACGCATGGGCTAAAAAAGTCGCGAAGGATGTCTCCGTGCGGCGGGTTCCAGTCTCTTTTCGGCCCGATTTCGAACCACAGCAGCGCCTTTATTACGTGCTTGAGGCCTTGGGCAAAGTCGATGCACTGCACAAAAAGGTGTTCTACGCCATCCATGTTGAAAAGCAGGCTCTCAATACGGCTGAGCTGGTGGCCGCTTGGGCTGACAAGCAAGGCCTCAACAAAGCCAAATTCACCGAGCTGTACAACTCATTTCCGGTCAACCTGAAAGCCCGCAAGGCCACCCAGCTGCAAGATGCCTTCAAGGTGGATGGCGTCCCCGCTCTAGGCATTGGAGGCCGTTATTACACATCAGGGTCTCTGGCGGGCACCATGGAGCGTGCGCTGACGGTCACTGACCACCTGATCATGTTGGCCCGCAAGGGCAAATAAGACGCGATCCATGCGGCCCGCAATAGGCCGCTGCAGACCATGCAAAGCCGCCTTGTGCTTGTAACAGGCGGCTTTTTATCTGGGCAGGACCCTCTCTGGGGCTGTGTGCTGGATACAATCACGCGTTAATACCGCAGCAAGATTCGTGCCCTTATGAACTATATTTCTTCCCTGTTGTTGACGCTGGCCCTGTTGGTGGCATTTCCCGTGGCCGCTGAAAAAGCCGATCGCGACAAACCGATGAACGCCGAGTCGGATGCGCTGCGCTATGACGACCTCAAGCAGAGCAGTGTTTTTACAGGCAATGTGATCATCACCAAAGGCACCATCTTGGTTCGGGGTGCCCGTGTCGATGTGACGCAGGACGCACAGGGTTACCAGCAGGCCGTGGCCATCGCTGAACCCGGGAAACTGGCTTACTACCGCAGTAAGCGAGACGGTGTCGATGAGGTCATCGAGGGTGAAGGCGAACGCATTGAATACGACAGCCAGGCTGACAACGTCAAGTTCATCCGGAAGGCGGTGCTGCGTCGTTATGTGGGCGGCAAGTTGGCCGATGAATCGAATGGTGAACTGATCCGTTACGAGAACACCACCGACGTCTTCACGGTCGATGGCAGTGCTAAGCCCGTTCGAACCGCTTCCAACCCGAGCGGTCGTGTGCGTGCTTTGCTGGCACCTCGGGCGCCTGCGCCGGCAGCAGCCGGTGCCCCTGGCCCTGCTAGCGGCGCTGTTAAACCGTCTGCCGTGCGTGCGCCGGGTAGCGCCACGCCATCCCCCAGTCTGCGACCCAGCACCACGCTGGGCGATGAAAAAAATTAAGAATCTTCTGATGGACCTGGACCCCACGCAAGCCCTCACGCCCAGTCGCCTCATCGCGCAGGGTCTGCAAAAATCATACGGTAGCCGCAAGGTCGTCAAGGACGTGTCACTGGCCGTGCAGAGTGGTGAAGTTGTGGGTCTACTGGGGCCTAACGGTGCCGGCAAGACAACGTCGTTTTACATGATCGTCGGACTGGTGCGTGCTGACGCCGGCCAGATCAGCATCGACGGACAGCCGGTCGAGCGCATGCCGATTCACCGCCGCGCCCGACTTGGCCTGAGCTATTTGCCGCAGGAAGCCTCGATATTTCGCAAGCTCACGGTCGAGCAAAACGTGCGCGCCGTGCTTGAGCTGCAGGTGGACGATGCCGGTAAGCCGCTTGGCGAGGCCGAGATTCGTGAGCGCACCGACAGCCTGCTGCAGGAGCTGCGGGTAGAGCATTTGCGTGACTCGCCGGCGCCGGCGCTGTCTGGCGGTGAACGTCGTCGCGTCGAAATTGCCCGGGCTCTTGCCACGCAGCCCCGGTTCATTTTGCTGGACGAGCCCTTCGCCGGCATTGATCCGATCGCAGTCATTGAAATCCAACGCATCATCGGTTTTTTGAAAGCGCGCGGCATTGGCGTGCTCATCACCGACCACAACGTGCGCGAAACACTGGGCATTTGCGATCACGCCTACATCATCAGTGAGGGCCATGTGTTGGCCATGGGGACACCTTCTGAAATTGTGAACAACGCTGATGTGCGCCGGGTTTATCTCGGAGAGCACTTCAAGATGTGACATGAAGCAAGGCCTGTCACTTCGCGTCTCGCAGCACTTAGCGCTGACGCCGCAGTTGCAGCAGTCGATTCGTCTGCTGCAACTCTCCACTTTAGAGCTGAGCCAGGAAGTCGAGCAGATGCTCGATGAAAATCCATTTCTCGAAATCACGGAAGAAGCGGCAACGCGTGAAGAATTCGGTTTGGCAGAGGCCGACGCCCCAGTCAGCCAAGACATCCGCGACTTCGAATATGCGGCAAGCGAAAGCGCGGCCGGTAACGCAGACGACAAGGCTTCCATCAGCACGGATGCGGAAAGCAGCGAACCCAAATTGGAAGAAAGCTGGGAGGGTGACGGGACGGTTGAATCGGCACCTGACGACAGCGAATGGGGCAGCGACGCGCCGGCGCGTAAGAACAACAACGACGACAGCGAAGACGTCGATGCAGCGGAGTTGGCGCGCAGCCAAGAGTCGCTGCAAGACCATCTGCACCGTCAGTCACTGGGGCTGCGGTTGTCAGATGAGGACCGGGCCGCGCTGCACTTTTTGATCGAATCGCTGAACGACGATGGTTACCTTGAGGACACACTGGCGTCGTTGGCAGCGGGGCTGGCGGGTGATGATCTGGAGCAGGCGGAAGAGTTGGAGCAGCACTTCGCCATGGCGCTCAGTCTTTTGCAGCACATGGAACCTGCCGGTGTCGGTGCGCGCAACCTAGGCGAGTGCCTGAGCCTGCAATTGCTCGACTGCAAGAACACCGAAGAAGTCCGTGCGGCCATGGCCATTTGCCTGCAGCCCATGGAGTTGTTGGCCAAGCGCGACGTGAAACGCTTGGCCTTGCTGTGCGGATTTTCGGAGGCGGCCATCAAGCTGGCCATCGGCATCATCGGTCGACTTGACCCGAAGCCGGGTCGGCGCTTTGTGAACGTGGAGCGCAACGTGGTGGTGCCCGATGTGCTGGTCATCAAGTCCGGTCGCGGCTTCAAGGTCTCGCTCAACGGCGAAGTTATGCCGAAGCTGCGTGTGCACGATATTTACGCCAATGCACTCAAGCAGCACAAGGGACAAGGCGGCGCGGCCTTGCAGCAGCGGCTGCAAGAGGCCCGCTGGTTTATCAAGAACATTCAGCAGCGCTTTGACACGATTTTGCGGGTCTCTACCGCTATCGTCGAGAGGCAAAAAAACTTCTTCATGCACGGCGAGTTGGCCATGCGGCCCTTGGTCTTGCGTGAAATCGCTGACGAGCTGGGTCTGCACGAGTCGACCATTTCGCGCGTCACCACGGCCAAGTACATGAGCACGCCTTACGGCACGTTTGAGCTGAAGTATTTCTTTGGCTCAGCGCTCGGCACCGAGTCGGGCGGCAACGCGTCGAGCACGGCGGTGCGCGCGCTGATCAAGCAGTTCGTCGCCTCTGAGAATCTGAACAAACCGCTCAGTGACAACCAAATTTCCGAAATGCTGAAAGAGCAGGGTATCGAATGCGCCCGCCGCACCGTGGCGAAATACCGCGAAGCGCTGCGCATCGCCCCGGCTAATCTGAGAAAAACACTATGAACATGAACTTGGCCCCCACGTTTGTCACTTCGTGTACTTCTCTGCCCCCCGAGGGGGCGCATTTTTCCTTGGGGCGGCCCTGCGGAAAAACATCTTCTCTCACACCTCCGTCTGTATCGCTATGAACCAACTCCAACTTTTTCTCCCCTGTGCTGCGGGCGTTGAGGAACTGCTTGCGGCTGAAGTCCACCGCATCACGGGGATTGCTGGCCGCTCTTGGCGTGCCGGTGTGCAGTTGCAAGGTTCGTGGCGTGAAGCGCAGCAGCTTAATTTACACAGCCGGCTGGCGCAGCGCGTGCTGATTGAGCTGCAGCACAAGCCCTACCGTAACGAACAAGATCTGTACAACGCAGCGTCCGAAGTCGCTTGGGAAATTTGGTTCACGCCGAAGCAGACATTCAAGATTGAGGTCACGGCGCAGCACAGCCCCTTGACCAGCCTGAACTTCGCGGCCTTGAAGATCAAGGACGCGGTGGCCGACCGCTTTCGCAGCAAGTTCGATGTCCGCCCGGACGTTGACACGCGTTGGCCCGATGTGCGGATTTATGTCCACCTGACCACCGACACCGTGACGGTCTACATCGATACCTCAGGCGAGCCGCTGTTCAAGCGTGGCTGGCGTGAAGACAAAGGCGATGCACCGCTGAAAGAAACTTTGGCTGCAGCCATGTTGGCGGCCAGTGGCTGGAGTGGCGAAGATGGTCTGTGCGAACAAGGCGTGCCCTTGTACGACCCCTGCTGCGGCTCGGGCACGATCGTCATTGAGGCTGCGCAAATCGCTTGCAACATCGCACCCGGTATCAACCGACGCTTTGCCTTCCAGAAATATCTGCCGTTCCAGTCGCACGTCTGGGACGGTCTGCTGGACCAGGCCGAGGCTGCCATCACCGAACCGATGGCGCAGGTGTTTGGCAGCGATGTCTCGTTCCGGATGGTCGACTTTGCCGAACGCAATGCTGAGCGTGCTGGCGTCGCCAACGCCGTGCAGTTGCGCGGCGGTGACGCCTTGCAGCGCATGCCGCCCGCACCTTCGGGCGTGATGCTGCTCAACCCGCCGTATGGCGAGCGTATTGACGTCGCCGGTGTGGCTGGTATTTCGGGCACGCAAGCGCGTGACGATCGGCGTCAGGGCATCGATGAATTTGGCCGCGCGCTGCCCAGTGCGCGCGAGGCCGAGGCCCAGGTGTCGCGTGACCGCTCGGCCAACCCTGGACGCGAACAAGCGCAGACCGCCAGTGGCGAAGAAGTGACTGATTTCTTCCCCCAACTGGCCGCGCACTGGAAGAAAAACTACGCCGGCTGGACTGCCCACATCCTCACGCCAGATCTGAAGCTGCCGAGCAAAATGCGGCTGAAAGAATCGCGTCGTGTGCCGATGTGGAATGGCCCGATCGAATGCCGCTTGTTCCGCTTCGACATGATTGCAGGGTCGGCCCGTGGCAAACCCGCAGCGTCTGCCAACCCGTCACCAGAGTGAGTGCTGCAGTGCAGCCTTTACCGCTGCTGATTCTCGACACCAACATCGTGCTCGATGTATTTGTCTTCAATGACGCAGCGGCGCAGCCTATACGCGACGGTCTTGCTGCGTGCAGCTTTGACTGGATCGCCACGATGCCCATGCGAAACGAACTTGAACGCGTCTTAGCTTACCCGCAGATTGTTCCGCGCTTGGCGTTTTATGCCCTCAGCGCTGGCGATGTCTTGGCGCACTTTGATGTGCACGCGCGGCTGGTGCCGGTGCCCGCCAAGGCCTCCGTGACATGCAGCGATGCCGATGATCAGATGTTCATTGACTTGGCGGTGGCGCACCGCAGCACCTTGCTGAGCAAGGACAAGGCGGTGACGTCTATGGCGAAGCGTCTACAGGCGCTCAACGTGCGGACGCAACAAACACTTTGAACTCGGAGGCGCGGTTGAACCGTCTCAGGCCGCCGCAAAGCGTTCCGCACTGGCCATCGGCCAATACTGCTTGAAGACATTCGGCAGCGCGCTGATATCGGCCTGAAGCAAGGCCCCCGGTGCGATGTTCATCAGCAGATGTGCCAGCAGTCGAACTTCGGTGTCGGTCAGGCGGCGCACGATGTGGTGTGCCGTCAGGTCGTTCGGGTGCTGCAAGCCGGCGGCCTGCACCAACTCTTTCAGCGCTTCCAGCGTGCTCTGGTGAAACATCCAGACGCGTTCAGCTTTGTCTGGCACCACCAGAGCCTGTTGACGCAAAGGGTCTTGCGTGGTCACACCGGTGGGGCATTTCCCTGTGTGGCAGCTCTGCGCTTGAATGCAACCCAGTGCGAACATGAAGCCGCGAGCGGCGTTAGCCCAGTCGGCGCCCAGCGCCATCATGCGGGCAATGTCAAAGGCGCTGATCACTTTGCCGGCGCAGCCAAGTTTGATGCGGTCGCGAAGGCCAACGCCGATGAGCGTGTTGTGCACCAGACCAAGACCTTCTTGCACGGGCGCACCGACATGGTCGCTGAACTCCACCGGCGCTGCACCGGTGCCGCCTTCAGCCCCGTCAACCACGATGAAGTCGGGCGTGATGCCCGTGGCCAGCATGGCTTTGACGATGGCGAACCACTCCCATGGGTGGCCCAGACAAAACTTGAACCCGGTCGGCTTACCACCACTCAGCGTGCGCAACTGGCCGATGAATTCGAGCATCTCGACGGGACTAGAAAATGCGCTATGCCCCGACGGTGAAACGCAGTCGACGCCTTCGGGTACGCCGCGCGCTTCAGCGATCTCGGGTGTCACTTTGGGGCCCGGCAAAATGCCACCGTGCCCAGGCTTGGCACCTTGGCTGAGCTTGATCTCGATCATCTTGACCTGCGGGTCGCGGGCGTTGGTTTCAAAGCGCTCCGGGCTGAAGCTACCATCGTCGTTGCGGCAACCAAAGTAGCCGGATCCGATCTCCCAGATCAGGTCGCCGCCATGGGTGCGGTGGTGAGCCGAAATCGAGCCTTCGCCAGTGTCGTGCGCAAAGCCGCCGCGCTTGGCGCCTGAGTTCAGGGCCTGAATGGCGTTGGCTGACAGGGAGCCAAAACTCATCGCAGAGATGTTGAAGATACTGGCGGCATACGGCTGTGTGCAGGGCATGCGCGAAAGCGAAGTGGACTCCGGCGTGCCGCCAATCCAGACCCGAAAGTCGTGCGATGCCACCTTGCTGGGCTGCATCGAATGGTTGATCCACTCATAACCTTGGCGCGAAACATCCAGATGCGTACCGAATGGCTGGTTGTCTTGTGCGGCCTTGGAGCGGCGGTACACCAGCGACCGCTGGGCCCGCGAAAAAGGCGCTGCCTCGCTGTCACTTTCAATAAAGTACTGGCGAATCTCCGGGCGAATGTACTCAAGCAAGAAGCGCAGATGCCCGATCACTGGGTAGTTGCGCAGCACGGCACTCCGAGTCTGTCGCAAGTCATGCAGACCCAACGCCACGAGCCCGCTAAACAGCACGAACGCGAGGAAGCCGACGCCAAATCCGACCAGTGAAAACAAGGTCAACAGGACGCCAAAAAAACAGGCCATCAGGAAGCTGTAACGCGCGGGTAGCAACGCGCTGAGTCGCAGCACGTGCACATCTAGCCTATGCTGCAAAGGGCGCAGGTCTGGCAAAGGAATATTCTTCACAAAGGTCAGTACACGGCGCATGGCTGGGCTTTCAATGGGACGGCACCAAGGTGGCGTCAGGGGCAGATACACTTTCCATCATAAGAGAAGCTCAACAGTTATACGCCACTCTGCCCATCTTTGAAACTTTTCCATGAACCATCCCATCAAACCGACTTCTCTGACATCCACGGTCCCCCATGACGCAGACGACTTTCTGCCACCCGAAACGTTTGACGAGCTGGACGCGATTCTTGATGAGCTGCGTACGCGTTACGACGAAACCCCGCAATGGGAGTTTTGTGAAGGTTTCATGGCTGCCCTCATCTGCGGTCGCCGAGCGGTTCCTGCAAATGAATACTTCCCGGTGTTACTCGGGCTCAGTGAAGAGGGCGCTACCGCTACAAGAGAAGACGATGAAGAGGCGGAAGGCTCTTTCGCCAGTGACGAACAGCGCGATCGCTTTGCTGCTTTGTGGCAAGCGCGCTGGGCAGAGGTGTCGGCTGCGCTAGACGCTGAATGCAAGACACTTGAAGATGACGACTGCTACCACCCGGAGGTGATGGACGTGCGCGCTGCAGTGGCCGAACTGCCAGCCGATGAGCAGGCCAACTTCAAGGCCGATGAACTGCCTGCTTTTGCGCAGGTGTGGGCGTTGGGCTTCATGTTTGCCGTCGAAAGTTGGCCCGACGACTGGGCTGCACCGCGCGACAAAGACGCCGCTAAATGGCTGGACGGCGCACTCGAAGCGGTGGTCGCCATGACCGAAGACGACACTGGAAAACCGGAAGTGTCACCGCTGATGGAAGAGGGCTTGCCTAGCACCAGCATCGCCCGTCTGAATGCCTTTGGCGAGGCCATCTGGGCGGTGTATGACCTGCGCGAACTCTGGCGCACGCTCGGCCCACGCGTCGACACGGTGCGCAAAGAGGTCACGCCTGGCCGCAACGATGTGTGCTTTTGCGGTAGTGGCAAAAAATACAAAAAATGTCATGGGGCTGTTTCAACGGCAGACTGATCCCGGCGCATGTGTCATCAGCGCCGTAGGGCGAAGCTGACAGCGCAACCGGCGTTCAGCCTCTTCGGTGCCCGTCCACTTCGCAGGACACTGTCCCCTGTCGTGCCGGCTTGTTGGGTTTCGCCGGCAGGGCACGTTTTTAATAGGAGCGCTCATCATGAAGGTCAGCCACCATCCCCGGCCTGCCCCCTTGCCGGGTGGACCGCCGCCGCTGGAGGATCCAGACAACCCCGCGCACTTTCCGGTCGAGCCTGATGACGGCAGCATGCCGCCGCCGGCACTGCCCGAAGATGAGGGCTTAGGCTGGAAGCCGCAGGTCTGAGCTGAGGCGCTAGTCACGCTGGTCGCGCCACAAGTGCGTCAGCGTGAAAGCCGCTCAAAGAGTCGGTAAAAGCTGACATCCGTTCGGCTCGCGGGCTACGGCGTCATCTTCAGAATTCTCACTAACGTGACACCATGCGATTGATTTCATGGTGCGCAACCCGACAACTCGGCGAAGCCGAGTTGCCTCAGGGTGTCCTCGGTTCACCGCGTATAGACGGCAGGGATGGCGGGCCGGCTTCTGCCTCCGCTGCGTTGACCACGGGTCCTTGGTTGGGGGGTAAAAGCGCCAGCGCATTGTTGTTGCGTGCATCAGGTTTTGCAGTCGCTGGGTCGGGCAATGGCAGGGTTGCGGTCACCGCACCTAACAGGCTGTCCGCCAACATGATTTCTCGCTGCGTCACCGTTTTCAAAACAAACCCAGGTGCGATGCTGGCTCCCACCCTGAAAGTCTTTGGCGGTTGTTTGTCTATAGAAATCAGTGCTGCGCCTTGGCCCGAAGCGCTGGCAATCACACCGATCGCGCGAAAGCGTTCTGTCGGCATCAGTGCTGCTCCAACCAATGTGGCACGAGGTGCGCCCATCAGACGTGCCAGTTCGACCGCGCTGCCAGCCACCACGGATACCGGTGCCCGTGCCTCCGTCACCGAAGTTGTTTTGCCTGTAGCGAGTACCGCACGAGTCCAGTACCCAACACACAGCAACGCGGATCCCAGTAAGACGGCGGCGATCAAGCGTCGCCTTGATTCAGTTTCAAAATTTGACATGACCCCCACATCTTCCGCCCAAGCCTCTCGTTATTGCAAGCGCGACCGCGGATGGTTTGTGCGCGGTTTCACCCTGATCGAGCTGATGGTCGTGTTGGTCATCATTGGCGTACTGGCAGCATTGATCGTGCCCAATGTGCTGGACCGTGCGGATGACGCGCGCGTGTCAGCCGCGCGCGTGGACGTCAACAACCTGATGCAGGCACTGAAGCTGTACCGGCTCGACAACCAGCGCTACCCGACCGCCGAGCAAGGTCTACGGGCATTGGTGCAGCGACCCGACAAACCCCCCGTTCCGACAAACTGGAAAGCTTATATTGACAAGCTGCCAAACGACCCGTGGGGACAACCTTATGTGTACCTCAATCCGGGTGTGAAAGCCGACATTGATGTGATGTCCTATGGTGCGGATGGCAAGTCCGGCGGTGAGGGCAAGGACGCCGATATCGGTAGCTGGCAATGAGCGTTGAATTGTCCAAACTTTGTGTTGGGCCTCGTACATGTATCCGTTGCCGAGGGGTGACGCTGTTGGAGTTGATGGTGGTGGTGTCGATCATGGCCTTGGCCACTGCCGGCGTGAGCTTTGCTTTGCGTGATGCGCCTAACGCACAACTCGAACGTGAAGCCGACCGGCTGGCGGCGCTGCTCGAAGCTGGCCGCGCGGCTTCTCGCGCCAGTGGTGTGCCCGTGCGTTGGGTGGTCACGCCAGAAGGCTTTCGGTTTGATGGCCTGCCGCCACAAACGTTGCCGGAGAACTGGCTGGCTTTTGGCATCAGCGTGCTGTCAACGCAGCCGATCTCGCTTGGGCCCGAGCCGATCATTGGCGCGCAGGCTGTCGTGCTGTCGATCAGCGAGGCGCCGGAGCGCACGGTGACCATCGCCAGTGATGGGCTGCGGCCGTTTGCCGCGCAATAAAAAAGTTCATGCATATGACGCGACAAGCTGGCTTTTCACTGATCGAGGTGCTGGTGGCCATCGGCATCGTCGCCATGGCGATGATGGCTGGCATGGCGGTGAGTATGACGCTGACGCGCTTCGCTGAGCTGCAACCGGAGTTGGTTCTGGCACAGCTGTGTGCCCAAAATGAGTTCGCCCGTTTGCGCTTGCAGCACCAATTCCCGGCGATTGGAGACACCACCACCACGTGCACACAGGGGGGGCGAGAATTCAGTGTCAGGCTGAGCGTCACGGCCACTGAGAACTTGGATTTTCGTCAAGTTCGCACACAGATTCAACAAGCTGGCGCATCAAGTTTGGGTGCGGCTGCATCTGACACTCAACAGGTTCTGCTGAGCGTGTCTACCGTGATCGGGCGCTAATGATGCGGTTGAAGCCTACACAGCGCTGCTGCGGTTTCACCTTGATCGAGGTGTTGGTGGCACTGAGTCTGATGGCGCTACTGGCCCTCATGAGCTGGCGTGGTTTGGATGCGATGCTGCGTGTCACACAGGTCACGCGTCAGAACAGCGTTGGCTTAGGGGGCTTGCAGGTCGGCTTGGCGCAGTGGTCTGTAGACCTAGATCATGTGGTGGAAACGCCGGATGTGAATGCACTGGACTGGGATGGCCGCGTGCTACGCCTGGTTCGCAGCAGCCCGGTCGGTAGCACTGAGGCCTTGCTGGTCGTGGCGTGGACGCAGCGCCTCGCGTCTGGCTCGCAGCGCTGGGTGCGCTGGCAGTCAGCCCCCGTCAACCAACGAAATCAGTTGATCAATGTTTGGCAACAGGCGGCGATCTGGGCGCGAACGAGCAGCGATATGGAGAGCGAGATAACCAGTGCTGGCGGGGGCAGTGCGGTGGCGGTGACGCCGCTGAGCAACTGGCAGCTGGCCTATCACATCAGCGGGGAATGGGTACCGTCAAACACGCTGGTAGGTTCTGAGGGGAGCCGGCGTGCGCTGCAGGCCAATGCCGTGGTGGCGAATATGAGTGATACACCTGAAGGTTTGCGGTTGCTGCTGGAGTTGCCATCGGGTGGACCCTTGCAAGGCCGACTGACCAGCGACTGGTTTAACCCTTCATCGGATGTGGCGAGATGAGGCCGGACCCAATTCGTCAGGCTGTGCATCTGCCGTACCGTGCAGCAGGGAGTGCGCTGTTAGCCGCCTTGCTGACGGTCGCGCTGGTAGCTGCTTTTGCGAGCCAAGCTTTTTGGCAAGAATGGCGCAGCATTGAAATCGAGACCGCTGACCGGTCTCGATTGCAGGCAGGCTGGCTACTCGGCGGTACGCACGACTGGGCACGAGCACGACTGAGCGATGACGCACAACGCAACGGTGCTGTGGACCACGCGGGAGAAGCGTGGGCGCAGCCGGTTGCACGCTTGCCTCTGGATGCATTTTTGGCTGGCAGCGCTGCGCCTGCAGACGCCAACGCATCGGCGTCGCCTTTTTTGTCGCAGCAAGTCAGCGATGCGCAGGGCAAGATGAATGTGTTGAATCTGCTCGAGGGCCAAACTTTGTCACCGCTGTGGTTGCAGGCTTTTGACAAGTTGTTTGAAATTCTCAAGTTGCCGCCGGAGCAGCTCATCACCCTAACCAATAACTTGCTGCAGGCTAGCGCGCGGAGTTCAGCTCAGGTGGGGTCGGTGTTGTTGCCACAACAGTCCACGCAACTGGTGTGGTTGGGGCTGGCGCCGACCACATTGGATGCGCTGCAAGCGCATGTGACGCTGCTGCCCAGCCGCACGCCGGTCAACCTCAATAGCGCCAGTGTCGAGGTGCTGCAAAGTTTGCTGCCCAGCTTCAAGCGCGCCGAGGCTCAGCGCATCGTTGTACTGCGGCTGTCTACGCCATTGCGGTCGGTGGCCGATGCAGGCATCAGCGCCCAGCAGAGCAATGGGCAATACAGCGTCAACTCGCGCTATTTTGAGTTGCACACTGAAATCTGGTTGGGCTCCGTGAGCGTGGCAGAGAACGCCTTGTTACAGCGCGACGGCACCAACGTGCGAACCTTGTGGCGTAGGCGCAGCGTGGTGGAAGAAAAGACAGCGCACATGACGTCTCTGGCATTGCAAAACCCCCTATGAAAACCCTCATCGTTGCGCTGCCGTTGGATATAGCTTCGGCGCTGGCTGAATTCGATTTCGTCGTGACCGACGATGGTGTGACCGTTGCCCAGTCCGGCCGGGCACGGGTTGACGCGCTGCCGCTGTGCGATGTCTGTATGGCGACCGCACCGTTACGCGCCATGTCGTGGCACCAAGTGACCGTACCAGATGGGGTGACCGCGGGTTCGACACGCATGCGCGCCGTACTCGACGGTCTGCTAGAAGATAAATTGCTCGACGATCTGGCTCTTTTGCATATCGTGCTGCCGCCGAATTTTCAGGCGGGTATGGCGCAATGGGTCGCCGTCTGTGATCGGCGCTGGTTAGCCATGGCGGTGCAAGGTTTAGAGGCGGCAAAACGCCCGGTCTTGCGGGTGGTTCCCGAGTGGGGACCGCCCGTAGCGCCCACCCGTTGGCACGTCACCGGGACGACGGCAGCCCCCCAACTGGTGACGTGTGGCGACAGCGGCATCGGCGTCTTTCCTCTGAACACGGAGGCCCTAGAGGAGGTCTTGCTGACCGACAAGGTCAGCGCCGAGCCTGCATTGGTCGAGTTGGCCAGTCAGGTCCTGAAGCGGCCAGTCATCCCGCTGTCGCAGGCTGAACGCATGCTTCACACGATCAATTCACCGTGGGATTTATCAAAGCGGTTGCTGATGCGAAATCTTGCAAATCGCGGCAAGCTTGAATGGCTGCAGGCCCCACGCTGGCGCTCCGTGCGCTGGGCCGCGATGGCGTTGGTTGGCGTCAATCTGCTCGGTTTGAATGCGTTGGCTTGGGTGGATGTGCACCAGTTGGCTATCAAGCGGGATGCCATGCAGAGCATGCTGACGCGCAGTTTCCCCAAGCTGAAAACAATCGTCGATGTACCCCTGCAAATGGCGCGAGAAGTACGTTTGCTGGAACAAGCTCGCGCGGTACCTGCTGCGGTCGACCTTGATGTCATGCTTGGCGCGTTGGGTCAGGTCTTGCCTGCAGGCCAGACCCTGAAAGGCTTGGACTACACGAGTGGTCAACTGCGGGTGATGGGGCTTGAGTTGAGTTCGGATGAGGCCGGTTCGCTGAGCGCCGCTCTGAATGCGCGTGGCTACAGCGCCAAGCGTGATGGCGTCAACTGGTTGATGCAGCCCGCGGCCGCACCTGCGGGGAAGTATTGATGCGCAGCCTTTTAGCCCGATTGGCCTGGCTTGGCCCACGCGAGCAGCGTTGGCTGCTGGTGGGTATTTGCGCGTTGTCGCTGGCGGTGCTGCTCAGTGTGGGGGTGTTGCCCGCCGTCCGCAGCTTGCGCGCCAGCCCGCACGCACATCAGCAGGCAGACGGACAACTACAGGCCTTGCGCCAGCTGCAAATTCGTGCACAGACCTTGCAGGCGCGGCCGCAGATGGATCAGGCCGATGCCGTCAACAGATTGCAAGCTTCGGTCAGCCTGCTGGGCGGCAATACCGAGATCAATATGAGCGATCAGCGTGCCAATCTGGTGTTGCGTTCAACGCCAGCCAAAGCATTGGCCGAGTGGCTGGCACGCGCCCGAACTGAAGCGAATTCCGTGCCTTTAGAAGCTCGACTGGTACGCGAATCACAGGCAGATGAGCCGCTATGGAGCGGCACGCTGGTGATGTCGCTACCACCTCGTTGATGCGAATTGAACCGCGCTGTCAGCGCACCAGTTGATTGAGCTGGATGATCGGCAGCAGCACGGCCAGCACAATTAACATTACAGCGGCGCCCATCACGACGATCAGCAACGGCTCAAGGATCGTCGCTAAATTCAGTGCGCGTCGCTGAACCTCAGTCGCCAATTGGGTCGCGGCGCGCTGCAGCATCAGCGGCAATTCTCCGGTTTGTTCCCCGAGCCGTGCAAACATGCTGAGCAAACCCGGGAAACGTTTTTTTTGTGCGATAGCCAGGCCCAGTGGAGACCCTTCACGGACCTGCGCCAAAGCGTCTAGCGCGTCTGCCCGCATGGCCTGATTTGACAGCGTTTCCGCAGCCGCTTGAAGAGCCTTGAGAATCGGAACACCGGCACCGACCAACATGGCCAGCGTTCCAGAAAAACGCGCAGCGTTGTAGTTGCGCGCCAGTCGCCCGATGACCGGCAGCCGCAACCAAGCGGCATCAAAGCGCACTTGCATCTTGTTCTGGCGCAGGGCCAGACGCGCGCCCAGCAGCACGGAGACCAGCACACCCACCAGCACCATGCCCCAAGCCCGCACAAAGTCACTCAGGCTGAGCAAAGCGACTGTGAGGAATGGCAGATGACGTTTGCTGCCGATAAAAACTGAGGCTACCTGCGGCACAACATAGCTCACCAGAAACACCACAATGGCCAGTGCCACGAGTGTGACGATGGCTGGGTAGAGCGCGGCACCCACCAGTTTTGCACGCAGGTTTCGGGCTTCTTCTAGGTCATCAGCCAAGCGCTGCATCACCAGCCCGAGTTGCCCGCTGGCTTCGCCTGCACCGACCACGCTGACGTAGATCATTGGAAATTCTCGACTGTGGAGCGAAAGGGCTGCGGCGAACGATGAGCCGGCATTGACGTCAGCCCGAAGCGCTGCCACCAGGTCGCGCTGGCGCTCGTCTTCAGCTTCTTCTGTGAGAGCGGTCAGCGCGCGTTCGATGGGCAGCCCGGAATTGATCAGCCCGGCGAGTTGCCGCGTCCAGATTGCCAACTCACTGGCGTTGAAGGTGCGACTGACGAAGAGGGCCCGGTTCAAACCGGTGCCGCTGCTATGGGCAACCGTTTCGACGCGCAGTGGGATCAGCGTTTGCGTTCGTAAAACGCTGCGCGCAGTGCGAACGGTGTCAGCTTCGACCACGCCTTTGCACAGTCGCCCCTGTAGGTTGAGTGCTTCGTAGGCATAGGCTGGCATGGGGAAACCTTAATCGCGTGTTACACGGGCTACTTCTGCCGCAGAGGTCACGCCCGCGTCAATCAAACGCTGCGCATCGTCGCGCATGAGGGTCATGCCGATCTGTAACGCCTGTGCGCGGATGTTTGCTTCTGAGTCTCCGCGGTGAATCATGGCGCGGATGACATCGTCCGCTACCAATAGTTCAAACACGCCCGTCCGACCGGCGTAGCCCGTTTTGGCGCATGCCGAGCAACCGTTTCCCGCACAGATGTGGCAAATTTTTCTCACCAAACGCTGGGCCAAAACACCGAGAAGAGATGAACTTAACAAGTAGGCGTCAACGCCCATGTCGATCAGGCGCGTGACAGCGCTACTGGCATCATTGGTGTGCAATGTGGCCAGCACCAAATGGCCTGTGAGCGATGCTTGAATAGCAATCTGAGCGGTCTCAAAATCACGGATCTCACCGATCATGATGACGTCCGGATCTTGCCGCAAAATGGCCCTTAGCGCCCTGGCAAAGTTGAGTTCGATACGGGTATTCACCTGCGTTTGACCAATGCCAGGAATCTCGTATTCGATGGGGTCTTCCACCGTCATGATGTTGTTGATGCTGGCGTCAAAAAGACTCAGCGCGGCATACAAGGTGGTTGTTTTCCCCGAGCCGGTGGGGCCGGTAACCAGCACAATGCCGTGCGGTTGGGCCAGCAGCCGGGTGAAGCGTTTCAGCGTGTCGCCTTCCATGCCGACTGCGGCGAGATTGAGCTTGGCGCCGCTCTTGTCGAGAAGCCGAAGCACGGCGCGCTCACCGTGCGCATTGGGTAGCGTACTGACTCGGACATCAATCGCTCGAGTGCCAATCCGCAGCGAAATCCGGCCGTCTTGCGGTAACCGCTTTTCGGCAATGTCGAGGTCCGCCATAATTTTCAGGCGCGAGATCAGCGCCGCGTGCAACGCGCGATTAGGTCTGACAACTTCACGCAACGTTCCGTCGATTCGAAAACGAACAGCCGAATTATTCTCGTAGGGCTCAATGTGAATATCGCTAGCGCCCTCACGCGCCGCTTGCGTTAGCAGTGCATTGAGCAGCCGGATGATCGGGGCGTCGCCGCTGGTTGCCAGTAGATCTTCAACAGCGGGCAACTCTTGCAACATCTTGGATACATCGACGTCGCTTTCAACTTCACTGACCACAGCGGCGGCGCTTGATTCTTCTTGCGCGTAGGCAGCGCTGATGCGCTGAGCCAGCGCGCTCAATTCGGCCCGCTCAATTTTTTCCACTGCGTATTTGCGCATGACTTCGCTCCATGCACCGAGGGGGGGCTTGCCGGCGTGCCACAGCGTGAGTCTCCCGTCATCGACTTCAATCAACAGTTGATGGGCACGCGAAAATGTATAAGGTAGCGGGTAGCGGAGTGACATGGTCAGCGCGTCTCGGCATCTGACGTCGCGGGTATCACCGCAGGCGTCGGTGGTTTGGTCGTCTGGCCGGGAAAGGCGGGCATCTGCGGCCCATCATTGATTGGAAGCAGCAAGCTCCGCGTGGGCTGGGCATTTTTTTGCTGACCGCGCATCAGGTCATAGCGGTCGATCGACAGGCTGTCGGTCGCCGTAGCGTCGCGCACCACCACCGGACGCATGAAGACCATCAGGTTGGTTTTCTTGCGGGTCCGCGTCTGGCTTTTGAAAAGATTCCCGAGCAACGGGAGGCTACCCAGAAAAGGTACCTTTTCTTCATTGTCAGCGTACTCATCTTGCAGCAGACCGCCCAGCACCACAATCCCGCCGTCTTCGACCAGCACGGTCGAGTCGAACGAGCGCTTGTTGGTGATCAGGCCGGAGGCCGAATTGATAGAGGAGGCTTGCACACTGCTGACCTCCTGAGAGATGAGCAGTTTGACAGTCCCGTTTTCACTGATCTGCGGGCGTACGCGCAAGGTCAGACCGACGTCTTTGCGTTCAATGGTCTGAAATGGGTTGACGATGCCAGTGCTGCCGGTGCCGGCGTTGGTGTAGCGGCCCGTGATGAAGGGGACATTTTGACCGATGACAATTTTGGCTTCTTCGTTGTCGAGCGTCAGCAAGTTAGGCGTAGACAAAATATTACCCGAGCCGGTTTGCTCCAGCGCGCGCGCTAAAAATCCCAAGGCGTAAACACCATTGCTTCGCTGCACAGCGCCGAAGTTCAGACCTGTCCCGGGCGTGACGCCGTTGGCCGAAACACCGCTGAGGCCTTGCGTGGACAAGTTCAGGATGTTGTTGCCGGCAGCGCCAAAGTTGGTGCCTAAAAACCCAATCACGCTGTTGCCCGCTTGGCCCAGCGGCCCTTGCCATTGAATGCCGAACTCAGCGGCCTTGTCGGTGTTGACCTCGGCTATCAGACTTTCGACAAATACTTGAGCGCGTCGGGAGTCGAGTTGCTCTATGACGGCGCGCAGTTGCCGGTACTGCGGTTCCGGCGCGGTGATGATGAGCGAGTTGGTGGTCGGATCGGCTTGAATTTGTCCACCAGTGCTGGGTTGGCGCGCGGGTGATGAAATGGTTGCCGTGGTGATCGGCACCTCGCCGAATGTGGGCGCACGCGTGGCGGTTGTTGGTGTGGCCGTTGCCATGCCGGGGATGCCGGACTCGCCGGCCATCGCCGCGCGCAGCGTCAGCGCCAGTTGCGTGGCATCCGCATTTTTTAAATACACGACATGAATGTTGCCGCTGGGGTTGCTGCCCTGTTCGGCAGGGCGGTCGAGCTTCTCGACGAGCGAGCGAACCAGCGCCACGCGGGAGGGGTTGGCAGCCCTCAAGATCAATGAATTTCCGCGTGGCTCTGCCAGTAAGGTGGTTCGGTAGGGGCTGTCTCCTTGCGTTGCGCCAGATGGCTCTAGCAGTCTGAGCAGAAGCGGGACCAGATCGGTCGCCAGCGCATTTTTCAACGGAATGATGTCGATGTCACTGGCGTTGGCGATGTCCAGTGCCGCGATGATGCGTGACAAGCGCTGCAGATTGTCGGCATAGTCGGTGATCACCAGTGAGTTGTTTCCAGGACTCACATTGATGGCGTTGTTGGGCGAGATCAGCGGCCTTAGCACGGGCAGCATGTTGTTCGCAGACTCATGCATGAGCCTGAAAATTTGCGTCACGACTTGGTTGCCAGAGCCCAGCACCGGGCCGGCTGAAACCGAGCCACCCTGCATTTTGGCATCGGCCTCAGGAACTATTTTGTACAGCCCGGAGGCTTCCACCACGGCAAAGCCTTGCACCCGCAGTTGTGACGAAAACTGGCCGAAGGCTACCAGCGGTGCCACTGGGTTTTCAGTGATGAGCGTCAGAGTGCCTTTGACGCGCGGGTCGACCACCACGTTGCGGCCGGTGATGGTCGCCATCGTCCGGGCTACGGCGTCGATCTCTGCATTGACGAAGTTCAGCGTGACCGGTTCGCCGCGACGGGGTGTCGGTTCGGCGCTACTGCTACTGGCTGGTTGTGCCACGGCCACAGCGCACAGACTGACACCGACCCACAAGAGCACCCAAGAGGCGGCCAGTACGCGCAGAGGACGTGGATAAACACGGATTGAGTTCATAAAAGTCAGCCAAGGGATCGCTTGTGTGGCGATCAAAGACTTTAATGTCTCGGTGGCGGTTTCTGTGCACGCTGTACGTGTGCTGGCACACAGAACTTTCAGCGGCAACGGATTGGTGTCAGTCCGCGCGCAATTGAAAAAAGGGATCCCACGCCCTGCAGGCACACGATGACCGATCAGGCGACTTTTGGACGTCCCTGAGACGCTCTGCATGGCTTGCGCACGCACTGAAAAAGTAGTGAGCAATCGTTAATATGCCGACATATCCTGACATACAAGCTACAGAGTGTTACGAACTGTTGGGCGCAACTCAAATTTGAATGCGTGTGCAATGTTCCTTACCGGTTTTTTGGGGTGATCTGAGGGGTGTTTCGATGCAGAAAAATTTATCTCTGGCGAATCAATTGATCGCAACTTTGCCCACCCAGGAGCGAGGATTGTTCTTGGCGAACAGCGAGTTGGTCGAACTCAAGTTGCATGAGATGGTCTGTTTGGCCGGGCACGTTTGCGAACACGTGTGGTTTCCCGTTGAGGGTTTTGTTTCGATCATTTTTCCGGTGCTGGGTGCTGCCGAGACGGCTGTCGCGCAGGTCGGTAGCGAAGGCATGTTCCACATCTCGGCGGCGTTTGATCTCAAGCACTCGGCTTTCAATTGCCGCGTGCAGGCCCCGGGGCGGGCCTTTCGCATGACGAGCGCGACCTTTCAGCGTCACTTGTTAAGAGGGAACTGCTTGCGTGGTGCGCTCAATCGATATATGGATGCACGCCTATGCCAACTCGCGCAGCAAACGGTCTGCATCAACCACCATTCTGTCGAAAAACGGCTGGCACGCGCGCTACTGATGGCCCGTGACCGACTTTGCTCGAAAGAGATTTTTCTAACGCATGACGTCTTTGCCGGCATGCTGGGTGTGCGGCGCGAAAGCGTGACGCAAGCAGCAAGAAGCTTTCAACGACGCGGCCTCATCAGCTATAGCCGCGGCTATGTCATGTTGACCGATGTGGTCGCTCTCGAAAGAATCGCTTGTGTGTGCTACGAGGCTGACCTTCACATTTACGGCAGGGCCTTTCCGGAGGTCGAATTGACAAATCGTGGCGTCAGCGGCGGGTGAAGACATCAATTTTTGAGGCGGCATGGATTTAACCGGCGGTAGGCTTTTATCATCGGGGTCTCCCATATTTTGACTTTAGCCCCCTCACAAGGACAACCATGCCCACGTACCACATTGAAATGTTAGAAGGCCGAACCCTCGAGCAAAAGAAAAAGCTGGTGACTGAGATCACCCGCGTCACGGTCGAGGTGCTGGGCAGCTCGGCTGAGTCGGTAGACATCATCATCACCGACATCCCGCGCGAGAACTGGTCGACGGGCGGACGTCTGTGGTCAGAACCGCGCAACTGATGCCGTTGACCGCCATATGTGCCAACTGCTTGGAATGAATTGCAACACCCCAACCGATGTGACCTTCAGCTTCGCCGGGTTCGCGCAACGTGGCGGCCGCACTGACCTGCACGCCGATGGCTGGGGCATTGCATTTTTCGAAGGTCAAAACAAGGTCGGCCAAGCCGGACCGGAGGTTGACAAAGGTCTGCGTCATTTTGTCGATCATCAGCCCGCCTCCGAGTCCCCGGTGGCCGAATTGATCCGTCATTACCCGATCAAAAGTCGCAACGTCATCGCCCACATTCGCAAGGCCACGCAGGGTCGTGTTGCGCTGGAAAACTGTCATCCTTTCGTGCGTGAACTGTGGGGACGCTACTGGGTATTCGCGCACAACGGTGACCTGAAGAACTTTCATCCGCGCCTGCACGCTGGTTTCAAACCGGTTGGTGACACCGACAGCGAACGTGCTTTTTGCTGGATCATGCAAGAGCTCGCCAAGTCACATGCGGGAGTGCCCAGCGTGGCAGAACTCACGCTGACGCTGCGTGAACTCGCCAAAGAAGTGGCGCGCCACGGGACCTTTAACTTCATGCTCAGCAACGGCTTGGCGCTCTGGGCGCATGCCTCTACGAACCTTTTTTACGTTGAGCGGCGACACCCATTTGCGCATGCCACCTTGAGCGACGAAGACCTGAGCATCGACTTTGCTGAACACACCCAGACGACCGACCGTGTCGCGGTGGTGGTCACGGCACCGCTCACCACGAACGAAACTTGGGTGCCGTTTGCAGCCGGGGATTTAAAGGTATTTGTGGACGGGGCGTTGCTCGCTTAAGGGGACGGGTTGACCAGCGCTGCTTCAAGTGCGTCAATAAACATCGCCGCCACATCAAAATCGGTCTGGTCAAAAATTTCCTGAAAGCAGGTCGGGCTGGTCACGTTGATCTCGGTGATGCAGTCACCGATGACATCGATACCCGCCAGCAACAAGCCGCGTGCCGCCAGCACCGGGCCGACCGCTTCGGCTATTTCACGGTCACGCGCTGACAGGGCTTGCGCCACGCCCAGACCACCGGCAGCCAAGTTGCCGCGAACCTCGTTGCCTTGCGGAATGCGTGCCAATGCAAAAGGCACGGGCTTACCGCCAATCACCAGCACCCGTTTGTCGCCTTTGACAATCTCAGGTAAAAACTTTTGCACCATGACGCTTTGCGCGCCGTCTTTGTTCAACGTCTCGATGATGCTGCCCAGGTTCATGCCGTCGGCCTTGACCCGAAAAATGCCCATGCCGCCCATGCCATCGAGCGGCTTCAAGATGATGTCTTGGTGCTCGGCGTGAAAGCGTTTGATGTCTTCGGCATCTCGGGTCACCAGCGTTGGCCCGATGAACTGCTGAAACTCCATGATGGCGAGTTTTTCAGGATGGTCGCGCAGCGCGCTCGGCTTGTTGAAGACGCGTGCGCCTTCGCGCTCAGCTTGCTCCAGCAGGTGCGTGCTGTAGAAAAATTCGCTGTCAAACGGGGGGTCTTTGCGCATGATGATGCAGCCAAAGTCACGTAACGCTTGCGGCCGTTCATTGGGGTGTTGCTGCTCAGCGGTGAACCAGTTGCTCTCATCGCCGGTGAGGTGAATGTCGCGCACAAATGCCGTGACTGGCGTGCCGCGCTGCCACGTGATGTCTTTCGTTTCACAGGCGCTGAGGGTGTGACCGCGTCGCTGCGCTTCGCGCATCATGACAAAGGTGGTGTCCTTGTAAATCTTGAAAGACTCCAGCGGATCGGCAACGAAAAGAATGTTCATGGTGGGGCTGCGATGGTAGGGGCCTGCACTGCAGGCGTGCATAAGAAAGAAAGACTGTTGCGAAATCGCATTCGTGGATTCTGGCAGGTTACCGGACTGGCGACCGAGTCGGCGTTGTGTAGCCTCACCCTTGACGAGGAAAACCGGTCCATTCGATTCTCAAAAAACCAGATATCAAATTTCGATCTTCGAGCCCAGTTCCACCACTGAGTTGTTCGGCAACTTCAAAAAGTCTGCCGCGCCACTGGCGTTGTGATGCATCTGCGCAAACAGCTTTTCACGCCACGGTGCCATGCCGCTGCCAATTGTCGGAATGACGGTGTCACGCGACAAAAAGTAGCTGGTACTCATGGGGTCGAGCTCCCAACCGCGAACGTTGATGTTCATCAAGGCTTTTGGCAAATCGGGATCATTTTTAAAGCCGTAGTGAATCACCACTTGCCAGCAATGGTGCCCCAAGGATTCGATCTGCAAGCGTTTGTCCATGCCGATCCAGGGCACTTCATGGTTTTGCACCGTCACAAAAAGGTTTTTCGCATGCAGCACTTTGTTGTGCTTCAAGTTGTGCAGCATGGCGTTGGGTACAGTGCCGCGTTCGGCTGTCAAAAAGACGGCAGTGCCCTCAACCCGGACGGGCGGACTGACAAAGACGGATTCAAGAAAAGAAGGCAGGTCAAGGGCATCTGCGCGCAGCTTGCTGTTGAGCAATTCCCGACCTTCTTTCCAGGTGATCATGAGCGTGAAGATGGCGCCTCCAATGACCAACGGAAACCAGCCGCCTGCAAAAAGTTTCATCAGATTCGATGTGAAGAACGCCAGATCGACGACAAAGAAAACGCAGGTGGCGGCCACACACAGCCAGAGTGGATATTTCCAAGCGTGGCGGATGACGAAAAAGGTCAGGATCGTGGTGATCAGCATGTCCAGTGTGACCGCAATGCCGTAGGCCGAGGCCAGATTGCTCGATGAGCGGAACATCACCACCGCCAGCACGATGGTCACGAACAGCCCCCAGTTGACCATCGGCATGTAGATCTGACCGGTGTCGCGTACGCTCGTGTGCTGAATGTTGAGGCGCGGCAGATAACCCAGCTGTATCACTTGCTTGGTGACGCTGAAGGCCCCGGTGATAAGGGCTTGTGAAGCGATCACGGTGGCCATGGTGGCCAGCAGTACCAGTGGCAACAAGGCCCATTCAGGAGCCATCAGGAAAAACGGATTTTTGACGGCTTCTGGGTTCTTCAATAACAGGGCGCCCTGACCAAAGTAATTCAGGGTGAGCGATGGCATGACGACAGAAAACCAGGCCAGTCGGATCGGTTTTTTACCAAAATGTCCGAGATCGGCGTACAGCGCCTCGGCGCCGGTGACGCACAGCACCACGGCCCCCAAAATGATGAAGGTGGTGCCCGGGTTGGACCACATGAACATCACCGCGTAATGCGGACTGATCGCCTTGAGAATAGACGGGTAGGTGATGATTTGTGAGATGCCCAAGAGGGCCAACACGAGAAACCACACCAGTGTGATGGGCCCGAAAAACTTGCCTATGCCGGCGGTGCCGCGCTTCTGCACGGCGAACAGACCAAACAGAATGACCAGCGTCGCCGGCACCACGTATTGTTTGAATGCTGGTGAAATGATTTCCAAGCCTTCAACCGCCGACAGCACCGAAATCGCCGGGGTGATGACGCCATCCCCATAAAACAGTGATGTGCCAAAGATGCCGACGATCAGCAACACACGTCGCAATTCGGGTTTGTCTTTGACGGCTTGAGAGGCCAGTGCCAGCATGGCCACCAGACCGCCCTCGCCGTTGTTGTCGGCACGCAGCACCAGCGACACGTATTTGATGGAGACGATGACCGTTAGCGTCCAGAAGAAGATGGACAAGATGCCGTAGACGTTGTCAGGATTGAAGGCAACGTGCCCGGAGCCGAAAACTTCCTTGACGGCATACAGAACGCTGGTGCCAATGTCGCCGTAGACGACACCAATGGCGCCTAGGGTGAGCGCCGTGAGAGAAGATTTTGAGCTGGTCACAAAATATTCCCTTGGCAGTCACAGCGTTTAGGTCTGTGGCTCACCATGCATGGGAAGTAGTTACATCTGGGGTGCTATTTTGCACGCCAGAGCTTAGGTTCAGAGTTGGGACGCTGCCGAAGGCCTGAAAATAATTAAATAAATAATCGGCCAGCGTTGTTTAAATCTCAACCTTGCTGCCGAGTTCCACCACGGCGTTATTGGGCAAGTTCAAAAAGTCAGCTGCCGAACTGGCATTCCGGTGCATTTGTGCAAACAGTTTTTCGCGCCACTGCGCCATGCCATCCCCGATGGTCGGAACCACGGTGTCGCGTGACAAAAAGTAGCTGGTGGTCATCGGGTCAACTTGGCAGCCCTGACCTCGCATCTGAATCAGCGCGCTCGGTACGTCAGGGTCATTTTTAAAGCCGTAATTCAGCACAACCTGCCAGCAATGGCGTCCCAGTGACGTGATTTCCAGACGTTTGTCCAAGGCGATCCATGGCACTTCGTGGCTGCGCACGGTCACAAACAGATTGGTTTCGTGCAACACCTTGTTGTGCTTGAGGTTGTGCAGCATGGCGTTCGGCACCTTTCCCGGCTCACTCGATAAAAAGACGGCTGTGCCTTCAACACGCAGTGGTGGACTGACAAAAACAGCTTCCAGGAAGCTTTTCAGGTCAATCGCGTCGGTGCGCAGCTTTTTGTTGAGGATGCGACGCCCCTCTTCCCAGGTGACCATCAGGGTGAAGATCGCGCCGGCAATCAGGATAGGGAACCAGCCGCCTTCGACAAACTTGAGCGCATTGGACGCCAGAAAGGCGAAGTCAATGGCAAAGAAGACGCCCGTAGCCGCGAGGCACAGCACCAGCGGGTATTTCCAGCCATAGCGAATGACGTAGAACGTCAAAATCGTGGTGAT
>CANCLK010000003.1 GCA_947378785.1 Comamonadaceae bacterium
GTCGCCGTGCCTGTCACGCTGCGCGTGGCGCGTGCCGTCAAGGTGATCGGCATGCCGCTGACCCAGGCGCAATGTGCTGACGCTCTGACGCGCTTGGGTCTTCCGGTTATTGACGGTGATGGCACCTTGACCGTGACGCCGCCAAGCTACCGTTTTGACTTGCAGATAGAAGAAGACCTGATCGAAGAAGTGGTCCGTATGGTGGGCTACAACCAGTTGCCGAGCACCCCCCCCCTAGGCCCCATTACGGCGCGCATCAGCGCTGAAGCCGAACGCAGCCCCTTTGCCGTGCGCCGTTCGCTGGCCGCGCTGGGCTACCAAGAAACCATCAACTTCAGCTTTGTGGAAGAGCGCTGGGAGCGCGAGCTGGCGGGCAATCCGACCCCGATCAAGTTGCTGAATCCGATTGCCAGCCAGATGAGCGTGATGCGTTCTTCGCTGGTCGGCTCGCTGCTGCAAGTGCTGAAGTTCAACCTGGATCGCAAAGCCAGCCGAGTGCGGGTGTTTGAACTCGGTCGCGTGTTCTTGCGCAGCCCGCAAACGCGCAACACCGACACCACGGTGGCCGGCTTTGACCAGCCGATGCACGTTGCTGGTTTGGCCTATGGCGCGCTCGACAGTTTGGCTTGGTCACAGACCGACTGCAATGTCGACTTCTTTGACATCAAGGGCCATGTTGAGGCATTGCTGGCACCGCTGCAAGCCGTTTTTGAGCCTGCCACTCACCCAGCGATGCATCCTGGCCGCTGCGCGAGTGTCAGCGTGCAGGGCAGGGCGATCGGCTTCGTTGGCGAGTTGCACCCGCAATGGCGTCAGGGTTACGAATTGCCGCAAGCCCCGATCTTGTTTGAACTTGAACTCGACGCCGTATTGCAACGCCGGGTGCCGCTGTTTAGCCATGTCAGCAAGCATCAACCGGTCGAGCGCGACTTGGCTGTGATCGTCAGCGAAAGCGTCACGCACGCGGCGTTGAAGGCGGCCATCGACAGCGCGGGCATCGGCAGCGTGCTGCGCTCTGCCACCCTGTTCGACGTCTACCGGCCGCAGCAAGCCAGTGCCAATATGCAGCTGGGCGAGAAAAGTTTGGCGGTTCGCCTAGTGCTTAGTCGAGACGATGCAACACTGACCGAAGAGCAAATTGATGTGGCCGTGAAGGCTGTGGTTGAACGGCTGCAAACCGTGCTCGGTGCTCGCTTGCGTGGCTGAAACACGGCACAATCCGACAACCACACCAACACACGACAGCGGGCAAGGAGCCAAGATGGAATTTTCTGTTGACAGTCTGGAAACCCCAGCGCTGACCAAAGCCCATTTGGCTGAGTTGCTGTTCGAGAAAATTGGCCTCAACAAGCGTGAGTCCAAGGACATGGTGGACGCCTTTTTTGTGCTGATCTCCGATGACCTAGTGGATGGCAATGACGTGAAGATATCCGGTTTTGGCAACTTCCAGATTCGCACCAAAGCCCCGCGTCCAGGCCGCAATCCCAGAACCGGCGAAGCCATCCCCATCGAGGCCCGACGGGTGGTCACCTTCCACGCCAGCATCAAACTCAAAGAGCAAATTCAAGGTTGATTCTGCGCAGATACGGGGCGGGAAGCGTTTTTTTTAAAAAATAGTTTGCAATGGTTTGCAGTTGCTTTCGACTTAGAGTAAATTCGTAGCTTTCCTCAACAGCGCATTGATTTCCTTGGAGAAAGACCTCCCCCTGATTCCCGCCAAACGCTACTTCACCATAGGTGAAGTCAGTGAGCTGTGCGGCGTTAAACCTCACGTGCTCCGTTACTGGGAGCAAGAGTTCACGCAACTGCGCCCAATGAAACGGCGCGGGAATCGCCGCTACTACCAGCACCATGAAGTGCTGATGATCCGACGCATCCGTGACCTGCTCTACGACGAGGGCTTCACCATCAGCGGCGCACGCAACAAGCTCCAAGAAATCGTCCAGACCGAGCGCGACAAACGCCGCAATGGCGAAGTGATGCTGGAGGGTGTCGATGATTTAGCTGACGCTGTGGATGAACTTGATGACTTGGCCGATGCGTCTGAATTCGAAGGCGCTGATTCATCCAATTCTTCTGCATCGCTAGGCGACAACATGTCGCGACAGCGTCTTGAAATCGTTCGCCGCGAACTCACCGAAATCAGGGATTTACTTGCCGCTTAAGTGGTGGTGAGCGGGCTATAATTTCGAGCTTCGGTGTGTGGCGCAGCCTGGTAGCGCACTTGCATGGGGTGCAAGGGGTCGAAGGTTCGAATCCTTTCACACCGACCAGTAGACAGTACAAAGGCCTTCAAGGAGAAATTCTTGAAGGCCTTTTTTCATTTGTGAATCGATTGCTTCCATTGATGCCGTGTACAAAGCGGCACATTGATTGATCGCTAAAAGTGGGAGAGCATACGGGTGGACGTCCCAAAGGAAGGTGGATAGTTCTGATCTATGACTTTTCCTGGGGGGAAGTCATGAGCACTCAGCGTTTTCCTTCCGAATTCAAGTCAGAGGCTGGTCGCAGTGGTGTCAGTCAAATTAGGCGAGCGCGTCAGCTTAGCCACTAGCGGGTGATCGGTGTAAATGGGTGTGATGCTGCACTACAGGCGCTTTACGCCCATCGCCGTTAAGGCAAGGGACAGTTCGCTTGCGTCTCCAATATGGCAAAACAGGGTCTTGATGAATGTCCCATTAAAAGGGACACCGACCCATTATTAGCAATGCTCGCGGCTAGCTGTCAACATTCATGAGGATCGCCCCAGATATGGGGAATCGGTGGTGCGCTGAATTAAATGGCATCCGACATGAAAATGCGTACGAGTAACGTAGGCCATGAACGCCGGTCGAGTAGTGCACCAGGCTGTGCAATTAAGCTCTATTTCATTTCGGAACGCTAGTTGCGGACATACGTAAGTGTGTTTCCACAATAAAAACGCCGTCACAGTCACTTGGGCGGAATCAGCCCTGAAGCATTTGAACGTGCCTCAGTTTGAAGCTAGGATTTGACTTCTGTTGCGAGGGACGTCCAGCCACCTCTTGGACAAAGACTTGTTCGAGCAGAAAGCCTCCGTGGGACCGATGTTCTCCGTTCGTGATTAGCGCAAACCCGGTGCAAGGATTACGTTCGGCACCGACAGCTGCGCTGGCATGGCTTCCAAGAGTCGTGCCAGCAGTTCCGCCGCAGCTGGCGACAGGATCTGCCCCTTGCGCCGCATCACGCCCACGGTCCGCATCATCACGGGTTCAACCAATGGCCTGAAATTGAGTCCATCGAGTGGTGGACGCCGCGCGCCTAGGGCGGAAACAACTGATACGCCGGCGCCTTCCGAAATAAGCGCGGCCATGGTGGTCGTGTTAGACACCTCATAGCGCGGACGCCGGACGCCTTCAGGAATATTTCTAGACTGCAGGCGGGTTTGCAATCCCCAATCAGAGCTAAAGCCGATGACGCGGAACTTGTCCAGTTCGCGCCAGCGCACCGGGTCGTCGCTTTCGTCCAGAGCTGACGGCGATGCATACATCACGCCGTAACGATCCTGAAATAGCGGCTGAAAGTCGATCTGTGCATCTTCCTGCCAGATGTTCGAAATTCCGAATGCTACATCGCCGGCTAAAAGCCGGCGCTGCACGCCTTCAGCGTTTTCCTCGCGGAGGTAGACGTTGATGTTGGGCCGATCCTGGATAAAGCGGGCCACGGTAGCTGGAATTAAAAGCGTCATGACCGAAGGCACAGCTGCCAGCCCGACTGAGCCGCGCTCGACATTACCAAGGGCGCGCATCGAAAGCAGCGCACGCTCCATGTCCTTGAGCAGGCGCTCTGCTACGGGCATGAATTCGGCACCTGCCGCTGTGGCTGTGAACGAGCGCGTACTCCGGTCAAAGAGTTTGAGTCCAAGATCAGCTTCTAGCTGCGCGATCGTCAGGCTGAGCGCCGACTGCGACACGCACAGGATTCTGGAAGCCTTGGTGAGGTTGCCGGTTTTTGCCGCCACAACAAAGCTGCGCAGGTGCCTTACGGAAACTTTCCCGGGTTTGAGGTGTGTGTCTATGTCGTGCTCCCAAGGGTCTGTTGATCGTTCGATCGAATATATCAATTCATGACTATATTGAATTTGCCCAATTAAATGCTCGCTTCCTATACTAATAGTTACACCTAAGCTGCGCAGCCCCACTGGAAAATACTTGAGGAGACATCATGACGCCAATGCTTCTCATAGGGACTGACGGCTACTCGGTTTGGTTCAGCGACGATCTGGGCGAAAGCTTCAACCGTCTGCGCAGTGATACGGGCCTTTACAGCGAATCCCGCATTTATGCGATGACGCCAGATCCGGTAGACCCTAGGCGCGTGCTCATTGGTACTGACAGCGGCCTGTATCAATTCGATGTCGCAAAGACCCGGTTCGAGCGCGTTGAATCCTTGATGAACGGGCTGGATGTCTGGTCGGTCGCGTTCGCACCGGATGACACTTCGCTGGTTCTGGCGGGCACTCGACAACCCGCCGCTGTTTTTCGTTCCACCGACGGTGGCCGGACCTGGGCCGCGACGCAGGCAGAAACAGTATTCCCGCAGACCTGCGCATTTGTGATAAACCCGCGTGTCACTCGCATCCAGTTTGCACACGACAATGCCCTGCGCGCTTGGGCCTCCATGGAACTGGGCGGTGTATGGGACAGCATGGACGGCGGCCAGACGTGGAGTCGTGCATCGGAGGGCCTTGTCAGTGACGACGTGCATGACATTTGCCTGTGGCAGGGGCGACTATTCGCCACCACCAATCGCGGCCTGCACACAAGTGACGACGGAGCTGAAATATGGGTGCGCCAATCGCTTGACTTGCCCGGCAACCAGTATCTGCGCACGGTTCATCCCCTGCGTAGTGATCCGAACATCATGTTCTTGGGCGGAGGTGACGGGCCGCCCGGCACCATTGGCTATATGTTGCGCAGTGTGGATGCTGGCAGAACCTGGGCGCGCGTCGAGCTTCCGCTCGAACCACAGAGCACGATCTACGCGATTGCATCCCTTGCCACTAACGCCCGCGTGCTGTTCGCCATGTCGGCTCTAGGCCAGGTCTACCGCAGCGAAGACCGGGGACTGAGCTGGGCTGCGCTGCCGCGTCGCATAGGTGGCATTCGGTCTCTCGCATTGGTCGAGAAATAGGACCAAAAGACGAAATCGCAGACAACGTTTTTTCATGAACAACTAGGAGCAATGAATGGAACTCAAAATCAAGGGCCGCAATGCCATCGTTTGCGCATCTAGCAAGGGGTTGGGGCGTGGCTGCGCAAGAGCTCTCGCACGCGAGGGGGTCAACGTCGTCATCAACGGTCGCAATGCCGATGAAGTTGCGAAGACCGCGGCGGAAATTCGCGCTGAAAGCTCGGTCATCGTCACTGAAGTGGTGGCCGACATCGCCACCCCAGAAGGGCGCGCGAAATTGCTAAGGGCCTGCCCTGCGCCCGATATCCTCATTAATAACGCGGGGGGGCCGCCCCCCCGCGATTTCCGGGAGTTGGATGAAGCTGCATGGCATGAAGGTCTCACACCCAACCTGATCGCGCCGATCATGCTCATTCGCGCCACCGTCGACGGGATGATTGAGCGAAAATTCGGCCGCATCGTGAATATCACATCTCGTTCGGTGAAAACGCCGCTGCTGCACTTGCCGGTCTCTAACGTGGCTCGCGCCGGGCTCACTGCATTCGTCGCGGGGTTGGCACGGCAGGTTGCAGTACACAACGTCATCATCAATGGGCTGCTGCCAGGCCCGTTCGATACCGAGCGTCAACGTGGCCCCATGAAAATTCGTGCAGAAAAGGCCGGTGTAACGCTTGACAAATGGCGAGCGCAGTTGACAGCCCAAATTCCCGCCGGTCGCTTCGGAACCGAAGAGGAGTTCGGTGCAGCCTGCGCGTACTTGTGCAGCGAAAACGTAGGATTTATGGTGGGGCAAAACCTGTTGTTGGACGGCGGCGGTTTCTTTTCCACTGTTTGAGTGCGAACGACCTAACGCGAACTGAAGGAAGACATCATGACAATGTGGAAACAGATCCTTAACTACTTGATCTTTATTGGCGTGATGCTTCCGGGCATTGTCCTGGCCCAGGCCTACCCGTCCAAGGCGATACGGCTGCTGGTGCCATTCGCGCCGGGTTCCAGCTCTGACGTGGTGAGCCGCATCATTGCGCAGCGGCTACAGACCACATTCGGCCAACCTGTACTGGTCGAAAACCGTGCCGGCGCAGGCGGCGCTATCGCGGCCGAGGCCGTGGCGCGTGCGCCCGCCGATGGCTACACACTCCTGACGGGTCTATCGGCATCGCAGGTGGTTAATCCCATCTTGATGGCTAAGCCCACGTATGACGGGTCGGCAGATTTCGAGCCGGTGACGCAGGTCGGTGTGGGAACGTTCTTTGTCGTTGTACATCCGTCTATGCACATTAATACCCTGCAGGAACTCATCTCCTATGTGAAGACTCAACCGCGCGGCTCCCAGGTATACGGCAGCTGGGGCCCCGGCTCTGGCGGCCACATCGTGGGCGAGGTGCTCAAGGACTACACGGGCATGACCATGGAACACGCGCCTTATAAGGGCTCGGCCCCATTGGTGGCAGATCTGATGGCCGGCCATTTGAAGATCGGAATCACGGATGCCGCGGCATCGTTGCCGCAAATTCGCGCAGGCAAGCTTCGCGCTATAGCGGCTACTGGCAGCCGCCGCTCACCGCGTCTTCCTGAGCTGCCGACGATTGCGGAGCAGGGCGTGCCCTATACGACCGATGCGTGGACCGGCTTATTCGCCCCCAAGGGCACCCCTTCAAACATCACCGAAAAGCTATATGGAGAAATCCTCAAGGTGTTGCAGGATCCAGCCTTGAGCACGCAGTTTCAAGACTTGGGCTACACCATTACTGGCGTGTCACCCGCAGAGTTCAAGACGATCATCGCCAGAGACACTGCCACGATGAAACAGGTCATCCAGAAGACCAACATCCGGATGGATTGAGTCTCGTGCTCTCGACGATTGAGGTCAAAGTTAGAGCGGTTCGAGCTACCGGTTAAATTTACATTGCTGTTCTCATATCCATCATTCTCTAGGTTGATGGAGTTCTTGTAAATATGACGGTACGGTTTATGGGGAGCAGGTCACCTACTCAATAGTTTGGAGGCCGCCGCAGGTGCCAGTCAGTGGAGTTTTGATAGGCCCAGCCGACGCGAAGTGCAGTCGCTTCGTCGTTGGCGCGGCAGACGATCTGTAGCGATGTCGGCAGCCCGTCTGGTGCAAAGCCGTTCGGTAACGCCAGCGCGCAAAGGTTTAAGTAGTTGCCGAAGCGCGTGTAGTGGGCCGGAGCCTTGGTCTGGTCGACTTCGTCTAACGGCAGAGCCGTGGTCATGGTGGTCGGCGTCAGCAGCGCGTCGATGCCTTCAAGTGCAGCCGGGAACTGGGCTTTCATCACATCGCGCATTCGCAGCGCCTCAATGTAGGCTTGAGCGGTGATGGCGCGGCCGGCGGCGATACGCGGACGCACGTGTGGATCAAGTGGCGCTTTCTCGTCGTCGACCAGTCCGTGATACAGCGCGTAGCTCTCTGCTGCCATGATCCGCAGGTTGAACACGGCGACATCGGCGAACAGGAACGGTAGATTGATCTCCACGACTTCCGCTCCAAGCTTTTCTAACTCAGACAGCGATCGGTCATAGGCGGCAAGCACGTCTGCCGATGCGTATTGTCTTTCGACTTCAGGCATGCGCGCGAGGCGCAAACCGCGCACTCCGTGCTTCAACGTGGGCATGGGGTCCGCGTATGGCAGACCATTCGTAAGCGGGTCTAGTGGGTCAGTACCCTGCATCGCTACGTAGAGTAACGCTACGTCCTCGACTGTGCGTGCCATAGGACCAGGCGTGTCGAGGGTCGGACTGAGGGGCAGCACACCGTGGGTGCTGATACGGCCGATGGTGGTCTTTAGGCCGGTGATACCGCACCAAGAAGCCGGCAAGCGCACTGAGCCGCCGGTGTCGGTGCCGACCGCCCACGGTGCAAGCCCTGAAGCAACCGCTACGCCCGATCCGCTACTGGAACCGCCGGGAGTTCGCGCGCGCTCAGGGTCCCAAGGATTCCACGGCGTACCGCGCAGTGAGTTCGTCCCCCAGCCGCCCATGGCGAATTCCACTGTGTGCGTCTTTCCGAGAACGATCATGCCCTGCGCGATCAGTTTTTTCGCCAACGTCGCGGTGCCCGACGCACGGTTCGCCTTCAAGGCTTCGCTACCGCCAGTGACGATCTTGCCTTCGAGTTCGATCAGGTCTTTCAATGCGATCGGCACGCCGTGAAGTGGGCCGACGGAGTGGCCGGCTCTGATCGCAGCTTCGGCACCGCGTGCAGCCAGCCGGGCATCATCGGCATACACATCGACGAAAGCGTGCAGCTTCGCGTCCTGCTGGTCTATCTTTGCGAGGTATGCGTCCGTGAGTTCGACGGGCGACAGCTTGCGCGACTGCAGCAGCTGTGACAGTTGGTGTAC
Organism: Comamonadaceae bacterium; assembly: GCA_947378785.1. GTDB lineage: Bacteria > Pseudomonadota > Gammaproteobacteria > Burkholderiales > Burkholderiaceae_C > Polaromonas. The sequence goes on from CANCLK010000003.1 coordinate 8,514, forward strand.
GGGAACCAGAGTGAGGTCTTGTTGGGACATGTTTTTTTTGTTTGTGTTGGATTCTCTTGCGCCAATGTATCGCCACAGCCTGGATAAGAGAAGTTAGTTATCTGAAATGAACTTGATAAAATTATTTGATTATGCGTATCACCCTTCGCCAAATCGAGACCTTTTACTGGATAGCCAAGCTCGGAAGCATCCATGCAGCGGCAAACCACCTGAACTTTAGCCAGCCGGCCCTCTCATCGAGAGTCAAAGAGCTCGAAGGTGCGATGGACATGGTGCTTTTTTCGCGCGAGAACCAGCGTGTGCATCTCACGCCGGCTGGTCGCAATGCATTGGCCTACGCAGAGCGTGTTTTGAACGCGGCACAGGACTTCGAGCGTCTGGGCGGCGCAGGCACTCCTTTGGAAGGGGTGCTGCGACTTGGCTCGGACGAATCGACGGCGATGCTGGCGCTGACGGAGGTGCTGAGTCAGCTGAAGCTGCGGCACCCGAAGCTGATCGTGGAGCTAAGCATCGATGTGGGTGCCGTGCTGACCGATAAGCTTCGCAAGCGCGATATCGACATGGCACTGCACACCAATCTCGGTGCTGCTTCGCACGTCGTCGACGAGCTGCTTGGCTGGGTAAAGTTTCAGTGGGTAGCATCGCGTGACATGGCAATACCGGACGGTGATTTTGTGCCTTCTGTAGCGTCCGCGCTGCCAATCGTGACCCACTTACCGCCCTCTACGCTCAACAGCTTCGTACGTAAATGGCTGCAGAGTGACGGCCAAGACTTTGACGGCGTGAATTCATGCAACTCGCTGCAGTTGATGCTGCAATTGGTACGCGCTGGCCATGCCATCGCGGTATTGCCTATGCCGATTATTCGTGAGCATCTTGCGAGCGGAGAGTTGCGCACCCTGCCGGCGTGTCCGCAGCTGCCGTTAGCGCCTTACTACGCCTCGTACCTGAGGGATGCGCGCAGGCCTAGCATTGAGGCAGTGGTTGAAATTGCTCGTGTGGTACTGAAGAAAGTGCAGTTCTTTACACGGGTAGCGGAATCACAGCCTGCTACCTCCGCCGGCTTGGCGACAGACGAGGCCCTCGAGCCTTCGTAGCCAGGATTTACCTTGTCACTGGTTATGTGTGGCCAATCACAGCGCGCGGCTCGTAGGCTTTTTCGAGCAGGATGACCTCGCTGGGACTAAGTGTCACATGGAGCGCTGCCACCGCATGATCAATATGGAAGTCCTTGCTGACCCCCGCGATCGGTGCGGTCACTCCCTTGTGCAGCAGCCAGGCATACGCCAGCGTCGCCGGCTGTACATCCTTCTCCCGTGCGATCGCATGCAGCACCTGCCGCACCTTCAGATCTGCCGCACGGCCGTAGAACTTGCGTTCCGCGTCATCTGCTTCACCGCGCGGCGTTGCTCGCGTCATCTCACTGGATGGATCGCTCACAAGAAAGCCGCGTGCTAACGGGCTCCAAGGAAGCAGTGCCACTCCCGCATCTCTGCAAAGAGGGATCATCTCGCGTTCCTCTTCCCGGTAAACGAGGTTGTAGTGGTTCTGCATACTCGCAAAGCGGCTCCAACCGTGCTGCTGGGCGACCTGTTGCATTTTGGCGAATTGCCAAGCCCACATACTGCTCGCTCCGAGGTAACGGACCTTGCCGGCTTTCACCACGTCGTGTAGCGCCTCCATTGTTTCTTCCAGCGGGGTGTCCTGGTCGAAGCGATGGATCTGGTAGAGGTCAATGTAGTCAGTTCCTAGGCGTTGCAGCGATGCGTCCACCGCGTGGAAGATACGCTTGCGGCTCAGGCCATCGAGATTGGGACGGCGGCGGAAAGACGCTGAATTCAAGCCCTCGAACGCCATATCTACCGGATTAAAGACTTTTGTGGCGATCACCACCTCCTCGCGCCGTGCACCAGGGAACATCTCGGCCAAGCAGCGTCCAGTTACTTTCTCGCTTTCGCCGCCAGAATAGGTGTCGGCAGTGTCAAAAAAGTTGATACCTTGTTCCACCGCACGGCGAAACAATGGCCGCGCTGAGGCCTCATCTAATACCCAGGGGCGCCACTCAGTTGAACCGAAGGTGAGGGTACCTAGGCAAATTCGAGATACCTTAAGGCCGGTATTGCCGAGACGGACGTATTTCATATGGGGTGCTAGGAACTTGCTGCGTTCCTAGCCTTTTAGCTTATTGCGGTTCAATGCCCGCCTGCTTGATGATCTGGCCGTACATCGCGGCGTCTGACTTGATCACATCGGTCATGGCCTGCGGCGTGCCGCCAATTGGATCCAAGCTAATCTCGGCTAGCTGCTTACCCATGTCGGCGGCGAGCGCCTTGTTCAGGTCCGCATTCAGGCGATCGACAATGGCCTTGGGCGTTCCCGCGGGAGCGACCAAACCGATCCAAGTGACGGACTCATAGTCTGGCACACCAGCTTCGGCAACGGTCGGTAGGTTTGGCAGCAGTGGCGAGCGCTTGGCGCTGGTAATGGCCAGGCCGCGCAGCTTATTGCCCTTGACGTACTGCAGAGCCGTTGGCGAGGTCTCGAACATAGACTGGATCTGGCCACCTAGCAGATCGTTCAGCGCCGGAGCCCCCCCTTTGTAAGGCACATGCATAACTTGTGCACCGGTCGCCATCTCGAACTGCTTGGCTGCGATGTCTTGTCCAGTGCCGATGCCAGCACTGCCCATGGTGACCTTGCCGGGTTGCGACTTAGCCAGCGCGATCAGCTCCTTCACGTTGTTGACCGGCACCGAGGGGTGGACCATCAGGATGTTGGGTTGATTGACTAGGCGGATGATCGGCGCGAAGTCTTTGAACGGGTCGAAGCCGGTTTTCTTATACAAGTGGATGTTTGCCGCTAATACACCGGAACTTGCGACGAAGAGCGTGTTTCCATCGGCCTTACTTTTGGCGACGATTTCTGCCGCGATGTTGCCAGAAGCACCGGCGCGGTTGTCCACTACAACTGGTTGCCCAAGCGAGTCGGTGAGCCGCTTAGCGACGATGCGCGCCACCATATCCACGCTACCGCCGGGCGGGAACGGTACGATGATCTTGATCGGCCCGGTAGGCCAAGTTTGGGCTGACGCGCCCCCGGCGGCGAGGAGGCAGAGAAACAGGACGCTGTGGCGCAAGCAATTGATCATGAAATAACTCCTAGTTGTTAAAGCAAGAGAAAAGGCGGCGAAAAAAATGGTCAGGTCTTTTGAACCTGTTTTTGCTTCTCGATCACATCGAGGATGACCTGCGTGGTACCCATGATGTCAGGATACTTTTCACCGGCATCGATGCGGGCGAGAGTGCGCTTCTCGTCTGCCATCATCATCAGCGCGCGGCGGACCGAGTATTCGATGTCTTCCGGTGGCATAACGAGGATGCCGTTCTCGTCGGCCAAAACGGCGTCACCCGGATTGACTGCCACGCCGCCACAGCTGACAGTCACGCCAAACTCGCCGCCAAGACCCAAAGTCTTCACCGTCACGGCAGAGGTGCCACGAGACCATACTGGCACACCGTACTGGCGCAGTTCACCCAAGTCAGTGACCAGACCGTCGACGATGATGCCGGCAACGCCCGCCGCGCGGGCAGCATAAGCGACTGCACCGCCGAGCGAGGCAATGGACATGTCGCCGCAGCGGTCGATGATGATGAAGTCGCCAGGACGTGCTTGGCCAACGGCATAGTGGACCATCGCACCGTCCATACCGGGCATTCGGACGGTGATAGCGGTTCCGGCAACGCGACGATCTTGGAAATGGGCGCGAATGCCGGGGCACATGAACCCCGTGTAGCGAAAGTGGCCGATCACAGCCGGCTCCGCTTGCACGAGAAGTTTCAACAGCTGGAGATCGATTGCGGGGGGGAGTGGATTTATTTTGTACATTTGGAGTTTGCAGTCGATGCAATGAAATTATGTTGAATGTAGCCTCCAAGCAAGCAATGAAAAGTCAGTAATCTGGAAGGTAGTTGATCAACTTTTTTGATCAATGACTTTTAAACTGGACGTTTTTAGAAGAATTCTGCAAAACCCAGACCACCGATCTGAAAGATTTATGGCCGACGCCAAAGTGACTTGGGGAAATGCTTCCGGTTGATCCACTTATGGTTTTGGTTCAACAGCGGCGGCGGTCAGCTTGGAGCGTGGTACGAGGTTAAAGTGTTATTCCATCCATTCGGCTATTCGTTATCAGGCCGTTTAATAAAGTAGTTATGAAGGCTTCAAATTGAAAATTGGCATCATTGGATATGGCGCGATGTCGCAATCGCTGTGTCAATTGTTGGCTGTGCATGCGCCTAGCGTTCAAGTGGTTAAAGTCCTCGTACGCCCCGAGAGCACCACGGCCTCACTTCAGCTTCCTGAGGGCGCAACTTTCGCTTTTTCCTCGGATGAGTTACTGGCTGCTCCACTGGACCTTGTTGTCGAATGTGCGGGGCATTTGGCTCTCAAAAATATTGGGGCTGCTGTGCTGGCCTCGGGTACAGACCTCCTGATTGCATCAGTGGGTGCTTTGGCAAATGCATCTGTGGAGGAATTACTCCTCCTTGCGGCCAAAAATAGCGGTGCTAAATTGCGTATCCCGTCTGGAGCTCTTGGTGGGTTAGACGTATTGGGTGCCGCAAAATTGGCGGGAATTGATTCAGTCGTTTACAGCTCTCGAAAGCATCCGAGCGCGTGGAAAGGAACACCGGCAGAAAAAATACTTGATCTGGACACGATGAAGGAAGCCGTGACCTTCTTCACTGGCGATGCTCGCACTGCGGCGTTGGATTTTCCTCAGAACGCGAACGTAGCGGCCGCCGTCGCCATGTCGGGCATTGGTTTTGAAAAAACCCAAGTGGAACTTATGGCGGATCCCTCTGCATCGGGTAATACGCATGTCATTCATGCGCTGGGGAAATTCGGGGAGATCAGTGTCACGATCAACGGGAAAACGCTGGCAAATAATCCTAAAACTTCGATGCTTGCCCCGTTGAGTTTGGTTCGATGCTTACGCAATATCAACGAATCAATTGTCATTGGGTGAACCTGCCGCTGAAATATGTTTACTGATTTTTGGGGATGCCAATATACTGAATCTGTAAACGCTTTTTTACCGCTGCTCTAGTCACATCCACTTTTTTAGGGTTTGTTATGCCAAGCTTTGCCTCCTACTTCCCTCGTATCAGCATGCCGGTTCTGGCATGTGCGCTCATCACCTCCTTTGCTGCGACTGCGGCTGTTGCGCAAGACACCATTCGCTTCGGCGCTCCTTTGCCGCAGACTGGTCCGCTGGCCCCGGAGGCATTGAAACAACAGCAGGGCTATGACCTGTGGGCTGAGCAGGTCAACAAGAGGGGCGGAATCAAAGTTGGCGATAAGAAGATGAAAGTGGAGATCGTTTACACAGACTATCAGTCCAATACGCCACGTGCTGTGCAGGCCGCAGAACAGCTGATTACCCAACAGAAGGTCAACTTCCTTTTCAGCCCATTCGGGTCAGGTGCTGCCAAGGCTGCAAGCACGGTGTCGGAAAAGTACGCCGTACCAACCATTGCCTCGACGGCATCGTCATCGCAAGTATTTGATCAAGGTTACAAGTATCTATTTGGTACGTTTACGCCGAATGACACTTTAACGACGCCATTGGTGAAGATCGTTCGGGAGAAGGCTTCCGGCGTGAAGCGCGTTGCAATTTTGGCGCGAAATGATCTCTTTCCTTTGGCGATTGCTCAGGACATGGAGAAAGCGGCCAAGGCGAACGGGCTCGAAGTGGTCTTTTTCGAAAAGTATGCAATCAATACGATGGACCATTCGACGTCGTTGTCGCAGATGAAAGCGCAGTCCCCGCACTGGATTTTTGCGACCGGTTACATCAACGATCTGGTGTTGATAAAAAAGCAGATGTCTGATCAAAAAATGGAAGCGCCCGTGGTCACGATGATCGCAGGCCCCGCCTATAAGGAGTTCATTTCCGCTACGGGTAAGAGTTCAGAGAACATCAGCAGCGCGGCATGGTGGCATCCAGCTGCCTCCTACAAGGGTGTTGATATTTTCGGCACACCGGGTAATTACTCAAAGCTATTCCAGGAAAAGTACAAATCAGAACCGGACTATGCGCAAGCATCGGCATCTGTGTCGGGGGTGCTTTTCCAGATGGCGATCGAAAAGGCCGGATCGCTTGACCGTACTAAAGTGCGCGACGAACTGGCGCGCATGAACGTGATGACGTTCTGGGGCCCGGTGAAATTTGGACCAACGGGGCAAATCGATTCATTGGAGCCGCCAGTACTTCAGATCCAGAACGGCAAGACCCTCGTCGTGTCTCCGGCGGCGATCAAGCAAGCAGATTTCAAGCTCAGTGTGAAGTAAGAACGCCTAGGGATGCTCTACCTCCAAGTTCTTTTGAATGGCATCGTGCTGGGCTGCATCTATGCATGTGTTGCTACTGGATTCTCTCTGGTGTGGGGGGTGCTCAATGTTATCAACCTGATGCACGGAACCTTCATCGTGCTTGGTTCCTATTTGGCTTGGTGGGCCTACTCGGCGCTGAACATAGCGCCGTGGACGGCGCTTTTGATCGCGGCCCCAGTCTATTTTTGTCTGGGATACGCCGTACAACGCGGCATCCTTAATCGCGTCATCGCATCGCCTGTTCTTGTGACACTGACCCTGACATTCGGCCTCGATTTGATGCTGAACAATGCGATGTTGTACTTTTTCAAGGCCGACTATCGTCGACTTGTGCTGGAACCAGCGATGGGGTCGCTTTCGGTTGGCCCCCTTGTGGTGCCTGTGGATCGCCTGGTTGCCATGGCTTTTGCACTTCTGCTGACTCTCATTTTGTATCTGATTTTGCGCCGTTCACGTGTTGGTCGGGCTATCGTCGCGGTGCGAATGGACCGCGATGCGGCGTTGTTGATGGGTGTGAACGTGAAGTCGATCTATGCCATCGCTTTTGGTCTTGGGGCCTCTATGGCTGGTTGCGCGGGTGTTTTGTTAGCGATGATTTATCCGATCTCGCCGGTTGCCTCGGGCGGCTATCTAGGAAAGGCCTTCGTAGTGTGCGTGCTCGGTGGGCTGGGTAGCGTGCCTGGCGCGATCATTGGGGGGCTGTTTCTCGGCCTGGTTGAAAGTTTTGGCTCGGTCGCATTTGGCCCCGAACATTCGGTCACGCTATCGTTCGGTCTGCTGATCCTATTCTTGATATTCAGGCCGCAAGGCATTCTAGGTAAGCGAGGCTTTGAATGAAGCCGGCGGTATTGTTCGCATCGTTGGCAGTGCTGGTCCTCCTTGCCGGCTTGCCTTTCTTGGGCAGCGCATATGCACTTCGTATCGGTACATTTGCATGCATGTACGCGATCATGTCCGTATCTTGGACAGTGATAGGCGGCTTTGCCGGATATCCATCCTTTGCAACCGCGGCTTTTTTTGGGTTCGGCGCTTATTGTGGTGCCATTTTGATCAACATGGGCTGGCCACTGCCTTCTGCTATTGGCGCCGCCGGTGCACTCGCCTTTGCCGGCGCTTTTTTATTCGGCACGGTATTGCTGCGTTTGCGTGGGCACTACTTTGCAATCGGTAGCCTTGCCGTTGCAGAGGTCTTGCGCGAACTGACCAATTCGGCGACCGATCTGACGGGCGGTGGCATGGGCCTGAATATTCCGCTCAGTGTCACTGGCTCCAACAGCGTCATAGCAGATGCATCATTTTTCTTCTGGGTCATGTGGGCACTGCTCGTTGTCACGTTCTTGGTGGTGGCCGCCATTCAGAGGTCAAAGCTGGGCTTTGGGTTGATTTGCATTAAACAGAATGAATCTGCCGCAGACATGATCGGCGTGAATGCAACTCTTTACAAAAGTACGGCCTTTGCATTCTCCGGCGTTTTTGTTGCAATGGCCGGTGTAATTTACGCGGGCTGGGTGCATTACATTGAGCCACCAGATGTCTACGACATACTGTTCGCAGTGAAACCCATTGTCATGGCCTTACTGGGAGGTCTCGGCTCACCAGCAGGGGCGTTGCTCGGTGCCTTCGTATTCCTCGGTATTGAAGAAGTGGTTTGGCGTAACTACCTAGAGATCCATTCTGGCGTGCTCGGATTCATGGTGGTGGTCTTGCTGCTATTTTTGCCGAATGGTTTGTTGTCCATCGGGAAGCGGCTGCGGCGTCTAGGTGCGCGCAATGGCTGACGTGTTGCAGTTGCAAAATGTGGGTCGCCGATTTGGTGGGCTCAATGCGGTTCAAGATGTGAGCCTGACTGTTGGCGCAGGAGAGATTCTTGGCTTGATCGGACCGAACGGTGCCGGAAAAACAACCTTGGTCAACGTCATCACGGGGGTGCATCGTGCTTCTTCCGGGCGTGTTTTATTCGAAGGCCGCGATATTACGCGGCTCGCGCCATATCAGACCGCACGAATTGGTTTGGCGCGAACCTTTCAAATCGTGCAGCCCTTTCCGGATCTGACCGTGCGCGACAACGTTGCTGCTGCGGCGCTGTTTTCGCAAAAAGGCATCAGCCCGAAAGAGGCACGGGAAATCGCAAGTGCGCAATTGGAATTCGTGGGGCTGCAAAAGCAAGCAGATCATTTTGCGCACAGTTTGACGCTCGCGATGCGCAAACGCCTTGAGCTGGCCAAGGCGGTGGCGATGAAGCCAAAGTTATTGTTTCTGGACGAGGTCAATGCGGGGCTTAATTCTGCCGAAGTCGAGCACGCATTGGCACTGATACGAGACTTGGCGAGCCGCGGTATCACCATTGTGCTCATCGAGCATTTGATGCAAGTGGTGATGAGCGTTTGCAGCCGAGTTGTTGTGCTTCAGAACGGTTCACTTATCGCCGATGGTTCACCGCAAGAAATTGTGAATCAGCCGGAAGTAGTCGCCGCCTACTTGGGTAAAAAGTATGCGCAATTGAGCGCTGCTAAAAGTTAGACAAGCTATGAGCACATCTGTACCGTTGCTAAAACTGTCTGGCCTACACGCTGGCTACGGTGAAATTAACGTCTTGTGGGGACTGGATCTGATTTTGCATGAGGGCGAAATCACCGCCCTGATCGGTTCAAATGGCGCCGGTAAATCGACGCTCATGCGCGCATTGTCCGGCTTGATTCCGGCGACATCTGGTGAAATGGTGTGGCGAGGTATCGAGCTGTCTGGCATGTCCCCAGCCGAGATACTGTCGCAGGGTATCGCCCATGTCCCAGAAGGGCGACGCCTTTTCAGTGCCATGAATGTCGAGGACAACTTGTTGATGGGCGCCTACAGCCGCAACCAACCGCGAGCCGTCATCGCCCGTGCGCTGCAACAGGTTTATGACGCCTTTCCAAAATTGTATGAGCGACGCCGTCAAGCCGCCGGAACCATGTCGGGTGGGGAGCAGCAGATGTGCGCCATTGGTCGCGGCATGATGAGTGCGCCTCGTTTATTGATGATCGATGAACTATCTCTCGGCTTGTCTCCCTTGCTGGTGGAGCAGTTGATTGAATCCTTGCAGAAATTGAACCGGGAAGGTTTGTCCATTCTTGTTGTTGAGCAGGATGTGGTTACCGCGCTTGAATTGTCCTCGACCGCCTATGCCATGGACATGGGAAAGATCGTTCGCGGGGGACGCAGCCAAGAGTTGTTGCACGACCCCGCCATTCGTCAGGCATATCTCGGCGCAATGGCAGCTTGACTCACTTATTTTTTTGTCCATCGCTTCGTGCTTGTTTCTGCTGCCACATTGAAAGGAATTTTTTCAGATGTCTCGTACCAACATGTATGCGCCAGGGGGCTATCGCTTCGTTCCTGGCGTTTATCAGTATTCCGGCGGCGTTGCCGCTGAGCCCGGCTATCGAATTGAGCGCGTGCGTTTCTCAAACCCAGTATCACTGGTTGATGGTTTTAAAAAGATTGAAGAGATTTTGCAGGCCGCTGGTCGTCCCTTGGCCGCATTCTGCGCGTGCGAACTGCGCTCGCCTGCGCCATTCGACGAGGCTGGCTTTGAAGCCTTTAACCGCGACTATGTGGGCACGTTAGAGCGCTGGGGTGTGTTTGACGGCACCACCAACCCTGTGGCACGTAGCAACGTCTGCCCTGAGATTTTTCCGCCGAATTCGCCAGCCTTTCATGCTTTTTGTTTTACTGTGCCTGATCCATCGGCACTCCCCTCGTTTGTCGTGTCTGGCAGCGCTGAGGCGCCTGAGGGTAAGGGCAATTACAAAGACCACATCATCAGCGCAGGTGATCTGTCTCGAGCGGGTCTGGAAAAAAAAGTGCGATGGGTGCTGGGTGAAATGGAAAATCGAATGGCCGCGCTCGGATTCCTGTGGCGCGACACAACCGCGACTCAACTTTACACAGTGCATGACATTCACCCCTTCATCGCTGAAGAATTGGTTCGCCGCGGTGCAATGAATTCAGGCTTGACATGGCATTTCAATCGTCCACCAGTGGTTGCACTTGAATATGAGATGGACTGCCGCGCTGTGCACGTTGAGCGGGTTGTCAGCGGTTGAATTTTCAAAATTCGGCAGACAGTTCGGACATGCTTTGTTAACAGACCCGTTGGGGCATTGACAATCAGGTTCAGCTTCATTTCAGAAGCGAAAATGCCGTCGGCGCTAGCAGCGAGTTCATGACGTTGGCGACCAGCGGGCCGTCTTTTTCGCTGTCGGTGCGCTTGGTCTTCCATTCCGGATCGGCCTGAAAGGCGTTCCATTTGATCTCGCGCTCTGCCAGCGACTCCCACGCCAACAAGTAGGTGAGGTCGTTGGAAGATTCGCCGACCAGTGTGGTGAAGAAGCCCACCGGCCTGATACCGTGCTTGTCCCACAGAGGGAGTGTGTCGCTGGCCATGCGCGCCAGCAGTTTCGGCAAGCGGCCCGGCATGGCGCGGTAGACGCGTTGTTCATAGATCATCAGATATCTCCCAAAAATAGCGACCGAAACGGCCGGATCAGTCGTACCAGTAAAGGCGAGTTGGGTTGTCCACAAGCAGCTTTCGCAGCAGCGTTTCGTCGCTTGTGAAGAGGGGCAGCAGGTCGACCAGTTTGCCGTCATCGGGCATCTCGCGAACATTCGGGTGGGGCCAGTCTGTACCCCACAGAACGCGGTCGGGTGCCGCCTCAATGAGCCTGCGTGCGAAGGGTGCGGCATCTGCATAGGGGCCGCCCTGCGCTGCGGAAAGGTCCGCAGAGATGCGTTCCGCACCGGTCACCTTCACCCATGCCTTCTCGTTGGTCTTCATCAGGTCAAGCAACAGCTCAAAGGGTTTTTGGTCCAGCCCGTTCTTGACCATGGTGCGGCCCATGTGGTCGATGACAAACGGCACGGGAAGGCCGAGAAGAAACTCACGGTAGGTGACCAAATCCTCCGCGTCCAAATGCAATACGAGGTGCCAGCCCAGTGGCTTGATACGCTCGGCCATGCGCTGCACCACGGCCAAGTCGGGGGCACCGCCCAAGTGCTGGACGAAGTTGAAACGCACCGAGCGGACCCCGCCACGGTGCAGTGCCTGCAGCTCTTCATCGTTGACGCTGGCGGCGACCATTGCCACACCTCTGTAAGTGTCTGGAGACTGCGCGATGGCATCGAGCATTGCACTGTTGTCGTGGCCGTGAACACTGGCTTGCACCAACACCACACGCTCGATACCCAGCATGTTGTGCAGGGCGCGCAAGCGTTCCGCTGGCGCGTCGGGAGGGGTATAGGTGCGCTTGCCCGAATAGGGGAAGCGGTCACCGGGTCCAAATACGTGGCAATGTGCATCGCAGGCGCCCGCTGGCAGGTGATAAGTCGGTCGGCTCGGGTTGGGGTGCGGAGGCAGGATCGTCGTCATGTGGTTCCTTTTGTATTTTCGATAGGGTGTTGGTTATTGTCTCGGGATAGCGGCTTGATCGATCACCTGAGACCAGCGCTGAATCTCGGTCTGTAGCAGCTTTGACATTTGCTCTGGTGTGCTGCCGCGGACGTCCAGTGACAAATCCATCAGGCTCTTGCGGACCTCGGGGGACGCGAGCGCCGCATTGGCTTCGCGGTTCAGCTTGCTGATTAAGGCGGGGGGTGTTCCGCCCGGGGCACCCATGCCGTTCCAACCCCTGACGCTGAAGTTGGGAATGCCGCTCTCGGCTGCAGTGGGAACGTTCGGCAGATCGGGCGTGCGCGCATCGCCCATCACCGCCAAGGCGCGCAGTGCGTTGCCCTTGATCTGGCCGAGGATCGGCGCGACGATTTCGACGGCCGCATCGATGTCGCCGGCGCGCAATGCGGTCACCACCGCCGGCGTGCCATTGAAGGGCACCACCTGCGCGTCGATGCCTGCACTGCTTTTGAACATCTGCGCGGCCAAGTTCTGCGTGCTGCCCACATTGATGGAGCCGATGTTCAGGCGGCCTGGGTTGGCACGCGCGTAGGCCAGCAGTTCGGGTAGGGTCTTGAAGCGCGAGTTGGCACCGGTCACCACCGCCATGTCGAAGTAAGCCAGGGTCGTGATGGGGGCCAAGTCTTTCAATGTGTCGTAAGGCAGGGACTTGAACATGCTGGCCGTCACCGCAACGCTGTTGGTCATCAGCAGCAGTGTGAGACCGTCGGGCGAAGCCTTGGCCACCGAGTTCGTCGCCACCACGCCACCAGCGCCAGGCTTGTTGTCGATCACGATGGGCTGGCCCATGGATTCAGACATCTTCTGGGCCACGATGCGGGCTGTGAGGTCGCCAGCGCCGCCCGGTCCGAAAGGCACAACGAAGCGGATGGTGCGGGGCGTCGACTGGGCCTGCGCCGTTAGCAGAGCACCGGTGCCCAGTAACAGCGCCAAGCCAGCGCGGATAAGCAAGGAGTTAAACATGTGTTGTCTCTCGCGAGTTGAAGTTAGTCGGACAGTGTCGCAAAAAGGCGGTGGGCAATCACGTTCGTACTGCATAGCTGTTATGCAGTGCCGCATCCGAAAGAATGCCTCGAAGCCCTCACTCACCGCGATCTGCGACGTGGCAGCATGGCAGCGAGAACGCCATCTTTAAGCACCACGTGATGGTAAATGGCTGCTGCTGCGTGCAAGCCTGCGAGCCACATGATGGCGTCCCCTAGGAACTGATGTACATCACCCCAATCGGCCAATGCTGCCATGCTGGACCCCGCCATCAGGGGGATCGGGTCAAGGCGGAATCCGCCCAGTAGCGTGAGCGGAATGTTCCGACTGCTCAATGCCAATAACGCGGAGACGGGCAACGCGAGCAAGAGGGCCCACAAGCCCACGTGCACCAACTTGGCAGCGATACGCATCCAAGGATCCATCGGTATGTGCGGTGTGCTTGAGCGAAGGGCCCCCCACAAAAGCCGCAACACGGTCAATGCCATGACCAACATGCCCAGAGACTCGTGCCAGACGATGTCAATTCGGGTCGCCGGGTCGATGCCTTGCTTCATCAGGCGACCGAAGTGCTCCGGTCCGAGGATGAAGGCAATGACGACGAAGATGGCCGTGAGCCAATGAAAGGTTTGGCTGACGGCATCGTATTGGGTTTTGGATTGCTGGTTCATGAAGTCGCCATAAAGTTGAAGGAATTGTGCCGCTTGAATATGAGTCGTTGAGACATGGCTCCCCGTCGTTTGTGTACGGTTTGTAAAGTCATTGGTCCGTACGTGAAAACCCCGGTCTTGCTCAACAGTACATTCGGTAACATCCCGGATCAATAGTTATAAACGCAGAAGAATTTTTTCTGCAGAGTAAATGCCTCGACTGGGTTCTCAGTTAAGACATTCGTTTTAGACCCAGCTAAGTTCCCGGAGCGAATTTTTCATGTCAATGGTGAAATTGGCGCTCACGCGTCCGTACACATTTATTGTGATGGCGATGCTGATCGTCTTGGGCACGCCCTTTGCCTTGCTCAACATGGCGACGGATATTTTCCCGGAAATCAATATTCCGGTGATCAGCGTGATCTGGAATTACAACGGACTCCCTGCGCAGGAAATGGGTCAGCGCGTTGCGGGTCAGACCGAGCGGGGTCTCACCACGGTGGTGAGCGATATTGAACATATTGAATCTAACTCTTTGTATGGCGTCAGCGTCATCAAGGTGTTCTTTCAGCCAGGCGTCAACATTCAGACGGCGATCGCACAGGTTGTGGCTTCCGTGCAGACGCAAGTGCGTCAATTGCCCCCCGGAATCACACCGCCGCTGGTGATCAAATATTCAGCGTCCAGCATCCCAGTCATGCAGTTAGCTTTGTCGAGCCCGACGCTGGCTGAAAACGCGTTGTTCGACGTCGCTGTCAACGGCTTGCGTCCGCAGCTCATCACCGTGCCTGGGGTGGCGTCACCTTTCCCATATGGCGGCAAAGTTCGGGTGATCTCCGTCGACCTCGACATCCAGGCGCTGCAGGCTAGAGGACTCTCGCCGGCTGACGTGGTGAATGCGGTGAACACCCAAAATTTGATCCTACCTTCAGGCACCGTCAAATTGGGTGAAACTGAATATGCCGTTCGCATGAATGGCTCGCCTGATGTGCTGGGCGAGCTCAACGACTTGCCGGTCAGGACCTTGAACAACGCCACCACGTATCTGCGCGAAGTGGCCTACGTACGTGACGGATTTCAACCGCAGACGAATGTGGTGAGGCAGGACGGTCTTCGCGGCGTGCTGATCTCAGTGTTGAAAAACGGTGGCGCTTCCACGCTGGACATCGTGGCTAACGTCAAAGCCTTGTTGCCGAAAGCGGTGCAGACTTTGCCGGCTGACGTCAAGGTGACGCCCTTGTTCGACCAGTCGGTGTTTGTGAAAGCCGCCGTCTTGGGGGTGGTCACCGAGGCGTTGATCGCGGCCGCCTTGACCGCGTTGATGGTGCTGCTGTTCTTGGGTAATTGGCGTAGCACGGTCATCATTGCGTTGACCATTCCCTTGTCTATCCTGGCCTCGATTCTGGCGCTGTATGCCCTTGGTGAGACTCTTAATTTGATGACGCTGGGCGGTTTGGCATTGTCGGTCGGTATTCTGGTGGACCAAGCGATCGTGACGATTGAAAACATCGAGCGTCATTTGCATCTGGGCAAGGAGTTGAACGAGGCGATTGAAGTGGGAGCGGGGGAGATCGGCCCTGCCGCGTTTGTGGCCACCTTGTGTATCTGTATTGTTTTCGTGCCCATGTTCTTTCTATCGGGGGTGGCGCGTTTTCTGTTTGTACCCTTGGCCGAAGCGGTTGTGTTTGCCATGATCGCCTCCTACATCTTGTCGCGAACCTTGGTGCCCACCTTGGTCATGTTGATGATGGGCGGGGTTCATGAGGCGGCTAAGGCGGACACCAACCCCGGTCTGTTGCAGCGGGTTTACAGAAGCTTTGACGCCCAGTTTGAGCATGTTCGTCGGGCTTACACGCTGGCTTTGTCCGCGGCGCTGTCACACCGTGGGCAATTTATTTCCTTGTTCCTCGGGTTTTGTCTGCTGTCTTGCCTGCTGTATCCCTTGCTCGGACGTGACTTTTTCCCAAGCGTCGATGCCGGCCAGATGCGCCTCCATATGCGTGCACCGACGGGCACTCGCATTGAGGAAACTGCGCGGATCGCAGATGCCGTTGAAGCCGCCATTCGTGAATTGGTGCCGGCCGATCAGCTCGAAACTATTTTGGACAACGTGGGCCTGCCCAACAGCGGTATCAACCTGTCGTACAGCAATGCGGGCACCATTGGCACGATGGACGCTGAGATCATGATGTCCTTGAAGGAAGGGCATCGGCCGACCGAAGGCTTTGTCACCCTGTTACGCACCGAGTTACCCAAACGTTTCCCGACGGTTGAATTCTTTTTTCAGCCTGCCGATATTTCAACGCAAATTCTCAACTTCGGATTGCCTGCGGCGATTGATGTGCAGTTCACGGGCAGTGATCTGGTGGGCAATGCTGCAAGAGCTGCCGAACTGACGGCCGCGATCCGGAAAATCCCGGGAGCGGTCGATGCGCATGTCCACCAACGGTTGGATGGCCCGGTGGTTTATTTGAAAATGGACCGGACCCGTTTGCAACACTTTGGGTTGGGTGCCACGAACGTTGGCCAAAACGTATTGATTGCTTTGTCTGGCAGCTCCCAGACCGCACCGGCGTTCTGGCTGAATCCGAAAAATGGCGTGGTCTACAACGTGGTGGTTCAGTCCCCACAGTACAAGGTGGACTCGATCGATTCGTTGCTGAGCCTTCCCATCGGTCCAGCTCCGAATGCCAACAGCGGCGTCAATGGAGCGACCGTTTCTAACACCACCAACCAATTGCTGGGCAATCTGGTGGAAGCACGCACCGGCCGGCAGTTGCCTATCGTTTCACGCTACAACTTGCAGCCCGCCATCGATGTGTACGTGGGGGTTCAGGGCACAGACCTGGCCAGCGTTGCTGACAAGATCAAAGTCCTCGTCGACGAGATTTCGCCTAAACTGGCGCGGGGTAACCAAGTGGTCATCCGCGGCCAAGTGGAAACCATGCGCTCGTCCTTCATTGGACTTGGTTTGGGGCTGGCGATGGCCATTGTGTTGGTCTACCTGTTGATCGTGGTGACCTTTCAGTCTTGGATTGATGCCGCAATTATCATCACGGCCTTGCCTGCTGCGCTGGCAGGTATCGCTTGGATCTTGTTCATCACGGGCACCACGCTCAGTGTGCCGGCCCTGACCGGGGCGATCATGACGATGGGTGTGGCCACTGCGAACAGTATTTTGGTCATTGCTTTTGCACGCCAACGACGAGAGGATGGCATCACGCCATTGTCCTGTGCCCTAGAAGCGGGTGCCACCCGAATTCGCCCGGTGTTGATGACGGCGCTTGCCATGATCATTGGCATGATTCCCATGGCCCTGGGTCTGGGTGAGGGTGCTGAACAAAATGCACCTTTGGGTCGTGCCGTGATTGGCGGTCTGCTGTTTGCGACTGTTTCCACCCTGTTTTTTGTCCCCGTTATTTATGCTGAAGTTCATCAGCGCCTGTCGCATCGCAAAGAGCGTCAACAGGCCGCGCGTGAATTTGGTCTTTCGTCTCAGGAGCGTTGATACATGTCTGAAGAGCGTCATTCCCAAATGGCTGTCCATCCCCTGAAGGTTGAGGACGCCGGCGAGTTGTTGAAGCGGGGCGCCATCGTGCGCCGAACCAAAATAGTGGTGGCGGTTGTGCTGGTGTTGTTGGGGCTCGGTGCGGCCCGCACGGTCATCAGTCGCATTCAGAACAACAAAGAACTTGATGCAGGTGTGGTCGAGAGAAGTCGCAACTATGTGAAGACCACCGTGGTCAATTCGAGTGAAGCCGCCCAAACGATTGTCCTGCCAGGAACACTTCAAGGCTTCACGCAGTCGCCCATTTATGCGCGGGCCGGTGGTTACGTCAAACGTTGGACCAAAGATATTGGCGCCCGTGTGAGCCGTGGTGAATTGCTGGCTGAAATTGAAACCCCCGAAACCGATCAGCAACTCTCGCAGGCCATTGCTGTACAGCAGCAGACTCAATTTAGTTTGGAGTTGGCTAAAAGCACTGCGGCGCGTTGGGATGCTCTGCGTAAGAAGGACGTGGTCTCTCAGCAGGAGGTCGATGAGAAGCGCAGCGCCAGCGACCAGGCTGTTTCTAACTTGGCAGCGGCTGTCGCCAATGTGCAGCGCTTAAGCCAGTTGCAAGGGTTCAAAAAATTACTGGCCCCCACCGATGGGGTGATCACCCGACGTAACGTGGACACGGGCGACCTGATTGATGCTGGCGCCGGCGGCGGTTTGGCCCGCGCCCTGTTTGTGGTGACGCAAACTGACCCTTTGCGTCTTTATATCAACGTGCCACAAAGCTACGCGCAATTGATCAAAGTTGGGCAGAGCGTGGTGGTGACTCAGGCGGAATTGAGCGGGCAAAAGTTTGAGGGAAAAATCGCCCGCACGGGCGCCTCTATTGACACGCAGTCACGAACGCTTCAAGTGGAAGTGTCACTGGCCAACAAAGACGGCATTCTGCTGCCGGGTGCTTTTGTGCAAGTTGCACTGCCGCTGTCGCTGAGTCGCAGCCTGGGCATTCCGAACAACGCCCTGATTATTCGCGGCGAGGGCACGATGGTGGCCGTGGTGGACGAAAAAAATCGCGTGAACATCAAACCGGTGCAACTGGGACGTAACTATGGTGTGAGGGTTGAGGTCATGAGCGGTCTGACCAGCGGGGAACGCTTGGTGCTGAACCCCCCCGACTCGCTGAGCACGGGCGATGAGGTTTCCTTTGTCGCCGCAGAGGATGACAAAGTGGTCAAGCCGGCAGGTGAAAAAGGCAAGGGCGATGCCCCTAAAACGAAACCGTGAGCCTAACGCGAATCATGAAATTCAAATTTCTTTTAAGTGCTAGCGCGTTGTTGGCGGGGTGCTCTTCGGCGCCCATTTACAACAAGCCTCAGGTCGATATGCCTGTGACCTGGCAAACCCAAGCACCATGGCGGCAAGGGGCGCCGAACGATCTGGCAGCAAAAGGCCCTTGGTGGGAACGGTTCAATGACGTCCAACTGAATGCCTTGGAAGAGAAGGCGATGTTGAACAACCAGACATTGGCCGCTGCCAATGCCCGCTTGGCGCAGGCAAGAGCGACGCTTGGGGCGAGTTCGGCCAGTTTGTTTCCGCAGGTCAGTGTGGGAGCCCGTGTTGCGAACCAGCGCATTTCTGCCAACAGGCCGCTCACCAAACCCAATACGCCGAACTTCACGACGATTCAAAATGATTACTCGCCATCCATTGCGGTGAGCTATGAGTTTGATTTGGCTGGTCGAGTGCAAAGTTTGGTGGAGGGTGCCACCGCTTCAGCGGAGCAATCGGCAGCGGATTTGGAAAACACCAAGTTGCTGTTGACCGCTGATCTGGCTATCAATTACTTCAACTTGAGATCGCTCGACGCTGATCTTCAGGTACTTTCTAAATCCATCGATTTGCAAAAAAAGTTGCTGTCGATGGCTACAGACCGGCATGACTTGGGCGCAACATCGGGCCTTGAAATGGCGCAGCAGCAAGCTCTGCTGGACACCACTTTGTCCCAAGTTCACGTCCTCAAACGTCAGCGTGCGGTGTTTGAGAATGCCATTGCCACCCTGACGGGAACGCCAGCCCCACAGTTTTCAATAGCCCCTCTAGTGTTTCTTGCACTGCCTCCAGACGTTCCCCTCGGGATCCCCTCTGATGTTTTAGAGCGTCGACCAGATATTGCACTGGCCGAGCGGGCCATGGCCGCAGCCAACGCGCAGATTGGTGTGGCCAATGCAGCCTTCTATCCAAGCGTCACCTTTGGCCCCAGTTTCGGTTTGGACAGCACACGTCTGCCAACCTTGTTTTCTGCCCCCAGTATGTTGTGGTCACTGGGTGTGTCGACAAGCCAGGTGATCTTTGATGGCGGCCGTATCAAGGCCAACGTCGATTTCAGTCGAGCCGGCTACGATGTGACGGTAGCCAATTACCGTCGCGTCGTTCTCACGGCTATGCAGGAAGTGCAGGACGGCATCAGCGGTGTGGCGTCCTTGGATCTCGCCTATAACCAAACCCTCACGGCTGTCAAAAGCGCCCAACAGGTTTTCAAAATAGCCAGCGAACGGTATGAGGGCGGTGTCGCCAACTACCTCGACGTGATTACCGCACAACAATCGCTGCTTAACAGTGAGCGACAGGCTTCACAACTTTTGGGTCAACGTTTGGTCACGACCGTGTTTTTGATCAAGGCCTTGGGCGGCGGTTGGCAAGTTCAAGTCAGCGCAGCGCCCTAGTTTTCAATGAGCGCTCGGACTGAGCATGAATCGTTGCTTAGCAAAAAAAACATAAAAGGAGAGACACATGTTGAGTGTTGAAAAGTTTCTGGCCTTGCTGTTCATGTTGTGTGCTGCAGCGACGGCGTCTGCCGCAGGTCAAACCAACTGGGTCACCAGTTGGGCGGCGTCGGTGCAAGGACCCTATCCAGTGGGTAACCCTTCCGCACAGCCTAATCTCTCGTTGGTGTTTCCTACGCCTGAAACGGGTGCTCGCGATCAATCGTTCAGGTTGATCGTCAAGCCGGAGCTCTGGGGCGCTAAGACGCGGTTTCGTTTTTCCAATGCACTGGGAACTCAACCGGTGACATTCGACGGTGTCTTCGTTGGCATGCAGTGGTCAGGCTCAGCGGTGATGCCGGGGACTAACCGCGCGGTTAAATTTTCTGGGAAACATGCGGTGACAGTCGCTCCGGGGGATTCGGTCTGGAGCGATGCCTTGGCATTGCCTTTTGTGAAAAAGGGGAAGGAGTTGCGTGGGCGCAAGCTCGCGGTGAGTTTCCACGTGGCAGGGACCAGCGGTCCGATGACGTGGCACGCCAAGGCGCTGCAGTCTTCCTATGTCACGCTGCCGGGCGCAGGTTCGAAAGGCGGTGACCTTTCCGAAGACGCTTTTCCCTTTGCTGTGGCCTCTTGGTACTTCCTTGACGCGCTCGACATGTCGGCACCCAAGGGGACCGGGGCCATTGTCGCTTTTGGCGATTCGATCACGGATGGCACGGCTTCGACCATGAACGGCGACGATCGCTGGCCAGACGTTCTGGCTCGGCGCCTTGACGGGCGTTTGTCTGTGGTCAATGCGGGCATCGGTGGCAATCAAGTGGTGGGACCTCAAGAGTATTCGCCTCAAAAGCCTTTCGCCGGAGGTCCGTCAGCGTTGCAGCGCTTGGAGCGCGACGTGCTCACCCTCTCCGGTGTGAAGGCCGTCATCTGGCTTGAAGGCACCAACGACTTCAGTAAAAACGGCAACGCCGAAGCGGATGCCGTGATCTCCGGACTGCGTGACGGTGTGCTGCGAATTCGCGCCAAAATTCCGGGCGTCAAAGTGATTGGCGCGACGCTCACCTCAGCATTGGGCAGCAGTAGCCCGGCGCATGGCTTTGAACTGCAGGATGAAAAGCGCAAGAAGCTCAATGACTTCATCCGTAGCAGCGGCGTCTTTGACGGCGTCGTGGATTTCGACCGTGCCACCAGCGATCCCTTGACCGGTGGCATGCAGGCCGCGTTTGTTCCGGACAATACGGTCGGCGGTCCAGGCGACAAACTTCACCCCAACCGTCTGGGATATCAAGCGATGGGGATGGCGATCGATCTCAGCTTGTTTGGCGTGTCCGCCAAATAAAGTTTCTCTGCATGGGACGGGTCTCGCTGAGCGTTGTTCAGCGACGCAGCCCCAGTTTTTCCACTTGCACCAACGCCGTTTCGTATTCTTTGCGCAGCGTTTCTTTGAAGTCGTTCGGTCCTAGGTACGCCACTTCGGCACCTGACGATTCTGTTTCTTTCACGAAGTCCGCATTGTCGGCAAGCGTCCTGATACCTTGATCCCACTTGGCGATGATGTTCGCGGGCAAGTCTGCAGGGCCGGCGATACCGCTCCAACCAATGAGTGTGAAACTGTCAGAGCCGGCCTGCTTCGATGTCGGTGTATGGGGCAGGTGCTTGACACGGGTCGGGGTGCTGACGGCGAGAGCCTTCAGCTGCTTGCGTTCTAGTAGCGGTCCCATTTCGGCTAGGTATTGCGCGGCAAAGTCGGTCTTTCCAGTGATGACGGCGTCAAGCAGCGGCGCACCCCCTTGCAGTGTGACGCGACCGAGTTGGCGCGGATCCACCCCGCTAGAGCCGAACAACAGTGAGATAGCGATGCTTCCGACGCCGCCTGGGCCGGAGGTGCCGTACTTGTAGGCTTCCGGCTTTTTGCGGACGTCATCCAACATGTGCTGCAACGTGTTCCAGCGCGAATCGCCTTTCACCACAAAAACCAACGGACTCACGCTGGTGCGTGCAACCAGTGTGGGCTGGTCCCATTTGTAGGGTAGCTTGCTGTCAATCGCCGGATTTTGCGTGGCTTGGCCCGTCGCATTCATCATCATGGTGTAGCCGTCTTTGGGCGCGGCCAGCACATGCAGGGTGCCTGCGGTGCCGCCCCCGCCAAGCATGTTGACCACGGTGACTGGCTGTTCCCACAAGCGGCTCAGGTGTTTGGCCAAGATGCGGGCATTGATGTCGGTGACGCCGTCAACCGGGAAGGGCACGATCAGCTTGATTTCCTTCTGCGGGTAATGGGCTGTGGGCACGGTGTCGACTGTGCTACAGGCCGAAAGCGCCGCAACGGTCATGGCCGCTGCCAGCCAAGTGAGCCCGCTGCGGCGGGAGATGCTGATGGCCTGGATGGACATGCGGCTGTTCCAGTTCTGTTCTGTGGGGGCGAATGTGCTGTTCATTGGGCTTTGATCCCGGCCGCCTTGACGACGACGGCCCATTTGTCGATCTCGCCGAAAATGAGTTGTGCGAATGTGGCTGGGCTTCCGCTCAGCGGTTCACCTCCGCCGTCTGTGAACCATGCCCGCACATCGGGATCCGCCAGCGCCGCATTGATTTCACGGTTGAGCCGTTCGACGATGTCTTGCGGTGTGCCCCTGGGGACGCCGATGCCGGTCACCGCACTGGCTTCGTAACCGGGCAACGTGGCGGCGATGGTCGGAACACCGGGCAGCGCCGCAGACGTCACGGCCGTGGAAACGCCCAGCGCGCGCAACTTACCTGCTTTCACGGGTTCTATCGCCGCAGACATGGGCTCGAACATCATGTGTGTTTTGCCACCGCCGATGATGTCGACCAGAGCGGGCCCACCGCCACCGAAGTGCACGATGGGCAGTTCAAGGCCAGCCGTGCGATTGAACAGCAGGCCAGACACATGCGGCGCGCTACCGTTACCGGTCGACGCCATGGTGATGCTTGCGCCGCTTTTCGCATAGCCGATGAACTCACCCACGCTGCGGACTGGAACCGACGGGTGCACCACCAGCACGAGCGGTTCGCGTGTGATCCCCGCGACCGGCACTATGTCGCGCCGGAAGTTGAATGGCAGGTCTGGAAAAAGGGAGGCGTTGATGGCATTGGCCGGTCCGATCAGCAGCAGCGTGTAGCCATCTGGCGCGGCACCTGCCACCGCAGCGCTCGCAGGGTTGCCAGAACTGCCGGCTTGGTTCAACACATTCACGGGCTGTTGAAGGCGGTGCGCCAGCGCCTTGGCTATTTGTCTTCCTTGGATGTCGTTCGGGCCACCCGGCGCGAAGCCGATCACCAAGGTCAAGGGGCGGTTCGGGTAATGTCCTTGAGCGCAGGCGGCCAGCGGGGTGACGGCCATCAGGACGGTTGCGGCCGTCGTGAACAGCCGTACCGCCAGGGGGTGTAATGTGGGGTGCATGTCGGGTTGTCTCTGTTTATTTTTTATTCGACTGTCTTGCCCTCGACTTGCAGCATCAGGGCATCACGACCTTGCTGAAGAACTGCTCTGCGTGCACAGGGTCCAAGGTTTTGAGTTGCTTGTAAACGTCCCGAACCTTGCTCCGTTGCCCAGAGCGTTCGTAATGCTCGCCTAGGGTGTACCAGCCCACGGCATCTTTGGGGTCAATGCTCAGGGCGTGCTGAAACGCGTCAATGGCCTTTGCACTTTGGCCCATCCGGGTGTGGGCGGTAGCCACGAGGAACCACACGTCAGCATCCTCTGGGTTGACGCGAATAGCCTCCCTCCAAGCCTCGATGGACTGCGTGGTCTGGCCCGTCCGGTAAAAAGCAATGCCGAGGCTTTTCCATGCGTCGTCGTTGTCGGCCTCGGCTTGGGTCCATTGGTTGCTGTGCTCTAGCAACGCAGGCCAGTTTTTGACAGATTCCAATTCCTTTGATTTCTTTTGCCACTGTGTTTCGAGCGGCACCAGTGCAACAAGCGGAGGCAAGGGGGCAGGGCTGCTGCGCTGAGCCAACTCGTTGACCCATTCAATAGGAATAGCGAAGTTCAGGTTTTGGCCATCAGCCATGTAAAAAGTGGTCAGACCCACGAGTGCACCACTTTCGTCGAACAAGCCGCCACCGCTGGAACCGCGAGAGATGGCTGCAGTGGTTTGGATATAGCGTCCCCCTGTACGCTCGCGAAAGCCTGAGACGATGCCGTCCGACAGTGTGAGGGCTAGCCCTTTGGGCGTCCCCAGTGCGTAGACTTTTGCACCTACCTTGAGCGTCTTTGAATCGCCGACCATGGCGGCCGGAACATCCAAACCTGCGACCGTGAGGGAGCACAGGTCGCGCGGCCAATCAGAGTGATACAGACTCGCTGAGTACTCATTGCCTTTGGTGCGAACCGTCAGTTGCTGGGTGTTTTTGATGACGTGGCAGTTGGTCACGACATGACCGTTACCCAGCACGACGCCACTGCCGGTGATTTGCTTTTTTGTCTGGAGGTTCACGCTTTTAACAACCACCGTGCTGATGGCGGCTTGTTCATAAACTTCGCTGGCAGTCTTTCCATGGCTGTTTTGCGCTGCAAAGGTGAAGTGCAAGAAGACTGTCGCGAGCACAAAATGCATCAGCGGTAAACGCATGGGGTGACTCTTCAAAGGTGGGCTCATGGTTTGATTCTGAAAGAAGGAAACGACTGCGCTAATGGCTCGCTTTTAATCTGAGCATTTGCTCAATCGTCAAATCGACCATGCAGAAATATTGATTCACAAGTGGGTTACCACCGACGTCGATGGCGCCTTCAAATCGACACCACGCGTTGCGAAATTTAACCCATTCACGTTGTCCCTCGATTAATTTTTTTCGGGACTCCCCAGTGTGTAATGACAGACTTTCTTTGTATTCGTCATTCAGCTGATCGTCGTATTTTTTGAGTTCTACTTTTAGGCAATCAATGCGGCTCTGCGTCACCAGAGGCTGTTCGATAGCCCTGCCCATACAGTCCGCGAAAGCTTTTGAGTCTGCCAATTGAGGTTGTAGCGTGACGGCATGTGCTGCCGTCAAAATCCAGCAGAGCCCCATCACTAAAAAGCTTTTTTTCATCGGCGGCTGCGGCTCACTGGTATTTCTTTTCCATGGCATCCCACTGCGGCTTGCCGACGAGCCGTTGGCGCTCAGCGAAGGAAGCAACCAAGCCAGAGTCTTCGTCGATGCGCTGGGTGTCTCGCAAAAGGGTCAGCGCTTTTTGCATCCCGGATACCGCACCTTGTAGCGCAGCGTTGGCATAGAGCACGATGCCATAACCCAGCCCGGCTAATTCTTCGGCGCTGAAAATCGGGGTTTTGCCGCCAATCACCATGTTCATCAGTTGTGGACTCTTTAGACGCGTTGGCAGTGCGCGAATTTCATCAGCAGTGGTCACAGCTTCAACAAACAAAATGTCTGCGCCGGCTTCGCTGAACAACTGGGCGCGCTCAAGTGCGGCCTCAAAGCCATAGACCGCACAGGCGTCCGTGCGGGCCATGATGAGCAGGTCAGGGTTGCGGCGCGCGTCTACCGCGGCCTTGATCTTGCCGATCATTTCGATGGTGGTGATGACTTCTTTGCCAGAAAAATGGCCGCAGCGTTTGGGGCTGACCTGGTCTTCTATTTGGATGCAATCGGCACCTGCTCGCTCAAGGGTGCGGACGGTTTGGTAGGTGTTGAGGGCGTTGCCAAAGCCGGTGTCGGCATCGACGATCAGCGGCACATCGACCGCATCGCGGATGCGGGCAGTGTGGTCGGCAATATCGCTCAAGCCCATGAAGGCCTGATCGGGCAACGCAAACGTCATGTTGGTCACACCAGCACCCGTGACGTAAATGGCTTGAAACCCCAAGTCAACAATGACGCGCGCAGACAGAGCGTTGAAGGCGCCCGGAACGAGGATTCCACGGCGTGCCTCAACGAGAGTCCGAAGTTGTTTTTTGGTGCTCATCAGTCTTCTTTCATGCGCGCAGCCTTGACGAGTTCGCCCAGTCGTTTACGTTCTGCATCGACGAACTTGACGAACTCTTGTCGAGTTCCGCCGACGGGTTCAATCCCCAGTCCTCGCAGCTTGTCAGCGTTGGCAGGGTCGTGTATGGCCTTGTCAACAGCGGCCGCTAATTTGTCCATGATCTCCGGTGGTGTGCCTCGGGGGGCATGCAGACCGGCCCAGTGTGCAATTTGCAGATCGGAGAAGCCCTGTTCCATAGCCGTAGACAGTTGTGGGTAAGCCGAGATGCGCTGGGTCCACGTGGTGGCCAGTGCCTTGAAACGACCATCGCCCCGGATATGCGGCAGCGCGATGATGCTGGCCTCAGAGGTGCCCTCGACCTGTCCACTCAGGACGGCGGTGGTACTTTCCGATCCGCTTTTGTAGGGCACGGGCTGTAGTTTTGCACCGTATTTCACGTTCAGCATTTCCGCGACGAAGTGCGGCGTGCTGCCTGTACCGGCCGTGGCGAAGTTGAAGCCTTGGCCTTTTTTGGAGGCGTCTACGAAATCACGCAATGTCTCATAAGGCGCAGCTTTAGGGACCACGATGACGGAGGGCGCCACGCCAATCATGACAACCGGCATCAGGTCGTCGTCTTTGAATGGCAGCGATTTCTTGATCATGCTGTTTGAAATAACCCCTGCAGCGCTGATCAAGAATGTGTAGCCATCGGGCGTGCTCTTGGCGACGATGTCTGCGCCCAATGAACCACCCGCACCACCGCGGTTTTCAACGATCACGGTCTGGCCGAGTACTTTGCTGGCCCCTTCGGCAGCCGCGCGGGCCATCAGGTCGTTTGCGCCACCGGGGGTGAACGGCACGATGAAGCGCACTGTCTTGGTGGGCCAGGTTTGCGCCTGAGCTTGGGTCAAGACGCACAGCAGTGCCGTTGCAGCGCTGGCAACGGCGAAGCGCTTGAATGAAAAATGCATGAATTTACCTTGCTTGTGTGGGCCGACCTCAGTCGACCTTGATGTCACCGGTCTTGATGACTTGCGCCAGTTTTTCAATCGAGGTTTTGATCCAGCCGCCGAACTCTTGCGGTGTGCCGGTTCTTGGGATAACGCCGTTCAATTCGAACTGCGCTTGAATCTGTTTGTCTTGCAGCGCATAGGCCACCGCATCGTTGATTTTGGCGATCACTGGTGCTGGCATACCAGCGGGGCCCATCAGCCCGCACCAAGACTCAAACAAGTAGCCTGGCACGCCGGCTTCGGCCAGTGTAGGCACGCTAGCCAAGCGAGGAAAGCGTTGGCTCGAGCTGATGCCAAGCGCGCGAACCGTACCGGCCTTGAGATGCGGCTCCATACTGCCGACGGTGTCGAACATCAACTGAATTTGGCCTGAAATGAGGTCGGTGCGCGCTGAGCTTGCCGCGCTGTAGGGGATGTGCAGCATCTTGATGCCGGCCATCTGGTTCATCAGCTCCATCCCCATGTGGTAAGTGTTCCCGATACCGCCAGAGCCATAGGACAACTTGTTTGGGTTGGCTTTGGCGTAATCGATCAATTCCTTGACGGAGTTGACAGGTAAATTTTTATTAACTGCGAGCACTTGGGGAAAATTGCCGATGGGCGTCACGGGCACCAGTTCACGCTGCATGTTGTAACCGCGCTTGGGATAGAGCGACTCACCCGCGGCGTGTGTTTCGGACACAAACACCAGTGAATAGCCGTCTGGTGCAGACCGGGCCACAGCATTCAGACCGATGGTCCCAGCCGCCCCGGCGCGGTATTCCACGATCACTGGCTGACCTAATTTTTCGCTCATCTTGGGCGCGATCAAGCGCGTCAGGATGTCTGCTACCCCGCCTGGTGCTGAGGGGACGATGACTTTGATCGGCTTGTTGGGAAAGTTGGCGGCGCCTTGCGCCCAAACGCCGCTGCCAGCTGTCAGTAGCGTCGCACCGGCCATGGACAAAACGGCACGGCGCGTTGGGGTGATTTGTTGCATAAGTTTGTCTTTGTTTGATGAGGGTCAGTCTTGGATAAAACTGGTTTAAACCTTGTGATTTTTGCCCACTGATGGGCTCGTCAAGATTTTAGATGGGCCAGGGAGGCGTCTGCGGCAGGGTAAATACCATGCGACCTCAAAACCGAAAAATTCGCTGACTTGTAAAAAGATTCAGATTTCGTCACGACCCTGTCGAGCTCGCAAAACCAATTGGAAATACCCTTTGCTTGGATCAAAGCCACCCTGACTTTGTACTGGCTTGATGCGTATTCCCGAGTTTTCCCAAGTGCTCAACGGTCGCACTGCAAGTTACACATTGGCGTTGACGCTCCAAAGTCTGATCAAGAAGATGGCTATGCAAGTGTGGAACTGGTTGCACAGATGTGTTGCTCATTCCATGCTCGTCTGCGATGGCGTAAAGCGGCATGCGAGTGCCTTCATGTGTATCGCCAGCCCCATTATCCTTTTATTCCAAGGAGAAAAATTATGCGGTTACCCCATCAACTTAATCCGATCAACAAACTACTCGGTGGCGTCATCGTTCTGAGCTTGGGTCAAACCGCCAGCGCCTTTGACGTAGCGCCTTATTTTGAGGCTTGGGGTGCCGGGACGTTGGCCGGTGCGAAAAGTTCCGCTGGGATGGACAGTGCAACGCTTGCATTCGCCATCACCAGAGGCACATGTGCTTTTGATGCCAATATATCGGGCAGGCTTTCTGATGCTCGTAACTATGTCGCAGCCGGCGGCCGATTGATTGTTTCTTTGGGCGGGGCGGATGGGACCTATGCTGAGATTTCGTGCACGACTGACGATTCATTGTTTAATTTAATTGACAAACTGATCGTTGATACAGGCACTAGGCGTCTTGATTTCGATGTTGAAGGTGCTCAGCTATCAAATACAACTGGAACCGCACGCCGTGCTCGCGTTTTGGCCAGGCTTCAGGTCAAGTATCCGGATATGTATCTTTCATTCACTTTGCCGGGTTGGCTGAATGGACTGAACACTGACGCTGTCAATCTTTTGAAAACGACAGTCGCTGCAGGTGTGAAGATTGATGTCATTAATATTATGAGCATGGACTATGGCGCTAACAACCTCAGAACGATGGTTGTGCCGCCGACGATGACACAAGCCGTCATCAATGGTGTTCAGGCTTCTGCGACTCAAATAGCGTCGGTATATCCTGCAAAGTCTCAAGCGCAAATTCACGCGATGATGGGAATCACGCCGATGATCGGCATCAACGATGACGGTACAACGTTCACGTTGGCGGACGCACAAGCGATAGCCAACTTTGCCAAGAGCAATGGCTTTGGCTTTCTTTCATATTGGTCATTTCAACGAGATGTCGCTCAAGCGAACAGTGGCACAGGGCCGCTCAATCTTTACAGCGGTGTGGCGCAGTCAAATTATCAGTTTTACAATATTTTTAAGTCTGCTGGCGTCTATGTGCCACCAACCCCTGCACCTGTCCCTGCGCCATCTCCGGCACCTGCGCCAGCACCATCCTGTAGCTACCCGCTTTGGTCTCAAAGCAATTCATACGCAGCGGGAAGTATCGTGACCTACACGGATGGCAACCTTTACATCGCGAAGTTTGCTAACCCGGGGTACAACCCAACGATCAGCACCTACTACTGGTCAGCCTACACCTGTACTGATGCGCCAGCGCCTGCGCCAGCACCAGCTCCAGCACCAGCACCAGCACCAGCTCCAGCACCAGCTCCAGCACCAGCTCCAGCACCAGCACCAGCTCCAGCTCCAGCTCCTGCGCCATCTTGCGTGTATCCACTTTGGGTTCAAGGTAAATACTATGCCGCGGGAAGTATCGTGACGTACTCAAATGGCAAACTCTATGTGGCCAAGTTTGCCAACCCCGGCTACAACCCAACGATCAGTACTTACTATTGGGCGACATACACCTGCACTGATGCCTCCGCACCACCCCCTGCGCCAGCACCGGCGCCTTCGCCCGGTGCAAGCTACGCTTGCACGTTCCCAAGTTGGATTCAAGGCGGCTATTACGTAGCTGGGAAGATCGTGCTGTATTCAAATGGTAAGCTTTACATCGCCAAGCGTGCCAATCCTGGTTACGACCCCCTCATCAGTACGTACTACTGGAGCTTGTATAGCCATCCAGCTTGGGTTCAAGGTAAATACTATGCGGCTGGCAGTATCGTGACTTACAGCGATGGCAATTCTTACATTGCGAAGTTTGCCAACCCTGGCTACAACCCAACGATCAGCACGTATTACTGGGCCCGATATGGTTGCTGAGTCTGCGCTGGGCAAAAGCCAGCGGCTTTAATCGCCGCAATGCTTGTTCCGAAAAAGAGCGCCTCAAGTGCGCTCTTTCTCAGGCTTCGAAACTTCTCATCACTCGACAAACGCCTCTTCGCGTTTCTTCTTCACCGCGGGCAACAATACAACCAGCAGCATGAACACGCAGACGACCAGCAATCCAGCAGACAGTGGGCGCGTGACGAAGGTGCTCCAGTCGCCGCGCGACAGCAGCAATGCGCGGCGCAAGTTTTCTTCCATCATGGGGCCGAGGATCAAACCTAGCAGCAAGGGTGCGGGCTCCACGCGCAGTTTGTTGAAGACATAGCCAATGATGCCGAACACGCCCACCACCCAGATGTCCCAAGTGTTGTTGTTGGTTGAATAAACACCAATAGCGCAGAACAGCACAATCGACGGAAACAGGTAGTGGTAGGGGACTTTGAGTAGTTTGATCCAGATGCCTATCAGCGGCAGGTTCAAAATGATCAACATCGCGTTACCGATCCACATAGAGGCAATCAAGCCCCAGAACAGTTCTGGGTTGCTGGTCATCACCTGTGGGCCGGGCTGGATGTTGTGGATCGTCATCGCGCCAATCATCAGCGCCATCGTTACCGTCGATGGGATGCCAAGTGTCAGCAACGGAATGAAGGCCGTCTGCGCTGCGGAATTGTTCGCGGCTTCAGGACCCGCCACGCCGCGAATATTGCCTTGACCGAACGGCACTTCGCCGGGTCGACCTTTGACCTTTTTCTCGATGGTGTAGGCTGCAAAAGCAGCCAGCGTGGCCCCTGCACCAGGCAAGATGCCGAGGGTGCAACCAAGCAAGGTGCCACGTAAGATGGCCGGCGTCATGTCCTTCCAGTCTTGCTTGGTTGGGTACATGCCTGCAATCTTGATGCTGGTGACTTCGCGTTCAACCTCTCGCTGTGCCAAGTTGCTGATGATTTCGCCATAACCAAAAATACCCATGGCAATCGCGACAAAACCAATCCCGTCTGTCAACTCAGGCACGTCAAAGCTGTAGCGCGCTACACCCGAGTTCACGTCGGTTCCGACCAGGCCGATCAACAGACCCAAGAAAATCATGCCCACCGCTTTGAGCAGCGAACCTGATGCCAGAACCACGGCACCAATTAGACCGAGTGTCATCAATGAAAAGTATTCTGCAGGACCAAACTTGAAAGCCAGCTCAGTCAGTGGCGGCGCAAAGGCTGCGATCAACACGGTACCGACGCAACCAGCAAAGAACGAACCAATGCCGGCGGCAGACAAGGCTTGCCCCGCTCGTCCTTTTTTGGCCATTTGGTAACCATCAATCACGGTCACGACCGATGACGACTCCCCTGGTAGATTGACCAAAATGGCGGTGGTGGATCCGCCGTACTGTGATCCATAGTAAATGCCAGCCAGCATGATCAGTGCCGACACGGGCGGCAGCGCGTAGGTGGCGGGCAGCAGCATGGCGATGGTCGCGGCGGGGCCAATGCCCGGCAACACGCCGATCAGGGTGCCCAACAGGCATCCAACCAACGCGTAGGTCAGGTTGACGGGTGTGAAGGCGACACCAAAACCCAAAGATAAATTTGCAATCAGTTCCATTTTTATATTCCTTAGTAGCCGGTGATGAAGTCAGGCCACACGGGGAACTGAAGTGCCAGTGCCATGACGAACACCAGATAACTGCCAGCAGCTAGGACCGTTGCGAGGTAGAGGGTTCTTAAGAATTTCCAATCGGCTTGGGCCATGCTGGCGATGAAGGTCAAGGCATAAATGGCAATGATCAAACCAAAGGCCGGCAGCGAAATGCTTCGAAGCCCTGCCAGCAATAAACCAAACACAAAGTTAGCGGCGATGATGTAGAACAGTGGCCGCCATGCCCATGGGCCAATCTTGTCACCATCAACGGAATTGACGACCAGTGCGTTGAACATGATCAAGATACCAATCAGGGCCATCACGCTGCCCAACAGCAGCGGAAAGTAGCCCGGGCCCATCCGTGCGGCGTCACCCACGTTGTAATTGGTCGCCCCCCATGCGAACGCTACGCCCATCACGAGGAACATCAGTCCTGAATAGAAGTCTGCTTGACTTTTGATTTGCAAAATTAACCTTTCGAGTTTTCAGAAAATGGGTCTGCTTGAAGTGCTCCACCGAGGCGTCGACCCAATGAGGATGACAGTCCAGCTGGAAAGCTTGTATGTTGGGTTGACAGGTCACCTTCTTGCGAAGGCTTCAATCACCGCCAGCAGTTGATTCAGATCCGTTCGACCCAAAAACCCGGGCGTCAAGATTGGCTTGGTCGGTCAGGTGGTGCCGAGCCAGACTAAGTGGGGTTGGGGTCCAGGGTGGTCACGCCGTGAAGTCGTGACAACTAGAGCTAAGTTGCTCTATTTCTGCCTGCATTGTGCACCTAATTAGTAGTTTAAAAAGACTCAACTGCTTTTATTACTAATGGAATACCCTGAATTTCGGTCAGATGAAAACGCACAAATCCAGTACTCGGCGGGTAAGCCGGGCACACACTGTCATTGGTCAAGACGGGTGTTCAGTCGAAAAGCCGGCGCGTTGTTTGCGTAATGTGTGCAGGCGTCACGCGGCACAAGTCTTCCAGTGGCTGGGAGTAGGGCACTGGAATGCGTGGTGACCCAAGCCGTGTCGGCCTGGCTTTGAGTTGGCCAAAAAAGGCCTCAGCGATCTCGGCCAGCAACTCGCCGCCAAAACCACCAACGCGCGTGGATTCATGGGCGACCACCACACGGCCGGTTTTTTTGATGGACGCAAACACGGCCTCGCGGTCCCAAGGCCAAAGCGTGCGCAGGTCGATCACTTCCGCGTCAATGCCTTCGAGTGCGAGTGCGTCTGCCGCGCCCAAGCAGGAGGCGACGGTGCTTGACCAACTGATCAAGGTCACGTCCCGACCTTCGCG
Organism: Comamonadaceae bacterium; assembly: GCA_947378785.1. GTDB lineage: Bacteria > Pseudomonadota > Gammaproteobacteria > Burkholderiales > Burkholderiaceae_C > Polaromonas. Next base: position 41,393 of record CANCLK010000003.1, read on the forward strand.
GCGTATCGCGGCTTTGCCTAGTTCAATGGGCTCGGCGTCTTCGTCAACCTCGCCTTGAACCAGCCAGAGTTCTTTGTGCTCCATGTAGACGACGGGATCGTCTGAGCGAATGGCTGCTTTTAAAAGGCCGTGGTTGTCGGCGGCAGTGGCCGGTGCCACCACCACCAATCCTGGCGTGCCGATCCACAGATTTTCGTTGCTCTGCGAATGCTGAGCGGCCATGCCCCAACGCATGCCAATGGGTTGGCGTATGACGATGGGCACGCGCACCTGACCGCCTTGCATGTAACGCGCTTTGGCGGCCTGATTGATGATTTCATCGGCCGCGCACAAAGCGAAATCAGCGTAGCGAAGTTCTGCAACCGGCCGCATACCGAGTAAGGATGAGCCAATGGCTGCCGCCATGATCATGGATTCGGAAATCGGGGTGTCCACAATACGTTGCGGACCAAAGCGATTGAGCAGGCCGCGGTACTGGCCAGCGACACCGCCTTCAGGTCCAACATCTTCGCCCAGTGCCCAGACATTTGTGTCGCGTTCCATTTCCTGTGCCAGCGCTAGACAACCGGCTTCTGCATACGTCATCGTGCTCATGCCGTCGCCCCAAGGTCTTGCACATCAGTGAATGCGCTGGCCGCCTCGGGCCAAGGTGCACCAAGGGCCTCGTTCACGGCGGCCGTGACCTGCGCCAGCGATTCATCGCGCAGTTGTAACAATTGGCTTGAGCTCACGCCTTGCGCCTGCAGCCAGTTTTCTGCGTGCAGCACGCAGTCATCTTTCTTGGCTTGTGCGACTTCGATCGGGTCGCGATAAAGCGCTTTGTCATGTGCCAAGTGGCCGTACCAGCGGTAGGTCGTGGCGTGTAAAAAACAGGGACCACTGCCGGCGCGCACGCGCTCGATCATTTCACCGGCGGCTTTTTCAACGGTTTGTACATTGTTGCCATTGATGGACATGGTTGGAATGCCGAAGGCCTGCACCCGCTCAATGGCGGGAGGGCCAGCCGTGACGCTGCGAGTTTGCAAAGTGACCGAATAGCCGTTGTCTTCGCACACAAACAGCACCGGTAAATCAAACAGCTTGGCCCAGTTGAAGGCCTCAAACAAAGGGCCACGGTTCATGGCACCATCGCCAAAAAAAGCCACCACCACGCCGGGTCGGCCTTGCATTTTGAGCGCTTGTGCCGCGCCTACCGCGATGGTTACACCATCAGGCACAACGCCATTGGCTCCCAGCATGCCGAGCGAAAAATCAGCGATGTGCATGGAGCCGCCTTTGCCGTCTGACGTTCCTCCTTGGCGACCAAAAAGCTCGCGCATCATCTTCGCGACCGACACACCCTTGGCAATGGCGTGACCATGACCGCGGTGGTGACTGGAGACAAAATCGTGCTGATGCAGGTGATGGCAAACGCCGGTGGCAATGGCTTCTTGCCCGGTGTACTGGTGTACCGAACCGCGAACATGGCCGTCTTGCAAGGCCTTGCCCGCAGCTTCCTCAAAGTCGCGTATCAGGCGCATGGTGCGCAGCATCGTGAGTACTGCGCCGGTTTTTTGATCGGCAGACACCATGGATTGAGGATTCATAAATATTCAGACTATTCGACCGTGATGCCCAGCTCTTTGATCAAGGCGCCCCAATAGGCGAAATCAGACGCCGCACCGTTGGACAGCGTCGCTGCATTTGTGCCTGTCGGGGTCAGCCCTAGAGATTTAAGCCTTGCCTGAATGTCGGGCATATTGACGATCTTGATGATCTCGGCGTTGAGCTTGTTGACGATATCGTCCGGGGTACTGACGGGCGTATAAATGCCGTGCCAAGAATTTCCAATGACGCCATTTGGATCGAGGTTGGCACCGAATTCCGTGACTGTCGGCACATTGGGCAAGGCCGGAATGCGCTCGCTGCCGGAGACTGCCAGGGCCTTGATTTTGCCGGCCTGAATGGACGGAATGGCCGTCGTGGATGCCTCGAGATAGATATCGACAACGCCGCTCATGACGTCAGGGCCGGGGTTCGATTTGTAGGGAATGTGGTTGAGCTTGATCCCCATGCGCTTGGCCCACGCTTCCAGTGCCACGTGCGGTTGTGACCCCACACCGGCGGAGGCAAAGTTGATCTTGCCTGGATTTTTCTTGGCGTACTCCACCATCTCTTTGAGGGTGTTGTATGGCGCGTTGGGCGTTGCTGTGATGATGTGTGGCACAAGCAAAATTTGCGAGACTGCTTTGAAGTCTTTCAGTGCGTTGTACTTGGCATTCGGGTACAGATGCGGCGCAATCGCCATGACCCCTTTCACCGTGAAGAACAGGTTGTAGCCATCGCCTGGCGCTGCCGCAGCAAATTCAGCACCAATCATGCCGCCAGCCCCAGGACGGTTGTCAATGATGATGGGCTGGCCCAGCGCGATGCTGAGTTTGTTGCCGATCAGGCGCGCGACGATGTCGGGGGAAATGCCGGCCGCATAAGGCACGATCATTTTGATCGGCTTGTTCGGATAGGCTGCGGTCTGGCTCAGTGCTGCAGGCAGCAGCAGTGACGAGGCGGCGGCGGCGGTGACACTCAGTAGCGTTCTGCGTTTCATCATTTTGTTGTCTCCTGTCGTTTTGGCGGTATTGCAATAAATAAAGTTGGTCAGCGTCCGCCAGACACGTCAACCAGAGTTCCATGAACATAACTTGACAGTGGGCCGGCGAGGAAGGCAATGACTTCTGCCACCTCTTCGGCCTTGCCGGCGCGACCCAGCGGCACGGTGGGGCCGATCTTGTTGATCAGCGCCTGCCCGCCGTGGGCTTCATGTATCGTTGTGTTGATGAGCCCCGGGCGAACTGCGTTGACACGAATGCCGTGCGGTGCGAGTTCCTTGGCCAGGGCGAATGTGAAGCTGTCAACAGCACCCTTAGACGCTGCGTAGTGCGCCTCTTCAGGCATGCCGCCGTGGCGTGCGGCAGCAGAGGACATGTTGACGATGCTTCCGCCCTTGCCGCCACGCTGGGTGGACATCAGGCGTGCAGCCTCGCTGACGCAGAAAAAATAGCTCAAAACATTTGTGCGAAAGACATCGGTCAGATGCGCGTCATCGGCGTCCAGGATGGAGCGGGGTTCACCCACGATGCCGGCGTTGTTGACCAAGGCATCGAGCCTGCCAAAGGTCTTGAAGGCCGAGGCAAACAGTTGTTTGATGTCCTCTCGATTGGCGACATTGGCCTTGACCGCAAGTGCCTGACCGCCAGCCGCTTCAACCATGGCCACTGTCTCTAGGGCCGCAGCTTGGTTGCTGACATAGCTGAAGCAAATATTCCAACCTTGCTTGGCCAGCGCGACGCTCGCAGCCCGTCCGATACCGCGACTGCCGCCGGTGATGATGGCGGTGGGTTTGTTGCTCTGAATCATCTATTTTTCCTTCTTTATGGGGTGGTGGTTGTGTTGTTCATTTGTTCGGCGAAACATGCTGTGTCCTGCCGCTTATGAAAAAATAAGTTGATTCTTGGCGCTGTGTTGCCCGTCTTCAAGCCTGTTGCGAAAATCACCCTGCGAGAGCCGGTGACGCAGTCGGTGCGCCGTGCGCAGATGAATAGGAGCATTCAACCGAACCTGAATCCATGCCCTCCCATCTGCGCTGCTACACAGAATGTTTGGCAGGGGTTCTGGTCTGGTTAGGCTGATGACTGAGATTAAAAGCGCACATATTCTGCGCCCTTGAGCTGCAGCATGTGCCGTGCTTCATCGGGTGTGGCGATCTCATGGCCCAAGCCTTCGATGATCTGCCGCACTTGCCGCACTTGCTCTGCATTGCTTTTGGCCAGTGTGCCTTTGCCTAGCCACAGACTGTCTTCAAGGCCGACGCGTACATGGCCGCCCATGGCCGCGCTCATCGCGGCGATAGGCAGTTGGTTTTTACCCGCGCCCAGTACGGACCATTGGTACTGTTTGCCAAACAGTCGGTCTGCCGTGCGGCGCATGTGCATGACGTCTTCTGGGTGCACGCCAATGCCGCCCAGAATGCCGAAAACTGACTGCACAAACAGGGGTCCCTTGACCAAGCCTCGGTCCATGAAGTGAGCCAGGTTGTAAAGGTGGCCGATGTCGTAGCACTCGAATTCAAAGCGGGTTTGGTTGGCCGAGCAGGCTGCCAGTGCGTATTCAATGTCTTTGAAGGTGTTCCGGAAAATCAGGTCCCGACTGCCTTCAAGCGCTTCACGCTCCCATGCGTGTTTGAACTCGGTGAAGCGCTCCAGCATCGGGAACAAGGCAAAGTTGAAAGAACCCATATTGAGAGACGCAACCTCTGGCGCGAAGCGCATGGAGGGCTGAATGCGCTCATCTATCTTCATGTACGGCGATCCGCCACTGGTGAGGTTGAGCACCGCATTTGTTCGAGCTTTGATCTGTGGCAAAAACTTGGCAAACGCTTCAGGCGTCTGGTCAGGCTTGCCAGTGACAGGGTCGCGCGCATGCAGGTGAATGATCGCTGCACCGGCTTCAGCCGCACCCACCGACGCCTCGATGATTTCCTCCGGCGTGATCGGCAAGTAGGGTGACATTGACGGTGTGTGAATGGCGCCCGTGACGGCGCAGGTAATGATCACTTTGGACATGTTGAAAACTTCAGCTTTCGGTACGAATGGGTTGTTGATATTTCATGAAAATGTATCGTACAAGTACCACGCCGTATCTCAATCGCGTAAACCCTAGCTTGCTGAGGGAGGCGACACTTTCACACGACGGGTCTTGACGACAATGCCGGTTGAGGAGGTCAGCGGTTGTGCTCTGCGGATACGGCACGTGTCTCGCCGGTTTCGGTCAAGGTGCGGGTGGCTTGCAGTGACGCATAGGTCCAGAAAATCTTCATCGGTTCAGTGGTGGACATGTTCCGGAAACGGTGCGACAAGTTGGGCGGAATCCACGTGGTGTCTTGCGGCTTCAGGGCCATGGCTTCTTGGCCTTCCATGTCAAGCATGGCGTGGCCTTCCAGCATCATCACGCTTTCTTCACAGTTGTGGCTGTGAAACGGTATCGCTACGCCGGGCCCAAACTCAGTGATGCCATTGATAAACCCTGTTGCACCCAGTGCCGCTGTCACCAGCGGAATGGTGCGGGCACCGCCGCCACGGTCATAGCTTTTGAGTTCGTTGGGGCGCAGAACAGTGGGACGCAAAACAGTCGAGTTGGTCATGGTGGATTCCTCGTGTTGGAAAGGTGGATTTTATGGGATCGTCGCTGTCAGGCGTGGGCTAATTCAAAGGGCTGGACCGGTCCAGACTATTTTGATGTTGGTGAACTCGCGCAGACCGTGCACGCCGAGTTCGCGGCCATAGCCGGATTGCTTGGTGCCGCCAAAAGGCAGGCGCGCATCGGAGGCGACCACGCCATTGACGAAGACCGCACCGGCTTCGATCTGCCTCGACAAACGGCGTGCACGGGTTAGATCGCGGGTCCAAAGTGCAGCGCCCAGTCCGAACTCCGTGCTGTTGGCAACGCTGACGGCTTCTTCCGCGTTGCGCACCCGAATGATGGCTGCGACGGGGCCGAAGGTTTCCTCACGCGCAGCGACCATGTCAACGCCAACGTGATCGAGCACGGTCGGCGCATAGAAGTGTCCTGTTTGTGGCAGCACATGACCACCGACGCGGAGTATCGCGCCTTGTGCCACGCTGGCTTCGACTTGTGCGTGTAATTCATCGCGCAGATTGGCGCGAGCCATGGGGCCGATTTCTGTGGCGGCGACCAGTGGGTCACCGACCACCAGTTTGGCCGTCAGCTCGCACATGGCGTCGGAAAATTCGTCCGCTACAGCGTCTTCAACAATGAAGCGTTTAGAGGAAATGCAGCTTTGGCCGGTATTTTGAAAGCGCGCCTTGACCGCTGCCTTGGCTGCTGCCTGAACATCCGCGTCGGCCAAGACGATGAAGGGGTCAGAGCCACCGAGTTCAAGCACCTGTTTCTTCAGGGCATTGCCAGCTTGCGAGGCAATCGCCCGGCCTACGGGTGTCGAGCCGGTGAAGGTGACGGCGGCAATGCGCGGGTCTTCAATGACGGCCCGCACTGCTGACGAATCGATCAGCAGTAAACCAAAGAGGCCTGCTGGTGCGCCTGCCTCTGCAAAAAGGGAGGCCAAGGCAAGAGCGCATTGCGGTACATTGCCGGCGTGCTTGAGAACCACGCCATTGCCAGCGGCCATGGCCGGAACCGCAGCCCGCATGACTTGCCAGAACGGATAGTTCCACGGCATAACCGCTAGCAAAATGCCAAGTGGGTCGTAGACGATACGGCTGTCGGTGGCGTTGCTGGCGACGACTTCATCGTCTAGAAACGCAGGCGCGTGGAGGGCGTAGTACTCGCACGTCACGGCACATTTTTCAATTTCTCCGATGGCCTCAGTCAGCGGCTTACCCATCTCGAGCGTGATGAGCCGGGCATAGTCTGCCTTGTGCAGGCGCAGCACCCGTGCCAGCGCCGTCAGCAGGCCAACACGCTGTTGCACAGGTTGCTGCCGCCAGATGCGCTGAGCAGCCGATGCGGCCGAGAGTGTGTGTTCCACGCTCGCGGCGTCATGGTTGGGGAAGGAGGCCAGGGTTTCGCCGGTGGCGGGATTGATGGAGTGAATCATCGAGGGGCTCTGGTTACATGGAGGCCGTTGGCATCAGCTCAGTCGGACTTGATGTTGTTGTCTTGAATCAGCTTGCGGTACATCTCGAATTGAGCTTTGGTCGCCGTGCCAAGTTCTTGTGCCGATGAACCGCGCAAGGTGACACCGAGGGCAACCAGTTTGTCGCGTGTAGCCGGATCTGCCAAGGCCTTGCGCATTTCACTGTTCAGGCGTTCGACGATGTCTTTGGGCGTGCCGGTTGGCACCACCATGGCAAACCAAGAGTTGAAGAAGAAGTTCTTCAGGCCGGATTCGTCAACGGTGGGCACATTGGGGTATTGGGCCAGACGTTTTTCGGTGGTGACCGCCAGAAGCCGAACTTTGTTGCCCTGAATGAGAGAGGTCACAGTGCCCAGACCTTGGAGTGAGGCGTCAACCTCTCCAGCGGCCACGGCTACAGCAGCCGGTGTTGCGCCTTTGTAGGGCACATGCAAAGCCTCGATGCCGGCGCGTGACGCGAACAGTGCCATGGCCAAGTGCTGCGGACTGCCGTTGCCGCCCGAGCTGTAGTTCAGCTTGCCCGGTGCTGCCTTCGCGGCGGCGATGAAATCGGCCACCGTCTTGTACGGTGAGTCGGCTTTCACTACCAAGCCCCATTCAACAGTTGCAGCCAGTGACAAAGGGTCAAAATCTGTCAGTGCATTCCAAGGTATGCGCGGGAAAATATGCGGCACCATGGTCAGGATGCTGTCGTTGAAGCCGCCGATGGTGTAACCATCCGGTGCGGCCTTGGCGACGCGGTCAGCTCCGATCAGTCCAGATGAGCCGGTGATGTTTTCAATCACGATGTTCTGGCCGAGGCCGAGCGACATTTTTTGCGTCAGCACGCGCGCAGCGTTGTCGACCGCGCTGCCGGCAGCCAGCGGAATGATCATCTTGATCGGTTTATTCGGGTAAGCGCCTTGCCCGTGCACGCCGGCCGCAAAAGCCAAGATGGCCGCTGCAGCTAAAAGCCGATGGGTGATTTTTTTCATGTTGACTGTCTCCGGTTGTAATGCGTTGCTGCCCAGCGAAGGGGGCAAACTTGAGATGGGGGCAAGCATCAAGACTGGTTAGTGACCAGTGGTGCAATGTTCAGCTCGGCCGCCAGCACGACCAGGTCGGCCAGCATGGGGGCGGACAGCGGAATGCCTTGGGCCGTGTATTTTTGACGCCGTTGATGGCTCTGCTCACCCGGCAGCCAGATGCGCTCGACGTTCGGCAGGCGATCGCTGTTGCGTAAGTCGCGCACCAGGTGGTCGAGCGACGACTTGAAGACCGCTGGATCGCCGAAGGCCTGCAAGTCGATGACCAGCACCGACTGACCGGTGTTGGTGGGCGTGACGTTGTCATGGTTGAAGTCCACAACGTCTCGGCCCAAAGCGGCACCGTTCAGGGTGCCCGCCAAGAGGCCGACGATGAGTGCCAGACCGTAGCCCTTGTGCCCGCCGATGGGCAGTAAAAAGCCTTCTTCTGCGCGTTTTGGGTCTAGCAGAGGCTTGCCTTGGCGGTCAATCATCCAGCCTTCGGGCATTTGTTCGCCGCGCTTGGCCTTGGCCTTGACCTTGCCGTAAGCTGCCACCGTGGTGGCCATGTCAAGCACCACCGCGGGTTCGCTGCCAGCGGGAATACCCACCGCAATGGGGTTGGTTGAAAGCAGCATTTCCATGCCTCCCCAAGGCGGCAGATGGTTGGCGTTGCCTACTGCAAAATACAGCGCAATCATGTTTTGTTCGATGGGCTTGCGCACATACAGCGAGGCGGGGCCTGCATGGTTGCTGTGGCGGGCACCCACCCAAGCGACACCGGCACTCCGGGCTTTTTCAATGGCGATGTCCACAGCGTGCGACATGACCAAGTGGCCCATGCCGTTGTCGCCGTCGACGACGGCCATAGCGGCGCGCTCAGTTACGACCCGAATGTTGGGACGCGTATTGATGCCGCCCGCCAAAATACGTTTGACATATTGCGGCAGGCGAATAACGCCGTGGCCGTCAGAACCTTGCAGGTCGGCATCGGCCATGAGGCCCGCGACTTTGGCGGCGTCTTGATCGGGCAGTCCGGCGCTTTTCAAGGCGTTGGAGATGAAGGTGCTGAGTTGGTCAGCGCTGACCAATATGGATGAGTTATGTGTTGTCATCGGACTTTTGATGTTTGATGGCTGCCCTTGTTATCGAAGGCTGAAATCATTTTAAAAAGCCTTTAAACAGTCGTCCAATGCTGAATTCGATGCTGGCTATATCACTTTGCTATCGTCTCGCCGATTTCTCCGCCCAAAGCCTCGAGCAGTTCCGGCAGCATGGCGGTCAATTCGCCTGTCAAGATGGTGGCATCGGTGTCAAAGCCATCATCGTCTTTGCCGCCTTCTTGGACGCCGTCCAACACGACGTCTAGCAATTTGAGTTTTTTTATCTGAGCTGTTTCTGTAAGCACGAAAGAGATGCGGTCGTTCCAGGTCAGTGCCAACTGGGTAGGAACTTTTCCGGCCGCAATGTGCTGGGCGACCTCGTCGATTTCCAAGGTGTGACGCGAATAGCGGACGGTTGATTTTTGGTCGTCCGGGGTTTTGAGTTCGCAGTCACGGTCGACGGTGAAGCCGACCGGTGCCTCGCGGCTGGACAGCCAGTGCGACATGGATGCGGCTGCCGACATGTTGGTCAGCACTGGTTTGACGCCGAGTCCTGGCAGCGAGCCGGGAATCTCGTTCAAGGCTTCGATTAAAAAGGTGACGATTTTGTCGGCACCCGACAGGCTGCCGGTGTCTACCACCAGAAAGTGGTTCACCGGGTCTATCCATAACAAGGTGGTTGAGCGCTTGGTGAATGCGCGGGGCAGCAGGTCAAAAACGACTTGTTCTTTGAATTCTTTTTTAATTTTCGAGCCGACGCGTTCTTGTCCAGTTTCTTCTTTGTATTTTTCGATGAGCTCGTCAACCGCGGTCTTCACGGCTGATGCCGGTAGTGGGCGCCGCTCGGTGCACAGCTTGAGGATGATTTGCCCGCCAATGCTTTCGAGCATTGAGATGCTTTTATTGCCACGGGGCGGAACCCAGCCGTTGGCCTCAGGCTGTGTCGGGCCGCAGGGCTCAAAGCGGGTGGCTTGCAGGGCTTCTTCAAAAGCGTCCAGCGGGGGCATCACAAAATCTGTGGCGATACGGAAAAAGGAAGCGGTTTTGAACATGCAATAAGGTCGTTGAAAAAATGAAATCTGTGCGGGTTGCGTTAATCGATGAATTTTTTGACGTTAAGCGCAGTTAAGCGACGTCAATCACGTGGGTGCCAAAGCGGCCTTTGCGCCTGTCATCAAAGTAATGTTCCAGTGTTTCTTTGACAGTGCGAAAAGCGATCTCGTCCCACGGGATTTCAGCTTCAGTGAACAGCCGGGCTTCGATGGTTTCGTGCCCCGGATTGAAGACCGGCGTGAGTAGCCGTGCTCGGTAGTAAAAATGCACCTGACCGACCCGTACCACGTTCATCACGGTGAACAGGTCCTGCATTTCGTACTCGGCCCCAGCTTCTTCATCGGTCTCCCGTGCGGCCCCCTCGGCCGTTGTCTCGCCAAGCTCCATGAATCCGGCCGGCAGTGTCCATTTGCCCCAGCGCGGTTCAATATTGCGCTTGCATAACAGCACCTGCTCGCCGAGGTCACCCCAAATCGGCACGGTACCAACCACGTTGAGCGGGTTTTCATAGTGCACGGTGTGGCAAGCGGAGCAGATAGCGCGTTCACGGGTGTCGCCATCGTCTGGCAGGCGGTAGACAACAGCAATGCCACATTCTCGGCAATGTTTCAGGGGAGGTCGATGCATGAATTCAGTGTAGCGGCTTGGCTGAGCCGTGAGGTGTCTGTCGTTGGGGCATGCCAGCTGTCGTGGCAACAAAAATGCCGGACGAGGCCGGCATTTTTGTTCGGTCCGATGGCCTTATCAGGCCTTGTTCGTTTTGCTGTGCTTCTCGATCAGGTTGCGAGCCGTGGCCAGCAGTTTTTTGCCGTCAAAGCCGCGCTTGTCCATGTCTTGTACCCACTCGACTTCCACGGCACGCGACTTGCGGCGGAATTCTTGCGCTTCAGCCGGACTCACCGTGTAAATGGAGTTACCGCGGTCTGCCGCCGATTTTCGTCCCGGCACGTCGTTGCCCTGTTGAGCCTTGCCCAACCAAGCCGACGTTACCAAGCCAGAGTTGTTGTCGATGACTTTTTTCAGATCAGCGGGCAGTGCGTTGTACTTGGCCTTGTTCATCGTCATGATGAAAGTGGTGGTGTACAGGCTGCCGCCAGCAGGGTCAAACTCAGCGTGGTACTTGGTGAGCTCATTGACCTTGACCGCTGGTACGACTTCCCAAGGGATGACGCAGCCATTGATCGTGCCTTTGCTGAGTCCGTCAGGAATACCTGGCAGTGGCATACCCACCGGAATGGCACCCAAAACACCGAGCAGTTTGGTGACTTGCCGAGTGGGGGCGCGCAGTTTCAGGCCACGCATGTCGGCGACCGACTTGACGGGTTTGTCGGCGGTGTGAATAACGCCGGGACCGTGCACATGCAGCGCGATCACTTGAGTGTCTTTGAATTCATCGACCGCGACCGTTTGAACGTACTCCCATAATGCTTTGGACGTGGCTTCAGCGTTGTTCATCATGAACGGCAGTTCAAAGGCCTCGATGCGCGGAAAGCGACCGGCTGTGTTGCCAGGCAGGGTCCAGACAACGTCGACCACACCGTCCTTGGCTTGGTCATACAGCTGTACGGGGGTGCCGCCCAGTTGCATGGCTGGATAGGCTTCAAATTTGATACGCCCGCCAGATTCTTTTTCAACCTTGGCCATCCAAGGCTTGTGCATGTCCAGCCAGACGCCGGACTGCGGAGACATGAAGGTGTGAAACTTGAGGGTGACCGATTGCTGAGCCAGACCGGAAAGTGCCGGAGCCGCTAGGGCGGCGGCAGCGCCCGTTTTAAGCAAGGTGCGTCTTTGAATCATTTTGAATGTCTCCTGTGGAACGATGCGGGTAACTTACGGGAATCAAGGCGTTTTGAAAAGGGGTAGAAGCCCTAATGTCATGAGACGTACTTAACCAGCCATAACGACACCCCGGGGAAAAGCAGAAGCAGTGTGGTGCGCAGTGCATCGCTGATGAGAAAAGGCATCACGCCCTTGTAGCTTTCACTGATCGGTACGTCTTTGGCTAGGCCGTTGACGACATAGACGTTGAGCCCAACCGGTGGTGCCAAAAGGCCAAAGCCGACGGTCATGAGTACCATGATGCCGAACCAGATGGCGACGGATTCCCGCGGCATGCCAAAGTCCATCCCGATAACCATCGGGAAAAAGATCGGGATGGTCAGCAGCAACATGGAGAGTTCGTCCATCACTGCACCAAGCACCACATAAAACAGCAAGATGGCGGTGACCACCATCAATGGCGACAAGCCCCAACTGCCCACCAAGCCGGCCAACTGATTCGGCACTTGAGTCAGGGCTAGTGCTGAATTCATCAGGTCTGCACCAATGAAGATCAGAAAGATCATGGCCGAGCTGCTGGCAGTGGCGTAAAAGCACAGTTTGAATTTGGCCCATGTGATTTCGCGCTTGAGTAAGGCCGCTAAAAAGGTCGCTGCCGCGCCCACTGCAGCACCTTCGGTCGGGGTGAACAGCCCGCCGTAAATACCGCCAAAAACAATCAAGAAGATGATGGCAATAGGCACGATTCCCATCAAAGATGCGATTGTCAGTGGTGGACGATGGGGGTCTACATCAGGTGCTTGCCCTGGGACCAGTCGAACATAAATGGCAATCGCCACCATGTAGCCGATCATGGCGATGATGCCTGGCACCATGGCTGCGGCAAACAGTTTGGCAATGTTTTGCTCAGTCAAAATCGCGTAGATCACCAGCGGCACAGACGGAGGAATCAGAATGCCGAGGGTGCCGCCAGCCGCCAGCGTGCCGGTGGCCAGTCGACCAGAGTAGCCGTGACGTTTCATCTCAGGCAAGGCAACGCCGGTGATGGTTGCTGCCGTGGCGACCGACGAGCCACAGATGGCGCCAAAGGCAGCACAGGCCAGCACAGCCGCCATGGCCAAGCCGCCCTTGAAACCGCCCATCACACCGGCGGCAAACTGGAACAGCGCCTTGCTAATACCACCCTGTGTGGCGAAGTGGCCCATCAAGATGAACAGTGGAATGACCGACAGGTCGTAGCTGGCAAAACGCGCGAAAGCCTGCGCGTTCAGAAAGTTAGAAAATGGCCCCCAGCCAGTTTGCATGACGTAGCCAGCAGCGCCGGCGGCAAACATGGAAACAGCAATAGGCACCCGAACGGCCATGAAGACCAGCATGATGCCGAAGATAAGCAACGCCAAGCTGAGCGGGCTCATACGTGTACCTCCCCAGCATCTATTGCATCGGTGTCACCGGCCTCCAAGCCAAAGAGTGTTTGGCCTAGGCCAATCAGTGCAGTCAGCACAAAAGGCGGCACCATCGCAGCGTAAACAGTCCATTCAGGAAACCCAAGAATTTGTGTTTCCGAATGAGTGTTGTACGAATTGAGCCCACCCAGCAGGGTGCGCCAAGCCAGCAATCCAAACAGCAAGGCCAATAGCAAGGCACCAAATCTGTCGAGCCTAGCGTGGTCTTGCGGGCTGAGTTTGGTGGTGAAAAAATCCACAATGATGTTGCCACGTTTGGCTTGGCAATACGGCATGAAAAGCGCGATGGCGGCACCTGTGGCAACGCCTGTCAGTTCAAAGTCGCCCACTAAGGTCGTGTCCAGCAGGTTGCGGCCAATCAGGCTTGCGCAGGTCATGAGCGTGATGAGGGTTAGCAGCAAGCCGGCCAGGATGGCGAACAGCTTGGCAAGATCATGGAGGAATTTCAAAACAGCGGCTCCGGGGCAATGATTGGCTGCCATTATGGCTGCTGAATCAGCAAGGTTTGCATGTGGAATGCCCGCATTTGTGGGCACATCTAAAGGCCTTTAGCTGACTTTAACTTTTAACGTGCCAATACCGGCCACACCGCCCATCAAAGTGTCACCCGCCACCACGGCTGCAACGCCAGCCGGGGTGCCGCTGTAGATCAGGTCGCCGGGTTGCAGTTCCCAGGCGGCTGACAGGTGCTCAATGCTTTCGGCGATGTTCCAGATCAGTTTGGAGGTGTCGCTGCGCTGACGGTCTTTGCCGCCGACCTGCAGATAAATCTCGGCGTCTTCGATGTCGCCAGCATCCGCTGCGCGGGTGATCGGACCAATCGGTGCTGAGTGGTCAAAGCCTTTGCCGATGTCCCAAGGACGCCCCAGTTTTTTGGCTTCGTTTTGCAGGTCGCGGCGTGTCATGTCGAGACCCACTGCGTATCCGTAGATGTGCTTGAACGCATCTGCCGCCTTGATGTTTTTGCCGCCCTGGCCAATGGCCACCACGAGCTCGATCTCGTGGTAAAAATTCTGGGTCAAGCTCGGATAGGGCATGTCGCCGGTTTGGCCGTCTTCAACCACGATCAGTGCGTTGGCTGGCTTGAGAAAAAAGAACGGTCGCTCGCGGCCCGTGAAACCGCTCAGACAGTCGAATGACTGGAACGGAGACCGTAGCGGGCGGCGTGAAAACAAAACTCATGACACTCTTTCTTCTTTGTGTATGCCCAGTGCGACATGCACCGGTCGGTCTGAAAAACTAAACAGCACACAGCCCTTGGCCGACGCTAGGCGGGTCGTGTGCCAGGACGGAACCACAAAATGATCGCGCTGCCCGAATTCAAATTCGCTGCCGCCGCTGGGGCCTTCGATGGAGACTTTGCCGGTGCCTTCGACAACGCTGAACACAGCGCCGTCGGTCTGGCGGTACGGCTTGCCAACAAAGCCGGGGGGGAGGCGTTGCATGAAGGTCGCCATGGTCGGCATGGGATAGCCACCTGTTGCCGGATTGATGTAGCGCAGCTTGACGCCATCCCACGCGTCAATCGGCGCTTGTTGCTCGAGTTGGTGCAGCGCTTCACGTGTGCGCTCGTAGGGGTAACTGAATATGGGCGATGTTTGACCAAACGGTGGGTCATGCCGAACCGGCAGCATGTTGACGCCGTAGCGCTGGTAGCTGGTGCCTTCGGCTTGGGTCAGTGGCTGCGACGCGGTGCCGCCGTTTTCGGCAAAGCCAGCGTCAAAGAATCGCAGCATCGGAATGTCGAGTCCATCGAGCCAGACCACGGGTTCGCCAGCCTCTACGTTGGCGTCGTGTCCGTGGTCATGCCAGGTCCAACTGGGCGTGATGATGAAATCGCCCGGATGCATGCTGGTTCGTTCGCCGTTGACGGTGGTGAAAGCGCCGTGGCCTTCAACCACGAAGCGCAGTGCGCTTTGGGTATGCCGGTGGCTGGGCGCGACCTCGCCAGGCAAGATCAATTGCAGGCCGGCGTAAAGCGATTGCGTGATGGCTGACTGTCCGCGCAGCGCCGGGTTTTCCATGATGAGCACGCGTCGAACGGCTTCTTCAGCCGTGATCAGTTGGCCCGACTGCATCAAAAAAGGTCGCACATCGTCGTAGCGCCAAAGGGCGGGACGACAGGGTGTGTTCGGACTGGCTGGCACCAGCGCATGCAAAACCTCCCACAGCGGCGTCATGCTGTGGTGGCTGATCGCTTCGTAAAAATCTTGGCGGGCTTGCTGTGTGGCTGTGTTGGCCAACGATGCGGGGCTCATAGTGCTGTTCCTTGAACGGTTGGTGCGCTTCAGATCACTCCGATTTCATCAGCAATTCAAAGTGCTCAACCACCGGTGGTGCGGCAAAAAAGGGACCAACAATCGCCCGCCAGTTGGCAAATTCTGGCGACTCCCGAAAGCCAACGGTGTGGTCTTCCAGCGTGGCCCAGAAAATTTGCAGCACGTAGCGTTCTGGATTCTCAATGCCTTGATTGACCTTGAAGCCCTTGAACCCGTGGGCGCCCGAAATCACGGTGCGAAGACCGCGTTCGATGGCTTCATTGAAAGCGGTTTGCTGGCCAGGTTGAATGCGAATGTCAGCGAGTTCGAGAATCATGAAGTTCCTTTTGCAGTGAATGTGCGGGGCGGGAGTGGCATTGTTTTTGCCTGATTATAAAAATAGCTCGATGGCATTGACTTTTTGCAGGCTCAGCTGCGCCGGGCTTGATGATCGACGTGGGAGCTGGCTACTGTGATTGGCGTCGGTCACGCCATGCTTTGTGGTGAGTTGTTTAGCTGTGTGGACGGCACGCCATGGCCGCTGCCTTCAGCGAAATACCCAGCAATTTAAGGTCGATCGACAAGACCAAAAACTTGGCACCTTTGGCGCGCCAACGTTCGATCTCGTCAGGGTGGTTGACGTACATACCAATGGGGATATTGCTTCGCTCTGCTGCCGAGAAGACCTGACCCACGGCAGCCTCTACCTTCGGATGTCGCAGCTGGCCAGGCACCTGAAAGGACGTTGCCAAGTCACCAGGTCCTGGCATCACCCAGTCCACAGGTTTTTGCGACAAGATCTCGTCAATGTTATCGACACATTCCCGATCTTCCACCAGACCAATCGTGACGATGTCGTTGTTTGCGCGCTTCACATAGGCGGCGAAGTCACCGATCCCGAAGTCGGCGGCGGAGACGCCGGTGCATGTGGGCCGGCTCCCCTGCGGGGCGTACCGGGTGGCCTGTAACGCTTCTAATGCCCCCGAGCCAGGTAGACCGAGGTGCGGGATCATGATTCCCTCGCATCCTGCGTCCAGCAGTCGGGGGACGTCACCTAGGGTGGCAGGGCCTACCCGAACAAGTGCACTCATGCCCGATGCGCGGGCGGCACGCAGATGGCCCATGGTCGACCGCAGATCATTCAGTCCGTGCTCCATGTCCACGATGATGAAATCGAACCCGGCCGACGCGTACACCTCTGTGATGCTGGCGTCGGTCGAAAAGACAAACGAGCCGAGAAGAAAATCCTGACTTCTGATTCTCTCGTTCAGTGAGGGGCGTGCAGGCAGCATGACATCAGCCCTTGTTGGGTGTTGTGTGCGGTCGTTTAATCACTCGACCTTGCCGATGCGCTTGATCGCCTCACTGATGTTGCGAGCGTCGCGGTTCAAGAACTCTTCGAACGCCTTTCCGTCTCGATAGTCGATCGGTGTTCCCACGGTCGCCATCTGCCGCTTAAATTCAGGACTTTCCGCGGCTCGGGCAATGTTTTTGCGCAAGATCTCCGCCACAGAATCTGGTGTGTTCAGTGGCGCGAAAATGCCGACCCATAAATAGAACTCGACGTCCTTGTAGCCAAGCTCTATGGCTGTCGGAACATCCGGTAGCAGCGGATGGCGCTTGGCACCAGTGATCACCAGTGCGCGCAGTGCACCGCTCTTCACGTGCGGCGCAGCGACGGCCGGAGATGGCGTTGTGGCCAGCACATGCCCGCCCAGTACCGCATTGAGTGCGGGGCCACCCCCTGAAAAGCTCACGTGTTGCAGCTTCATGTCTGCGGTATGCGCCAGCATCTCGACAGGGAGATGCACCGCGCTGTAGGGGCCCGACGAAGCATAGGAAATCTTGCCGGGATTCTGCCGCGCGTCTGCCACGAATTCAGCGTAGGTTTTCCAAGGCGCGTCCGCTTTCACTACCAGCACCAGCGAGTCAGCGACCAGCAAGGCCAGCGGTTTGAATTTTGAGCTGTCGTATTTCGGCGTGCGACCGAACATGCGATCGGCTTCTGGCAACGCGTGGAGGGCAGGGTGCGTGGCGAGGAGCGTGTAGCCATCCGGTTCGGCATTGGCTGCTGCGGCCATCCCAACGGCGCCCCCGGCGCCAGGACGGGTGCTGATGATCACTGGCTGCTTCCACTGCGCATTTAGCGCCTGTGCAAACGACCGCGCAGCTAGGTCGACCGCGCCACCTGGCGGGAAGGGAACGATCAGGTTCACGGGTTTGTTTGGGAACTCCGTCTGCGCCTGAACACCCGTTGTACCCAGCAGCATGCTGGAGACCAAGAGCATCAGTAGTCGAACCGGTGTTGACGATTTCATTTGACTTGTCTCCTTCATGGTGGGTCGTGCGCAGTGGTTTCACTGCATGTGGGACGGCCTGACGGTTGTAGCGCCGTCCTTGGGAACGCGGATCCTCAAGCGTTCAATCCACTCTCTGGACGGCCGCCAAGCCCTCAACGGCGAGGCCGTAGCCCAGAAGGTCGTGCATGCGCGTCTTGAGGTCTTGCGTCAGCATCACTCGGGTGTAGCGGCGCAGCAATGGCGGACGCAGCCTGAGCTGGCGAGCCAGCTCCCACGCGCGGGGCAGCAGCTTCTCGGCAGGCAGAATCTCGTTGACCAAGCCGACGTCTTTGGCTTCTTGTGCATTCAGAATCTGTCCCGTGAGCAAGAAGTAACGACCCCGGGTTGGCCCCATGACCAGCGGGAAAAGGACATGCACGCCGTCGCCAGGAACCAGCCCGCCGTGGTAATGCGCGGAGTCTTGGATCGTCGTGCTCTCGGCTGCTAGAACGATGTCGGACAGCAAGGGAATCTCTGCGTGCCGAACGCACGGGCCATTGATCGCGGCGATCACCGGCACTTCGATGTTGAGGAGGTTCATCAGCAGGTGTCGGCCCTCCCAGAACCACATCTTGTCCCACTCTTCGGCGGTCCCTGGGGAGCGCGGGCTGTGGTGGCCGCCCTCGCCGCTGGGCTGCACCGTGGGGCCGGAGTATTCATCGCCAGTACCGGTCAGGATCACGACCTCGTTCTCACGATCGCGTCCGACGTCGAGAAAGGCACGTTCCAGATCCTCGTGAGCCTGCTTACTCCAGCGCAACGGCCCCCCCAAAGTATGGAACTGCATTTCCAGAATCCCGTTTTCACGGCGCATTCGCACCGACCCGTACTTGGTTGAATACTCTTCAAATGACATGTTTCACCTTTATTGACGCAACACCGTTGATCGAAACAGTCAGTGCGGCCTGCGCAGCAAAACACGGCTGACCATGACTGTCACTATTGTTTGAAAATTCAGTGTATAGGTTAAGAATGGTCTGCACAATCCCGGCAAACGCGCGATTCAGCAGCCTCTGAGACAATACTGGCATGAGCGAAACCCTTTCCGGCACCCCGTCCACATCAGTGGCCCCTCCTTCGTCAACAACCCCCAAATCCGCTCCACGCGTCGGATTTGTCAGCCTTGGCTGTCCCAAGGCTTTGACCGACTCCGAATTGATCCTGACCCAGCTGAGCGCTGAAGGTTACGAGACCTCCAAGACCTTTGAAGGCGCTGATCTGGTGATCGTCAACACCTGCGGTTTTATTGACGACGCTGTGCGCGAGAGCCTAGACACGATCGGCGAAGCACTGGCCGCCAACGGTAAAGTCATTGTCACGGGTTGTCTGGGTGCCAAGGCTGGTGAGGCCGGAGGTAACCTCGTCAAGCAGATGCACCCAAGCGTGTTGGCTGTGACAGGACCGCATGCCACGCAAGAGGTCATGGACGCGGTGCACCTGAATCTGCCCAAGCCACACGACCCGTTCGTCGACTTAGTACCCAACTCATTCGGCATCGCCGGCATCAAGCTCACACCGCGGCATTACGCGTACCTGAAGATCAGCGAAGGCTGCAACCATCGCTGCACCTTTTGCATCATCCCGTCGATGCGCGGCGACCTCGTCTCGCGGCCTATTGGCGACGTGCTGGTCGAGGCTCGGGCCTTGTTTGAAGGTGGCGTTAAAGAACTTTTGGTGATCAGCCAAGACACTTCGGCTTACGGTGTTGACGTGAAATACCGCACTGGTTTTTTCGACGGAAAACCGGTCAAAACCCGCATGTTGGAGCTGGTCAAAACGCTGGGCGAATTGGCCGAACCCTACGGTGCCTGGGTTCGTCTTCACTACGTCTATCCGTACCCCAGTGTCGATGAGGTGATTCCGTTCATGGCCACGGGCTTGGTCTTGCCTTACCTTGACGTGCCTTTGCAGCACAGCCACCCTGACGTTCTGAAGCGCATGAAGCGGCCCGCCAGCGGCGAGAAAAACTTGGAGCGCATTGCGCGCTGGCGCGAGATGTGTCCCGAGATCGTCATTCGCAGTACCTTCATTGCGGGTTTCCCGGGCGAAACCGAAGCCGAGTTCAGTCATTTACTTGACTTCATGCGTGAAGCCCGCATTGACCGTGCCGGTTGCTTCGCCTACAGCGCAGTGGCGGGCGCGACCGCCAATGACATTCCGGGCATGTTGCCGCTGGAACTGCGCGAAGAACGCCGTGCCCGTTTCATGGCCGTGGCCGAAGAAGTCTCCAGCCAAAAATTGCAAGAACGCGTTGGTGCCACCATGCAAGTATTGGTGGACTCTGCACCGGCCCTAGGGCGCAAAGGCGCCATTGGTCGCAGCTATGCAGATGCGCCAGAAATTGACGGTACGGTGAAGTTGCTGCCGCCTGAAAAAATCAGCAAAACCTTGAAGGTTGGCGAGTTCACACGCGCCCGCATCGTCGGCACGCAAGGCCATGATTTGGTGGCTGTGCCGGTCTGACAACCCCAGCAGCAGCCGGGCTGAACAGAGCCCGGCCAGAACGACAAAAAGCCGCTGAATTCAGCGGCTTTTTGTCGTTTGAGTATCTATGGTGCCCGGGAGAGAACTCGAATCTCCACATCTTGCGATACACGGACCTGAACCGTGCGCGTCTACCAATTCCGCCACCCGGGCACAACTAGCACTGTACCATGACTCCAATGGCTTGTTGAGTGTGACGCTCAAAAAAATCAGTTACCCACCATGTTCCGGTTTGTAACGTGCATGCCTTATGCTGATGCCTGTGCAAGCGCAAGTCACAGCCCTTTTTTGCGCTGGCTGACAAGACACTCTATTTTTATTGACCATCTCACGAAAGAGATCACTTATCAAAACAACTCCACACCCTTCGAGCCAGGTTTCCAACCTGCTCGCTGAATTTGAAGGCACCGTTTCGGGTCACCGTGACGGCCACGGCTTCGTTCAACGCGATGACGGCGAGGCTGATATTTACTTGCCGCCGAATGAAATGCGTGCGGTTCTCCACAAAGATCGAGTCAAAGCGCGCATCGTGCGCCATGACCGCAAAAATCGGCCTGAAGGCCGTGTCACAGAAATTCTCGAGCGCTCACCCCATCCGATCATTGGCCGTTTGCTGCAAGAAAGCGGTGTTTGGCTGGTCGCTCCAGAAGACAAGCGTTATGGCCAAGACGTGCTCATTCCAAAAAGCGCAACAGGCACCGCCAAAACGGGTCAGGTGGTGGTGGTCGAGCTGACCGAGCCGCCCGCCTTATTTGGCCAGCCGGTTGGGCGCGTCAAAGAAGTGCTGGGCGAAATTGACGACCCCGGCATGGAAATCGAAATTGCCGTGCGCAAATATGGTGTGCCGCACGAATTCAGTGACGAGGCGCTGGCGCTGGCTCGCGCCTTGCCCGATGCCGTGCGACCTATCGACAAACAAGGCCGTGTCGACCTGACCGACATCGCGCTGGTGACGATTGACGGTGAAGACGCGCGCGATTTTGATGACGCCGTGTATTGCGAACCCGCCAAGGTCGGTCGTGCTAAGGGCTGGCGTCTGTTGGTAGCGATTGCCGATGTGAGCCACTATGTCGACACCGGCAGCGCGATTGACATTGACGCCTATGACCGGGCCACCAGCGTGTATTTTCCGCGCCGCGTGATTCCGATGTTGCCCGAAAAACTCTCCAACGGTTTGTGTTCTCTGAACCCGAACGTTGAGCGGCTGTGCATGGTCTGCGACATGCTGATCACCGCCAAAGGTGAAGTCCACGCCTATCAGTTTTACCCGGCCGTGATGTTCAGTCACGCCCGTTTCACGTACACCGAAGTGGCGGCTATTTTGGCCAATACGCGCGGCCCCGAAGCCGCTCAGCGTAAAGCGTTGGTGCCGCATTTGCTGGACTTGCATGATGTCTACCAAGCCTTGCTCAAAGAGCGTGGCGTTCGCGGTGCGGTGGACTTCGAAACCACAGAAACACAGATCGTCTGCGATGACGCCGGCCGCATCGAAAAAATCGTGCCGCGCACGCGCAACGTGGCGCACCGCTTGATTGAAGAAGCCATGCTGTCGGCCAATGTCTGCTCGGCGGACTTCATTGCGCAAAGCAAGCATGCCGGCTTGTTTCGCGTGCACGAAGGCCCGACGCCTGAGAAAAAAGACATGCTGCGCAGTTACCTCAAAGCTATTGGCTTGGGGCTGACCATCAGTGATGACCCCATGCCTGGCGAGTTTCAGTCGATCGCCTTGGCCACCAAGGACCGCCCTGACGCGCAGCAAATTCATTCGATGCTGCTGCGCTCCATGTCGCAGGCGATTTACACGCCGATGAACAACGGCCACTTTGGTTTGGCGTACGAGGCCTACACGCACTTCACCAGCCCGATTCGGCGCTACCCAGATTTGCTGGTTCACCGCGTTATCAAGGCGGTTCTGAAGCAGGCTAAATACCAGCTGCCGGCCTTGCCGACACCGGGTGAAGCCCATGCCAAGCTCTCCAAGCGCTTGGCGACGCGGGCGGCGGAGTCGGATCAAAAGCCGAAAAAACCGACGATGGATCAACTCGCCTGGCAAGCCGCTGGCCTGCATTGCAGCGCCAACGAACGCCGGGCAGACGAGGCCAGCCGTGACGTTGAAGCTTGGCTCAAATGCAAATACATGCGCGGTCATTTGGGCGAAGAGTTCGGCGGTGTCGTCAGTTCCGCGACCAGCTTCGGAATTTTTGTCACCTTGGACGCTATGTATGTCGAAGGGCTGGTGCACATCACCGAACTTGGTAGCGAGTACTTCCGTTTTGACGAAGCCCGTCAAGAGCTTCGCGGTGAGCGCACAGGTCTGCGTTATGCCATTGGCACGCGGGTTCGGGTGCAGGTCAGTCGCGTCGACCTGGATGGTCGAAAGATTGACTTCCGGCTGGTGCATGAAGGTGAAGACTTGATGGCGCGTGCCATGAAGGACAAGTCAGGCGGTTCAGCCAATTCCGCAACTGACGAGCGCGGCGGTGGCCGCAAGGGTGGCGATAAATACGCTGACAAGCGGGCAGACAAACATGCCGGAAAGCGCTCGGATCGCCCTGAGCGTTCCGCTGCACGTAGCACGGGTGCTTCTGACCGGGGTGCCGCTCGATCGCCGATACAGGCGCTCAAAGCTGCCGTGAAAAAGTCGGCAGCGGGTGGTCCGCGTAAGTCGAGCAAGCCAAGCAAAAAACCAAGACGTTGAGGTGATCGCCATGCGCGTCGTGAGTTTTTTGCTAGAGACAGTTTTTTATCTGCTGATCGGTGCTTCACTGTTGCGCGCTTACATGAACTGGCTGCGCATCAGCATGACAGACCAGCCGGGCACGTTTGTGATGGCGCTGACAAACTGGTTGGTGAAGCCGCTGCGGCGCGTCCTACCCCTAGCGGTTGCACGCTCTAAGGTGGATTCCGGCAGTTTGTTTGCGGCGGCTTTGCTGTCCTTGCTGTATGCCTTGCTCGCGGCTTTGCTTTTTGGCTGGTTCGATGGCGATGTGCCGCAGCTGGCCGTGCTGGCTTTTGCTATCAAAATGCTGCTGCGTGTGACGCTCCAAGCCTTGACGATTCTGGTGTTTGGCTACGTCATCATCTCGTGGGTTCAACCGGGCTCTCACGGCCACGGTTTGCTGTCGCGACTGGTCGAACCACCTTTGGCGCCGCTTCGCCGGATCGTTCCCATGATTGGGGGTATTGACCTGTCGGCGATGGCCTTGCTGCTGTTGCTGCAGATTGGTTTGATGCTGCTCGGTTAAGCGGTATTCAGGCACTTGCCATTTCGGCTAGGGATGATGCCGTGAGCGCTTGAGTCGTTCCGCTTGCGGCCCAGAGGTCGGCTAAATGGCCGTGCATGAAAACTGCGTGGGCAGCTGCATTCCGTGCGGATTGGCCTGCAGCCAGTAAGGCCCCGATCATCCCCGCTAAAACATCGCCCGTGCCGGGGGTGGCCAGCAGGGCATTGCCACTGTGGTTGATCAATGTTGTTTGACCTGGTGCTGCGATCACGCTGCCGGACCCTTTGAGCACCACCACGCAGCCAAATCGATGGGCCAGTTGCTGCGCTGCACGACGTCGGTCTGACTGAACTTCGGTCGTGCTGCATTGCAACAGTCGGGCGGCTTCAAGCGGGTGTGGCGTCAAAATCGTGGCGACATCATGCGACTGCCGCGCTGTCAATAGTGCCTGCAAGTTCGGGTCTGCGGCGATGACGTTCAGGGCGTCAGCGTCAAAGACTGCGCGCGTGGCGCCAGTCAATAGCGCTGGCAGATGCGTTTGCATCGCCTGACCGCCGCCGCAACCGCAGACCAGCACCTGTTGCGTCAGATCCAGTGCCGCTGGACGTCTGAACATCAACTCAGGCTGGGTCGTGTCGACCGACAAAACGCTGTCGGCTGTGTGGCCAAGGAGCGCGATAAAAACTCGACCCGCCCCCGCGTGAAGGGCTGCGCGCGCTGCCAGCAGGGCCGCGCCTGTCATGCCGGGTGCGCCACCCATCACGGCCACGTCGCCGAAACTACCTTTGTGGCTGGCGTGTGCTTGATGATGCCGAGCTAAAGGCTTGGTGTCCATCTCGTTGTTTGTGCCTTGCAGCCAAGCGCAGGGTTGTATGCCAGGCGGTGTTGTCACGCTCAAATCATCCCACCAAACTTGGCCAGCTGCATCGCGCCCATCGGCGGTGAACAGGCCCGGCTTCAGGGTCAGCAGACTCAAGGTGTGACGCGCACCAAGCCTTGGATTTTTGTACAAAGACGCACCCGTGTCCGCGTTGAGCCCGGTTGGCAAGTCGATGCACAGCACGGGCGCGCCGCTGCTGTGCATTCGGTCCAGCCATTGCGTTATCAACTGTGTGCCGGGTCGATCGGTTGACAGCGCACCGCCAATACCGAGTAGCGCGTCAATTGCGAAGTCAAAAGTCGCAGGTGGTTCTGTGGAAATTAGCAGCCCGGCGGACAGTGCTTGCAGGCGTGAGGCGCGGGCGTCAGAGGGTTGCAGGTGTCCGCTGTCGGGCGTGTCTTTGCCTAGCTCAGTCCAAGTCAGGCTGACGGTTTTACCCAGCTTTTTCAATTGCAGCGCTGCTTCGAATCCGTCACCGCCGTTATTGCCGGGGCCGCAGGCGATCCAGATATGTTGTGCATGCGGTGCCAGCGCTAGCGTCAGTCGGGCTGCCGCGAGTCCCGCCCGCTGCATGAGGCTGTGCTCTGGCAAATCGGATTGGGCCCGCGTCTCCATCTGCCGCGTGGCGGCGATGTCGAACAGTGGGTGGCTGATTTCGTTGGATATCTTGAGTGTGCGGACCATGTGTAATTGTGTCGGTTTCACACGATCTGTGAAGCGCGGCTATTTCGTGTGCGCTAATGCCAGCGCCCGATCAATTGCCGGTGCCATGCGTAGATCTCAGAGGCGGGTAAGCCTCCTGTGGCGTTGATGCTGGTCAGGCTGGTTTGACCGGAATCGATGGCTTGGCGTTGGGCGTGAAGGTCTTGGGCCATGCGTTTCGCGCCTGAGGGGTGGTATGATCAGTGGGTTTTGTGAATGACCAAAAAGTCCTTTGCAATACAAATCGCAAATCAGCCACTCAAGGTGTCGCTCAGGAAATAAGTCCGGACGATAAGCGCTGATTTTAGACACAACCTTTGGAGTTTTATATGTCAATCACCATGCGTGAAATGCTGGAAGCCGGCGTCCATTTCGGCCACCAAACCCGCTTCTGGAACCCTAAGATGGCTCCGTACATCTTCGGTCACCGCAACCGTATCCACATCATCAACCTGGAAAAATCGCTGCCGATGTTCCAGGACGCTGCCAAGTTCGCGCGTCAACTCGCTGCCAACGGGGGCAACATTTTGATGGTTGGGACCAAGCGTCAAGCCCGTGACATCGTTGCCGCTGAAGCTCAGCGCGCTGGCGTGCCTTACGTTGACCAACGTTGGTTGGGCGGTATGCTGACCAACTTCAAGACGGTCAAAACCTCGATCAAGCGCCTGAAGGAAATGAAGGCTCAGCAAGAAGCTGGCCTCGACACCATCAGCAAAAAAGAGCAACTCACGTTCAAGCGTGAAATCGAGAAGCTCGAAAAAGACATCGGTGGCATCCAGGACATGGCCGCATTGCCAGACGCGATTTTCGTGATCGACGTCGGTTTCCACAAAATCGCCGTGGCCGAGGCTCAAAAGCTGGGCATTCCACTGATCGGTGTGGTTGACTCGAATCACTCGCCTATCGGCATCGATTACGTGATCCCAGGCAACGACGACTCGTCCAAAGCTGTCGAGCTGTACGCCCGCGGTATTGCTGATGCAATCATCGACGGCCGTGCTAACGCGACTGGTGAAGTGGTTCGTGCCGTGGCTGCTGAAGGCGCTGACGAGTTCGTCGAAGTGCAAAACGCAGCCTAATCACTGCGGCCTTGTGCCACTCGAACAAGGGGCTCGGGTAGCCCCTTTTTCACAATCAAATTTTGCGGACGCCAGCCAGTCTTCACCTCGTACATCAAGTCAATCGACATTCACGGAGAATCAAAAATGATAATCACAGCAAGCATGGTCGCCGAACTGCGCGCCAAGACCGACGCCCCCATGATGGAGTGCAAGAAAGCACTGACCGAAGCCGAAGGCAACATGGAAAAAGCGGAAGAAATTCTGCGCGTCAAGCTAGGCAACAAGGCCGGTAAAGCAGCCTCCCGCATCACCGCTGAAGGCGTTGTCGCGACGTACACCGAAGGCGGCATTGGCGCCTTGGTCGAAGTCAACTGTGAAACCGACTTCGTCACCAAGAACGACAGTTTCTTGGGCCTGGTCAAAGCTGTGGCTGAAGGCATCGTCAAGCACAAGCCTGCTGATGTCGAAGCCATTGGCGCCATGCCTTTCTCGATGGACGGCTTTGGCCCGACGATCGAAGATGTGCGCAAAGGTCTGATCGGCAAGATCGGTGAGAACATGAGTGTTCGTCGTTTCAAGCGTTTCGATGCAGGCAACCAACTGGCTTCTTACCTGCACGGCACGCGCATCGGCGTGGTGGTGGAGTTTGAGGGGGACGAAACCGCTGCCAAAGACGTTGCCATGCACGTTGCGGCCATGAAGCCAGTGGCTTTGTCCAGCGCTGATGTGCCTGCTGAGCTGGTCGCCAAAGAGCGCTCGGTGGCTGCTGCCAAGGCGGCTGAAGACGCGTCCAAAGCGCAAGCCGAGGGCAAGGCGGTTCAGTCCGCTGAAATCGTTGCCAAGCGCATTGAAGGTGGCGTGCAGAAGTACCTGAAGGAAGTTAGCCTTTTCAACCAGTCCTTTGTCAAGAACGACAAGCAAACGGTTGAACAGATGCTCAAAGAACGCGCTACCACGGTGAAGGCTTTCACCATGTACGTGGTCGGTGAAGGCATCGAGAAGAAGGTTGACGACTTCGCTGCCGAAGTGGCTGCCCAGATCGCCGCTGCCAAGGCCGCCTGATCATCCACCAGCCAAGCGCCGCTAAACTCGAAACAACCCTCACTCACGGACTCACCATGCCAGCCTACAAGCGGATTTTGCTCAAACTGTCAGGTGAAGCCTTGATGGGTGACGATGCTTTTGGCATCAACCGGGCGACGATTGTGCGGATGGTCGAGGAGATTGCCGAGGTCTCACGCCTTGGGGTGGAGATGGCCATCGTCATTGGTGGGGGCAATATTTTTCGCGGCGTGGCGGGCGGCTCGGTCGGCATGGACCGGGCCACTGCTGACTACATGGGCATGCTGGCCACAGTGATGAACGCGCTGGCACTGGGCGACACCATGGACAAAGCCGGGCTGACGCCCCGCGTGATGTCGGCCATCGCAATCGAGCGAGTGGTCGAGCCGTATGTACGGCCAAAAGCCTTGCAGTACCTTGAAGAGGGCAAGGTGGTGATTTTTGCGGCCGGAACCGGCAATCCATTTTTCACCACCGACACCGCTGCTGCACTGCGCGGTGCTGAAATTGGTGCCGAAATCGTTTTAAAGGCCACCAAGGTCGATGGCGTCTACAGCGCAGATCCGCGCAAGGATCCTAACGCGACGCGTTACGACACGATTACCTTTGATGAGGCCATGAGCCAGAATCTTGAAGTCATGGACGCCACGGCTTTTGCTCTGTGCCGTGACCAAAAACTGCCTGTGAAAGTCTTCAGTATTTTCAAACCTGGTGCGCTCAAACGCGTGGTGATGGGCGAAAACGAAGGCACGCTGGTCCACATTTGAAATTGACGGTACGCCGTTCGGGCGCCTTCTTTTGTAAACTTGAATTTTGTTGTAGCCGGAGACGCACCCATGAGCATCGCAGACACCAAAACCAACGCTGAATCCAAAATGCAGCAGTCGCTTGAGAGCTTCAAGCATGCGCTGACAAAAATTCGGACAGGTCGGGCCAATCCTGGTTTGCTGGACACAGTGCAGGTGGACTACTACGGTTCGATGGTGCCGATCAGTCAGGTCGCCAACGTGTCCTTGCTGGATGCCCGAACGATCAGCGTTTCCCCTTGGGAAAAAGGCATGAGCGCGAAGATCGAAAAAGCCATCCGCGACTCTGATCTCGGCTTGAACCCGGCCTCGCAGGGTGACCTGATCCGCGTGCCGATGCCCGCCATGACCGAAGAGCGCCGTAAGGAGCTGACCAAGATCGTGAAGGGCGAGGGCGAGCACGCCAAAGTGGCCATTCGAAACCTGCGCCGCGATGCCAATGACGGTGTCAAGAAGTTGGTGAAAGACAAGCTCGCTTCTGAGGATGACGAGCGCCGCGCCCAGGAAGACATCCAAAAGTTCACCGATCGTTTCATTGCTGATGTCGACAAGCTTGTCATCAGCAAGGAACAAGACATCATGGCAGTTTGACGCGCCACTCATCGGTCTGACAAACATGGCCTCACCCGTGCTCAGCAACATGCCGCATCACGTGGCCATCGTGATGGATGGCAATGGGCGCTGGGCTGGCAAACGGTTTTTGCCCCGTATCGCCGGCCATAAACAGGGTGTGACGGCGCTTCGTCGTTGCGTCAAGGCCTGCGTGGCTCGCGGCATTGGCGTGCTAACGGTGTTTGCCTTCTCTTCAGAAAACTGGAATCGTCCGGCTGAAGAAGTTTCCGGCCTGATGGATTTGTTGGCCCGTGCAGTGACCAGTGAAGTGGCCGAGCTCAAACAAAATGGCGTTCAGTTGCATTTTGTCGGCGATCGCCACCGTCTGTCGGCTGCCATGCAGTTGGCTTTTTCCGAAGCCGAAGCCAGCACTTCCTTGAACGCCGGTTTGGTGCTCAATATTTGCTTCAATTACGGTGGGCGTTGGGACATAGCGCAGGCTGCGCAAAAAGTCGCTGACAGCGGTCAGCCCATCACCGAGTTAGCGCTGGACCGCGCACTGGCACTTGCACATGTGCCGGACCCGGACTTACTCATCCGCACTGGCGGCGAACTGCGCATCAGCAACTTTCTGCTGTGGCAGGCCGCCTATGCCGAATTGCATTTCACTGACAAGCTTTGGCCTGAGTTTGATGACGCCGCACTGGATGACGCGATTGCAGTATTTCGCTCCCGCGAAAGGCGCTTCGGCCAAACATCGGCACAACTGTCCAATGACTCGGAAGCGCTTGCGCCCGACTTAGCTGGCCAACCCAAGAAAGTTGCCTGATGCTCAAACAGCGCGTATTCACCGCGGTGGTGTTGCTGGCGATCTTGCTGCCTGCTCTGTTCTATCCGTCGTTTGTGCCTTTTTGTGCGGTCACTCTGGTGCTCATTTCCGCCGGTGGCTGGGAGTGGGGAAGGCTTAACGGCTGCAGCCAGCCCCTGTCCGTACTACTCGGCGTGGCCTGTCTGCTGGCGTGTCTGCTGTCTTGGTATGCGGGGCTGTTGACGCAATCACGGCCGTGGCTGTGGAGTGCCGTGGGCGCAGCATGGGTCTTGGCGGGCGGTTGGTTGCTGCGCAGTGGGGTCAGCGGTTGGCCGCAGATTCCAAAGCCGCTGCGTTTGACCGTGGGCGCACTAGCCATCTGGCTGGCTTGGCTGGCCTTGGCGCAGGCTCGCGTCATGGGTATCAACTTTTTGTTGTCGGTCATGGTCCTAGTGTGGACGGCTGACATTGGCGCTTACTTTGCCGGAAGAGCCTTCGGCACGCGCTTCACTAAAAGCAAACTCGCCGCATCCATCAGTCCTGGCAAAAGCTGGGAAGGTGTCTGGGGTGGCATGGTCTGCGTTTTGGTGTTGGCTTTTGGATGGATCGTGCTGGATCGCAGCGGTGTGACACAGATTCCCAGCCTGTATTCATTGCTGCTCAGCCGTCATGGTTGGGTCGTGATGCTGATCGCCGTTATTTTCCTGTCGACCATGAGTGTGGTTGGCGATCTGGTCGAATCGCTGGTCAAACGCAGCGCCGGTGCCAAAGATTCAAGCGGCTTGCTGCCTGGCCATGGCGGTGTGCTTGACAGGGTCGATGCCCTGTTGCCAACCCTGCCTTTGGCGATGATGCTGGCGAGTCTTTGACCATGAAGTGCGTTCAATGAAACAGCGAGTCACGGTTCTCGGTTCTACGGGTTCTATCGGCGTCAGCACGCTGGACGTCATGTCCATGCATCCTGAACGTTTTGAGGTGTTTGCCCTCAGTGCGGCCACACAGGTCGACCTCATGCTGGCCCAATGCCAGCGTTTCAAACCGACTTTTGCGGTCATGGCGAGTCTGCCGCACGGCCAATTGTTGGCTGAAAAAATGTGCGCCAATAACCTGTCAACGCAGGTCTTGTCTGGCCCTGAAGCGCTTGAGATGATCGCTTCGCACGAGTTGGTGCACGCTGTGATGGCCGCCATTGTGGGTGCTGCAGGTCTGCCGTCGTGTCTTGCTGCTGCCAAGGCGGGTAAGCGTCTGCTGTTGGCCAATAAAGAAGCCTTGGTGGTGGGCGGCGAGGTCTTCATGGACGCGGTTCGTCAGGGCGGCGCACAACTGCTGCCCATCGACAGCGAGCATTCTGCTATTTTTCAGTCGATGCCAGAAGACCCATCAACCTGGGCTGAACGCGTTGAGAAAATTATCCTGACCGCTTCCGGCGGCCCATTTCGAGAGCATGACCCTGAGTCCTTGCGGTACGTCACGCCAGACCAAGCCTGTGCCCATCCGAACTGGGTCATGGGTCGAAAAATCTCCGTCGACTCGGCGACCATGATGAACAAGGCTTTGGAAGTCATTGAGGCGCGCTACCTGTTCGGTGTCACGGCCCAGCAGATCGAAGTGGTGATTCATCCCCAAAGCATCATCCATTCTTTGGTGCAGTACCGCGACACCTCGGTGGTCGCTCAGCTCGGAACGCCTGATATGCGGGTGCCTATTGCCTATGGTTTGGCTTGGCCGGAGCGCATTGCCTCAGGGGCGCGTGCGCTGGATTTTCGAGCCCTCGCAACCATGACATTTGACACGCCTGACCCACAACGATTTCCAGGTTTGCTGCTCGCTTGGGAGGTGCTGGAAGCGCCGGTTGGCAGCACGGCTATTTTGAACGCCGCCAACGAAGTCGCTGTGGCCGCTTTTTTGGCTGGGCAAATTCGTTTTGACCAGATTCATCACGTGAACCGCGACAGCTTGGATTCTTCTCAGGTGACGGACATACACGGCATTGATGATCTGCTGGCGTTGGACCAGCAAACACGCGCAGTGGCAACTGCGCACGTTAAGCGAATGGAAGTTTGAGATGCTGACGTTGCTGGCATTTGTTGTGGCACTGGGTCTGTTGATCACCATCCACGAATACGGCCATTACAGAGTCGCCGTGGCCTGCGGTGTGAAGGTTTTGAAGTTTTCGATCGGTTTCGGCAAACCCATTTACAGCTGGCGCTGCGCTGGCAAGCCAACGGAGTTTTCAATCAGTGCCTTGCCGCTGGGCGGCTACGTCAAGATGCTGGATGAGCGGGAAGGACCGGTTGACCCAGCCGAGCGTCATCTGGCCTTCAACAACAAGCCTTTGCGATCACGTGCTGCTGTAGTGGCGGCCGGGCCCATCGCTAACTTGCTGTTGGCTGTTTTGCTTTATTCCGTGGTCAATTGGGGCGGAACAGAAGAGCCGAAGGCTGTGCTGGCCACCCCCGTGGCGGAGTCCATGGCCGCGCAGGCCGGACTCGTCGGCGGCGAGTGGGTGGCCCAAGCTGCGTTCAGTGGCGAGGCCCTCCAAGATGTCCGCTCATTCACTGACCTAGGATGGTGGCTGACACAAGGTGCGCTTATTGGGAAGGATCTGCGCTTGGTGGTCACACCTGCGGGTCTTGTTCGTCAAAGTGACGACCGACAGGAAGACGCCAATCAAGACCCGACCCGAGAGCTGGTGCTGCCCTTGAGTCAGTTGGATGCTAGCGAGGTTGACGCCCGTTTGGCCCGCCGCATTGGCCTGATGGGGCCGTTGACGCAGCCCTTGATCGGTGACGTGATGGGTGACGGTGCAGCCGCCAAGGCTGGTTTACAGGCTGGCGATTTGGTGTTGCGCATGGACGACCGCCGGGTCACGGACGGGCAGCAATTGCGCGAGATGATTCGTGCCTCAGGTTCTGGCGCCTGGCAGGGCGTGACACCGCAGGCTTGGCAAATTGAGCGTGCCGGTCAGATCCTCACGCTGATGGTGACGCCGCAAGTCAAGCAGGAGGCTGGCATGCCCGTCGCCAAAATTGGCGCTTATGTGGGCTCCGCACCGGCCATGGTCAACGTGCGTTACGGCTTTTGGGAGGGTCTGTGGGGCGGTGTTGCCAAGACTTGGGATGTCTCAGTCCTGACCGTGAAAATGATGGGGAAAATGCTGATTGGCGAAGCTTCCCTGAAAAACCTAAGCGGACCGCTGACCATCGCCGACTACGCGGGCAAGTCTGCGGCGCTGGGTTGGGCCTCCTACCTGCTGTTTCTGGCGCTGATCAGCGTCAGTCTTGGCGTGCTGAATCTACTGCCTTTGCCGGTGTTGGATGGCGGACACCTGATGTATTATCTTTGGGAAGCTGCGACGGGTCGCAGCGTTTCCGAAGTCTGGATGACGCGACTCCACCGTGGTGGCCTCGCGATCTTGCTGATGATGATGTCGATTGCGCTTTTCAACGACTTGGTACGCCTCCTTGGTTAGGCCTCCCGGCATGTACTTGGTCTCATTTATTGAACATGTCAGTCACCTGTGACTCTCACTTCCAGCTGCGTAGCTGAAAGCTGTTTTTACTTAGAAATTTCATGCATCACCATCTCAATCGCTTTAAATTCCGTGGGCTGTCGGTCTTGGCCGCCAGCATGCTCACAGCCAGTCTGGCTTGGGCTGTTGATCCATTCACGGTGCGTGACATTCGCGTTGAGGGTTTGCAGCGGGTTGAGCCCGGCACTATTTTTGCCTCCATCCCTTTGCGTGTCGGCGAGATTTACAACGACGACAAAGGCTCTGCCGCCATTCGTTCGCTTTTTGCCCTCGGACTCTTCAAGGATGTGCGCCTTGAGGTGAGCGGTGATGTGCTCTTGGTGATTGTGGAAGAACGTCCAACGGTTTCCGGCGTGGAATTCGTTGGCAGCAAAGAGTTTGACAAGGACATTTTGAAGAAGGCCTTGCGCGATGCAGGTATCTTTGAAGGGCAGCCGTTCGACAAAGCGCTGGCTGACAAGTCTGAGCAAGAACTGAAACGCCAGTATGTCAATCGCAGTTTGTATGCCGTGACGATTGTCACCACGGTCACGCCGATTGAGCGCAATCGGGTCAACCTGACCTTCAGCATCACCGAAGGTGAGATCGCCAAGATCAAGGACATTCGTGTTGTTGGGGCTAAAAATTTCAGCGAGTCGACCCTGCGCAAGTTGTTTGACCTAGACACCGGCGGTTGGCTCAGTTGGTACACCAAGTCGGACCGCTATTCGCGCGTCAAGCTGAATGCCGACATCGAAACCTTGCGATCCTACTACCTGACGCGCGGGTACCTTGACTTCCGGGTCGACTCGACCCAAGTGGCGATTTCCCCTGACAAACAGTCCATCACGGTCACGCTGAACGTCACTGAAGGTCAGCGTTTCGTGGTTTCTGGCGTGCGTCTTGAGGGCAACTTCCTAGGCCGTGAAGAGGAGTTCAAATCCCTCGTCACCATCAAGCCAGGAGAGTCTTACAACGCCGACCGGGTTGCTGAAACCACCAAGGCCTTCAACGAATACTTTGGCACGTTTGGCTTTGCCTTTGCCCGTGTGGAGGCCACCCCGGAGATTGACCGGGCGACCAATTTGGTCAGTTTTGTGCTTCAGGCTGATCCGTCACGGCGCGCTTATGTGCGGCGCATCAATTTGGTCGGCAATAACCGGACCCGTGATGAAGTCATTCGTCGGGAGTTTCGACAACTCGAATCATCTTGGTACGACGGCGACAACATCAAGCGCTCTAGGGATCGGGTCGACCGGCTCGGTTTCTTCACGAATGTGGGGATTGACACGCAAGATGTGGCCAATGCGCCAGACCAAGTCGATTTGGTCATGACCGTGACTGAAAAACCAACTGGTAATCTGTCTCTCGGCATGGGCTTTTCAAGTGCTGAGAAGTTGTCCCTGATGGCTGGTATTCGGCAGGAAAACTTTTTTGGTTCTGGCCATTACGTGGGCCTGGAAGTCAATACCAGCAAAATCAACCGTCAAATCGTGTTGAGCACGGTCGACCCTTATTTCACCCCAGATGGTGTGTCCCGAGCCATCGACGTGTACAGCCGAACCAACCGACCCTACACCGGCCAGTCCACCACCGGGACCCTTGATTACTCTCTGGTGACCAACGGGGCTAGCCTTCGCTTTGGGGTTCCCTTCACGGAGAACGACACGGTTTATTTCGGTACTGGCGTTGAGTCGATCACCATCAATGAGGGCGTCACCCCATTGCCATTGGCATGGCAACGATATAGAGACCAATTTGGAGAAACGAGTCTGTCGGTGCCTTTGACCTTGGGTTGGTCGCGTGACAAGCGCGACAGTGCCTTGGTGCCGACGACCGGTATTTTTCAGCGTGTCAATGCTGACTGGGGTGTTGGGGGCGATGTGAAATACCTGCGTTCTAGCTACCAAATTCAGCAATATATTCCCCTCAACAAGCAGTTCACGATTGGCTTGAACGGTGAGCTCGGTTGGGGCAAAGGCTTGAACGGTCAGCCGTATCCAATTTTCAAGAATTTTTATTCAGGCGGTCTTGGCTCGGTTCGCGGATTTGCGCAAGGTTCTTTAGGCAAGCGGGAGATACAGGCCGACGGAAGCTCTGTTTCCCTTGGCGGTGCGAAGAAGATCACTCTTAATGCTGAGCTCTCGGCGCCGTTTCCGGGTGCTGGCAATGACCGAACCTTGCGGATGTACACCTTCATCGATGCTGGCAATGTATTTCAGGAGACTGAGTCTTACAGCTTGTCAGGTCTGAGAGCCTCTGTCGGTGTCGGTGTCAGTTGGATATCCCCTGTGGGTCCGCTGCGCTTGGCCTTTGGCCATGCCATACGTAAAGAGGTTGGCGATAGAATGCAAGCCGTTCAATTCCAAATTGGTACCTCCTTCTAATGAAGCTCTTTCTACGAAATTTCGTTATTTTTGCCCTCTTGCCTTTGGCTTCTGCAGCCGCGGGCGCGCAAGAGTTCAAGGTTGGCATCGTCAATCTGGACCGGATTTTCCGGGAGGCGAACTCAGCCAAGGCCGCTCAGGTCAAGCTTGAGCAAGAGTTCACCAAGCGCGAAAAAGAAATTGCCGACTTCGGTTCGCAGATCAAGACGCAGTCTGAAAAGCTCGAGCGTGAGGCGCCGACCTTGTCAGAAAGCCAGCGCAACACCCGTCAGCGTCAGTTGGTCGATCAAGACCGTGAATTCCAACGCAAGCGGCGCGAATTTCAGGAAGACCTGAACAACCGCAAAAACGAAGAGTTGCAGTTGGTGATTGAGCGCGCAAACCGCGTGGTGAAAGCTTTGGCAGAGGCTGAGAAGTACGACCTGATCGTGCAAGAGGCCGTCTACGTCAACCCCAAACACGACATCACCGACAAAGTCATCAAGTCGCTGAATGCCGCTAACGGCCGATAAGCACGGGCAGGACGGCGCAGCGTGACCTTGCGCTTGGACGCCATCTTTGACTCTCTGGCGGATGAGTTCGAGGCCAAACTTTTCGCCGACCCGGCCCTCTTGATTGACAAACTCGCACCCATTGAGTCTGCAGGGCTTGCAGATCTTTCCTTTCTCAGCCATCCCAAATACTTGAACAAGCTGGCCGCTTCGGCTGCTGCTTGTGTGATCGTCTCGCCGGCCATGAAAGACGCGGCCATGGCGCGGGGTGGCTGCATCGTCGTGGCGGACCCGTATCGATATTTCGCTCGCGTGACGCAGGTCTGGAAACAGCACCACGAACCGCTGGATGCCGCGCGCATCCATCCCTCTGCCTTCATCGACCCTTCAGCCAAAGTGGGTGAGGACGTTTCCATTGCGGCCTTTGTTTGCATTGGTGCAGGCGCGGTGATTGGTGCTGGCGCGCGGTTAGGCGAGCATGGCGTGGTTGGCCGCGATGCCGTTGTCGGCGCGCACAGCCGCTTAGCGGCGCGGGTCACACTGGGTGACCGCTGCCAACTGGGCGAGCGCTGCATTTTGCATTCCGGGGTGGTTATCGGCTCGGATGGTTTTGGCTTTGCACCGCACGCCGGTCGCTGGGAAAAAATCGAACAATTGGGTGCCGTGCGCATCGGCAATGACGTGGAGATTGGTGCTAACACCTGCATCGATCGCGGTGCCCTCGGCGACACGGTGATTGAAGACGGCGTCAAACTCGACAACTTGATTCAGATCGGCCACAACGTGCATGTCGGACAACACACGGCGATGGCCGGCTGCGTCGGCGTGGCGGGTAGCGCGCACATTGGCGCGCACTGCACGATTGGCGGTGGTGCGGTGGTGCTGGGTCACCTGCGCCTAGCCGACCATGTGAATGTCTCAGCGTCTTCCGTTGTCACGCGCTCCATCCTCAAGCCTGGTCACTACACCGGCTTCTTTCCCATCGACGACAATGCTGCGTGGGAAAAAAATGCAGCGACCTTGAAGCAGCTGCACACCCTGCGCGACCGGCTGAAGCTGGTCGAAAAACAGATCGCTGAACAACTCCAAAAGCAGACCGAAGAACAGCCCAAGACTGCTTCGCATCCAACCAAAGAAAAATCATGATGGATATTCACCAAATTCTCAAGCAACTGCCGCATCGTTACCCGTTCTTGCTGGTGGATCGGGTGCTTGAGCTTGAAAAAGGCAAGCGCATCAAAGCGCTGAAGAATGTCACCATCAACGAGCCTTTTTTTGGCGGTCACTTTCCACACCGTCCGGTCATGCCGGGCGTGCTGATGCTCGAAGCTATGGCGCAAGTGGCGGCCTTGCTGGCGTTTGACACGCTGGGCACATCGCCCGATGACAAGACCGTCTATTACTTTGCCGGCATAGATGGTGCGCGCTTCAAACGGCCCGTTGAACCCGGCGACCAGCTCATCATGGACGTCACGTTGGACCGCATGAAGTCAGGTATCTTCAAGTTCAAAGGCATCGCACGTGTGAATGAACAAGTCGCCTGCGAAGCCGAGCTGATGTGCACCATGCGCACCTTGCCTTGATGGAGGAGGCTGTGGTGACTGGCATTCATTCCACCGCGCTGATTGATCCGCGCGCGCAGCTTGACAGCTCGGTCAGTGTCGGGCCTTACAGCGTGGTCGGCCCGCACGTCAAGATCGCTGCCGGCACGACCATCGGTGCGCATTGCGTGGTCGAAGGCCACACCACGATGGGTCGTGACAACCAAATTTTTCAGTTCAATTCGATTGGCGCGATCCCGCAAGACAAAAAGTACGCGGGTGAGCCTTGCGAGTTGGTCATTGGCGACCGCAATACCATCCGTGAGTTCTGCACGCTCAACATCGGTTCACCCGGTGACAGCGGTGTGACGCGCGTTGGCAACGACAACTGGATCATGGCCTATGTGCATCTTGCGCATGACTGTGTCGTTGGTAACCACACAATTTTTGCCAACAACTCGCAGCTTGCAGGTCATGTGCACGTCGGTGACTGGGTCATCTTGGGCGGCTTCACGGTGGTGCATCAGTTTGTGCGCTTGGGTGCGCACAGTATGACGGCGATGTGCTCGCTGTTGTTCGCTGACTTGCCGCCGTACGTGATGTGCCAGGGGCAGCCCGCCGGCGCGCGTTCGATGAACTTCGAAGGCTTGCGCCGCCGTGGTTTCTCGCCGGAACGCATTGCCGCCGTCAAAGCCATGCAGCGCGCGCTGTACCGTGACGACCTGACGCTAGAGCAGTCCAAGGCTCGCATCGCCGAGTTGCCGCTGAGCCATCCGACCGCGGCCGACGATGTCGCCATGATGTTGGACTTTCTGGCCGAATCCTCGCCGCAACGCGGCATCGTCCGCTAGTCTTCGCATGTCAATCGCTCCGCCTTCAGCCGCTGGGCTGACGCACGGGGAGCCGTCCCAGCCGTCTGTCAAGCCAGCGCCACGCATGGCGATGGTCGCCGGCGAAACCTCGGGTGACTTGCTCGCTGGCTTGCTGCTCGATGGCTTCAAAGCGCGCTGGCCGGGCGTTCAATTCGAAGGCATTGGCGGGCCGCACATGCAGGCCCGTGGCTTCAAGGCGCACTGGCCCAGCGAGAAACTCGCAGTACGCGGCTATGTGGAGGTGCTTCGGCATTACCGCGAAATTGTCGGTATTCGCGAACAACTCAGAATCCAATTGTTGGCCAGTCGTCCCGACCTGTTTATTGGCGTTGATGCCCCCGATTTCAATCTTGACTTGGAAGCGTCCTTGCGCGCGGCCGGCATCAAGACCGTGCACTTTGTCAGTCCCTCGGTGTGGGCGTGGCGGGCTGAACGGGTTGAGAAAATTCGGCGCAGCGTTGACCACGTGTTGTGCATTTTTCCTTTTGAGCCTGCGTTGCTGGCGCAGCATGGCATTGCCGCCACCTATGTCGGCCATCCGCTGGCCAGCGTGATCCCGATGCAGCCAGACCAAGCCGCCGCTCGTGCAGCGTTGGGCTTATCGGCGGACAAACCTGTGGTGGCTGTGCTGCCAGGCAGTCGGCAATCAGAAGTTCACTATTTGGCCGCGCGATTTTTCAAGGCCGTGGCCCTGATCTCCAAATCACGTCCTGATACCCAATTTGTTGTGCCGGCTATTCCTGCTTTAAAGGCCGCCATCGAGCGCGCTGCCGTGGCTGCCGGCGTTTTGGATCTCGTCAAGATCATTGCCGGGCAGTCGCACGCGGTCTTGGCGGCTTGCGATGTGACCTTGATCGCCAGCGGCACGGCCACGCTGGAGGCCGCTTTGTTCAAGCGACCGATGGTGATCGCCTACAACATGAACTGGATGTCATGGCAAATCATGCGGCGCAAACAGCTGCAACCCTGGGTGGGCCTGCCGAACATTTTGTGCGGAGAGTTCGTGGTGCCCGAGTTGCTGCAAGAGGCTGCATCGCCGCCCGCACTGGCGGCGGCCGTGATCGACTGGCTGGAGGCTGCGGTGTCAGCGCCTGAGAAAATACGCCACGTTCAAGATAAATTCAGCGCCTTGCATGTGCAACTGCAACGCGACACAGCTCAACTGGCAACCGATGCGATCCAAAAAATTCTTGAAGGCTGAACAAGCGCCTTTCGTCTGGGACACCCCTGGTTTGGTGGCCGGGGTGGATGAGGCCGGGCGCGGTCCGCTGATGGGCCCCGTGGTGGCCGCTGCCGTGATCCTCGATGACTTGCACCCGATCAAGGGCTTGGCTGACTCAAAAGTACTGACAGCGCTGCGCCGCGACAAGCTG
This sequence comes from Comamonadaceae bacterium, assembly GCA_947378785.1. Taxonomy (GTDB): domain Bacteria; phylum Pseudomonadota; class Gammaproteobacteria; order Burkholderiales; family Burkholderiaceae_C; genus Polaromonas. The sequence goes on from CANCLK010000003.1 coordinate 80,798, forward strand.
TATGACGAAATCCGTGCCAAGGCCTTGTGCTTTTCGATTGCACAAGCAACCGTCGAAGAAATTGACGAGATCAATATCTTGCAGGCGACCATGCTGGCCATGAAGCGCGCGGTCGAAGGGCTGCGACTCAAACCATCCAAAGTGCTGGTCGATGGCAACCGCATCCCGACGCTGGTGATTGTGGCCGAAGCGATTGTTGGTGGCGATGCCTTGGTGCCGGCCATTTCTGCAGCCTCTATTCTGGCCAAAGTCTGGCGCGATCGTTGGTGCCAGGAGTTTCATTTGGAGTACCCGCAGTACGGTTTTGCAACCCACAAGGGTTACGGTACGGCCGAGCATTTGGCGGCGCTGCGCGAACACGGCGCTTGTCCGCAACACCGGCGAACGTTTCGCCCCGTGGCCGAGGTGCTGAAATGACGTTCATAGAGAATCAGGGCTCGGTGACGCATATCGCTTCCCGTGCTAACCCTTTCATCAAAACGCTGAAAAAGCTGGTCCATGAAAGCACGGCTTACCGCAAAGAGGGCTTGGTCTGGCTGGAGGGCGACCACTTGTGTCGCGCCGCACTGGCTCGAGGACTCGCGCCGCAGATCGCCGTTTTTGCTGAATCTTATTGGCCAAAGGCACCTGCTGAATGGGCTGCGAACACTGGCAAAACGGTGGTCATATCGGATGCTCTGTGGTCTGAGTTCAGTGGACTGGAGTCGCCAGCGCCCATGGGTTTTGTGATGGCATTGCCGTCAGCCTCACCGCTGTTGCCTGATGTGGCGACGGTCATTTTGGACCGCGTGCAAGACGCCGGCAATGTGGGCTCGATCTTGCGTAGCGCCGCCGCCTTCGGATTCAAGCAGGTCATGGCCTTGAAGGGAACGGCTGCCTTGTGGTCGCCCAAAGTGTTACGGGCAGGCATGGGCGCGCATTTCGGGCTTCAGTTGATGGAAGGTCTTGAGCCAGATGCGCTGCTCGCGTTGAACGTGCCTTTGGTCGTGACGAGTTCACACGAAGGCGCTTATTTGCATGAACAAACGTTGCCGTCACCGTGCGCTTGGGTCATGGGTCATGAGGGGCAGGGCGTGAGCGCCTCCCTGATGTCGCGAGCGCAAGTCTTGGTGCGCATTGCCCAGCCGGGTGGAGAAGAGTCTCTGAATGTAGGCGCCGCAGCCGCCATCTGCCTGTATGCGAGTGCAACAACGGCACTGGGCTAGCCAGAAATTGGGTTTTGCTCGGCTATAATCAGGGGCTTTTCTAAACCCAGCTTTGCCCGAGCGCCGAGTCAAGCCAACACCCTCACATAGCAGTCAATTTGCGTCCTTACCGGGGCCTTTTTGCGCACGCTTGGGCGAACCGTAACCACCCGGAGAACCCAGTGCTTTTGTCTCTACAGGGAACTACCCCTTCCGCCATTTTGGCGCTCGCAGACGGCACAGTCTTTATCGGCAGTTCCATTGGAGCCGCAGGCTCCACCGTCGGCGAGGTGGTGTTCAACACCGCTATGTCCGGCTACCAGGAAATCCTCACGGACCCGAGCTATTGCCAGCAGATCGTGACCCTCACGTATCCGCACATAGGCAATTACGGTGTCAATCTTGAGGACGTTGAAGCCGATAAAGTCCATGCTGCCGGACTCATCATCAAAGACTTGCCGCTGATCGCGTCAAACTTTCGCCAAACCGCCACGCTGTCTGACTACCTTGTCAGCCAGGGCACGGTGGCGATTGCCAACATCGACACGCGCCAATTGACGCGTCACCTGCGCTCCAAAGGCGCGCAAAACGGTTGCATCACGGCCTTGGCCGCTGGCGAGTCCGCCACGCCCGCGCTGATTGCCAAGGCCGTTGCCGCCGCGCAAGCGGCCCCCAACATGTCGGGCCTCGACTTGGCCAAAGTCGTGTCGACCCGGCAAGCCTACGCATGGACTGAAACCGAGTGGAAGCTCGGATCAGGTTACGGCGTGCAGGCTCAGCCTAAGTTTCATGTCGTGGCGCTGGACTTTGGCGTGAAGAAAAACATTCTTCGCATGCTGGCTGAGCGCGGCGCCCGCATCACCGTGGTGCCGGCACAAACCTCTGCTGCTGACGTTCTCAAACTGAAGCCGGATGGTATTTTCTTGGCCAACGGCCCGGGCGATCCGCAGCCTTGCGACTACGCGATTGCCGCTGCGCGCGAGTTGATCGAGACCGGTATCCCGACCTTCGGTATTTGCTTGGGTCATCAGATCATGGCCTTGGCCAGTGGCGCCAAAACCTTCAAGATGAAGTTTGGCCACCACGGCGCCAACCACCCGGTCAAGGAATTGGAGACGAACCGCGTCAGCATCACCAGCCAAAATCACGGTTTTGCGGTCGATGAAAAATCGTTGCCTGCCAACCTGCGTGCCACGCACGTCAGCTTGTTTGACGGCACGGTCCAGGGCTTGGCCCGCACCGACAAGCCGGCGTTCTGCTTCCAGGGTCACCCTGAAGCATCGCCGGGTCCCCACGACATTGCCTATCTTTTCGACCGCTTCACGGCGTTGATGGAAGCTGGGCCACAAGCGCCAGCCGGAGTTCAATAAATGCCAAAGCGCACAGACATTCAATCGGTCCTCATCATCGGGGCCGGCCCCATCATCATCGGTCAGGCTTGCGAGTTCGACTACTCCGGCGTGCAAGCCTGCAAGGCGCTGCGTGAAGAGGGTTACAAGGTCATTCTGATCAACAGCAACCCGGCCACGATCATGACCGACCCGGCCACCGCCGACGTCACCTACATCGAGCCGATCACCTGGCAGACGGTTGAGAAAATCATCGCCAAAGAGCGGCCTGATGCAATCTTGCCGACCATGGGCGGACAGACCGCGCTGAATTGCGCGCTCGACCTGTGGCGCAACGGTGTCTTGGAAAAATACAGCGTCGAGCTGATCGGTGCCACGCCCGAAGCCATCGACAAAGCCGAAGACCGGTTGAAGTTCAAAGATGCGATGACCAAGATCGGTCTTGGCTCGGCCCGCTCCGGCATTGCCCACACCATGGACGAAGCCTGGGTCGTGCAGAAAACGCTGGGTTTCCCCACCGTCATTCGCCCCAGCTTCACGCTGGGCGGCACCGGTGGTGGCATTGCCTACAACCCGGAAGAGTTCGAGGAAATCTGTAAACGCGGACTCGAAGCCTCCCCCACCAACGAGCTCTTGATTGAAGAGTCGCTGTTGGGTTGGAAAGAGTACGAGATGGAAGTGGTCCGCGACAAAGCCGACAACTGCATCATCGTCTGCTCAATTGAAAACTTGGACCCGATGGGTGTGCACACCGGCGACTCGATCACCGTCGCGCCCGCCCAGACGCTGTCCGACAAGGAATACCAGATTTTGCGCAACGCCTCTTTGGCTGTGCTGCGCGAAATCGGCGTCGACACCGGCGGCTCGAACGTTCAGTTCTCGATCAATCCCGATGACGGCCGTATGGTCGTCATTGAGATGAATCCGCGGGTTTCGCGCTCCTCAGCATTGGCGTCCAAAGCGACTGGCTTTCCAATCGCCAAAGTGGCGGCCAAGCTGGCCATTGGCTACACGCTGGACGAGTTGCGCAACGACATCACCGGCGGTTCAACGCCGGCCAGTTTCGAGCCGAGCATCGATTACGTGGTGACCAAGATTCCGCGTTTTGCATTTGAAAAATTCCCCACCGCGGATTCGCGTCTGACGACGCAGATGAAGTCGGTCGGTGAAGTCATGGCCATGGGCCGGACTTTCCAGGAGTCGTTCCAGAAAGCCTTGCGCGGGCTGGAAGTCGGCGTTGACGGCATGAACGAGAAAACGCA